>MDLC01000112.1 GCA_001723645.1 Candidatus Endobugula sertula | reverse complement strand
GGGGAATCTATGAGAAAAGTGCTGACATCCTTGACGGAAGGTGATCACTTAACGTAAAAAGAACATTCTGAATGCTTAGGAAGAAAAAGCGATCATGTTTAATCGTTGGCGGTGATCATCTTCAGTGGAATACGCACATGTCATTCATATTGCAAATTCTGCAGCATATACCCCTCACTCCAACCTAGTCTCCTTACAACAGGCTATTACAAGACTTGGAATGATAGAGATAAGTAATATTGCATTAGCCACCACCATGAACAGCAAACTCTTTAAAGCACCAGGCTACGAAAAGCACATTGAGGATATCTGGTACCACTCACTCGCTACTGCGTTTTGGTCAAAAGAGATAGCCCGTACATTACGCTTTAACGTCGAAGCCGCTTTTTTATGTGGCCTCCTACACAGCATCGGTAAAGTAGTTATTTTACAAACTGTCGCGGACTTCAGAAGTTCAAACGAGAGCATTATGGATGAATACGATCTACAACAACTATTTAATCAGTATGAATCACCAGTGTCTGAAATCGTTGCGAATCAATGGGGCTTACCCGATATCGTTAGCGAAACTATGACTTATTACAAACACTTTAACAGTGCTCCTACCGCAGCAGAAACAGCGGCTACCGTGCTATTTGGCAGCCAGATAGCTGACCATATGATCGACTCTGAAAACTTCCCTCTCGATGTATTAATACAATCCCCAGCACTAGAATTGGTTAACCTATACCCTGATGAAGTGGATGAACTATTAAATAAAACCGACGTGGTTAAATCTGGAGTACGGGCACTATCAATATGAATCAAACAGCTGGTAATACCATAGCATCCAATAAGCAATACGATTTAATCGTTATTGGTAGTGGGCCGGCAGGCCAAAAATCTGCAGTGCAGGCAGCAAAACTAGGAAAACGTGTTACTCTTATAGAACGTGATCGATATTTGGGAGGGGCCTGCGTACACCGGGGGACTATACCGTCTAAAACACTCCGTGAAAACGCCCTTCGTATTACCCATATGCGAGCTAATGCAGAATTATCCAATTTTTCTTTGACTGATAATTTGGAAATGTCCGTGTTAATTGATCGACTTGACGAAGTACTTAAAGCCCATGACATGTTTATGGAAAAACAGATTCGACGCAATCATATCGATCGATTTCATGGCCGAGCCAGCTTTATTGACAAGCACCATATTGAAATCGTCAAACCCAGAGGGACTCCAGACATTTTACGTGCAGAACAATATACTATTGCTACGGGCTCTTACCCTAGAACTCCCTCTAATATTCCCATTGATCACGAACATATTTACGATAGTGATTCTATCCTGTCGATGTTGTATCTTCCTAAAAGCTTAACGGTGCTAGGCGGTGGAGTTATTGCCAGTGAATATGCCTCTATCTTTCAGGCTTTAGATGTAAAAGTCACCATGGTCGACAAATATCCCTTACCATTAGGTTTTTTAGATAAAGACCTTACCGCCAACTTTGTCCATGCCTTTGAGCACATGGGGGGCCACTGGATAGGGGAAACTCAGGTAAAAAAAGTTTTCTGGGACGGCCATCAGGTAATTACCGAATGTGCTAACGGAGAGGTCATACAGAGTGAAAAGCTGCTCTGCGCTGCAGGCCGCATTGCCAATGTCAAAGATTTAAAACTGGAAAACATCAACCTCACCTTAAATGAACAAGGGCTTATCTCTGTAGACGATTACCTACAAACAGATGTTCCAGGTATTTTTGCCGCAGGAGATGTTATCGGACCACCGGCTCTTGCTTCTACATCAATGGAACAGGGGCGTCGCGTTTCCTGTAATGCCTATAATGTCAAAACAGGTGCCATGGGCCAAATGATTCCTATAGGCATTTATGGCATCCCGGAATTATCGTCTGTAGGCCTGAGTGAATGTGCAGCAAGAAAAGAATATGGAGATATTATTGTTGGCAAAGCGATATTTGAAGAAATTGCACGAGGACAAATATCCGGCATTCAGGATGGTATGCTAAAAATAGTCTGCGACGGTAAAGGTGAAAAAATCCTGGGAGTCATGATTGTTGGAGAAGGTGCAACCGAACTCGTCCATATAGGACAAATGGCATTATTATCTCATTCTTCCGTTGATATTTTTGTCGAAAGTATTTTTAATTTTCCAACATTGGCAGAAGCTTACCGTGTTGCAGCCCTATCAGTTATTGGGCAACGAAAGCGGCATAATAAACATTATTAGGGAGACGTTAAATAATGTGCGGGGTTTCCCGACATCGCTACCATCAGGTTTCTGTCACATTAGCCTTCCATTGAAAAATCAAATCCCAAATATTCAGGGAAAACAACCAACAATACGACAATAAATAGTTGAATCACAATAAAAGGGATTACCCCTTGATATATCGTCATTGTTTTCACTTCAGCAGGCGCCACCCCCTTTAAATAGAATAGACTGAAACCAAAGGGAGGAGCCATGAATGACGATTGCAGATTCATGGCAATCAATATAGCGAACCACACCATATTTAATCCCATTAACTCCGCAATTGGCGCCAAGATGGGCACTACGATAAAAGCAATCTCAACAAAATCGATAAAAAAACCCAATATAAAAATAACTAACATGGACAATAATAGAAACGTCCATTTTTCACCGGGTAATGATGACATAGCACGTTCAACAATTTCATCGCCTCCAGAGTACGTAAACACCATAGAAAATGCCGTAGCCCCAATAAGCACTGCAAACACCATAGCCGTTACTTTGACCGTTTCTTTAGCTGAATCCGAAATCATTGGTAAAGATAATCTACCGTAGAGCTTAGCTAAAATAATGGCCCCGACAGCACCCAGTGCAGACGACTCAGTAGGTGTTGCGATACCAGTCAAAATAGAACCTAAAACAATAATAATTAATGTTAAAGGGGGAACAATATTGGCGAGGGTCTTTTTAATCAATGCAGACGTATTTGATGCATCAGAAGGAATATGTAAATCCGCGTACAAAATGTACCAATCTTTTCGTTTAAAACATACCCTTACGATATTGTAACTATAAGTGCTTGT
>MDLC01000111.1 GCA_001723645.1 Candidatus Endobugula sertula | reverse complement strand
TTCGGCGTGGGAAATAAACCGGGCGATACCGAAGACTACTACTTTGGCGAATCCTATATGAGCGCCAAATCAATCCCACCGCTTCAGGTCTTGTCTGAACCCTTAAAGCTGGCAGGCGGTTTGCGGGTGTTGGTTCATGGTGACCCAACTTTCATGGTGATGGAAAATCTCAAGCGACAGTTTGAACAATCAATCGGCGCGCAAATCCATCAACGAGCATTTTCCATCGACCGCCTACACGAGGAAGCCGTTCGCAATGCTGAACGCAAGGCAAGTAAGTATGATATTATCGCGGTGGACCTCCCCTGGGTTGGAGAATTTGCAGAACGCCAGATACTGATGCCGCTTGACGACGCAATGGATGTTGCGCGTCTCGACCCTGCCGATTTTCACACCGCTGGCTGGCAGGCTGCGCATTGGGGCGGTAGGCCCTATGGCGTGCCAGCGCAGACAACGCCGGAGCTTCTGTTCTACCGCAAGGATCTGTTTGCGGCGGCCGGATTGGAACCACCGGCAACGACCGACGCGCTTTTGGCTGCGGCAAAAGCCTTGCACGATCCCCAAAGCGGCCAACACGGTATTGCCTGGAATGCTGCGCGTGGGACAGCCCTTGGCCACACTGTCCTGATGACGCTTGCCGACTTTGGCCAGCCGGTCTTCGATCTGCCACCTATCGCGGGTGGCTTTGCTACGGACCAATTGGCCGATCGGCGCTACAACGTCACCATCGACACGGATGCGGGCCTGCGTGCCGGTGAATTTCTACTGGAACTTCTAAAGTACTCACCACCCGATATCTTGTCGATGTCCTGGTATGAACGCGTGCGACCTTACGCGGCGGGCCGTATCGCAATGGCTTATGGCTATACGCTGCTCGCCCCGTATTTCGAACTGGACGAGGACTCACCCGCTAACGGACAGACGGGCTATCTGCCTCATCCCGCAGGACCCGGTGCCAACCCGATTGCGCCTGTTGGCGGCTATATCATGGGCATCCCTGCCAATCTGCCGCCCGACCGTGTGCCCGCGGCCGTTGAGGCGCTGCGCGTCTTTACCTCTCCCGAGGCACAGAAACTCTACGTGCAAAACGGCAGCCGAACCAATCCGCGCTACTCGGTAGGCGCTGATCCGGATGTGCGCCGTTTGTCGCCGGTGTTTGAAGCAGTCGATGCAATGTCGTGGCGCGACGAACTGCAATTCTGGCCGCGTCCACCCGTGCCAGAGATCGCCGAGATCATCCAGATCTGCGGTGAGGAATTCCACGACATGCTGCGCGGGTTGATCACACCGTCAGAAACATTGCGTCGCGCCCAGGAGCGCGCGGACGCAGTCATAAAAAAACATAGGTCTACGTGACATCAGGAGGAGACAACCATGGACCCCAACCGCCTCAAAGGTAAAAATATTCTCATCACCGGTGCCGCACGTGGCATGGGTCAGGCCAATGCCGAAAGCTTTGCTGCACAAGGCGCCAACGTCTGTATCGGTGATCTGGACTTCAACACTGCACAGGTCGTGGCAGATCAAATCAACGCGGCAGGCAATGGGCAAGCCATTGCGATCAAAATGGATGTCACCAGCCGCGCAGACAATGCCGCTGCCGTGGCTGCCACGGTTGAGGCCTTCGGGTCGATCAACGTTGGCCTGTTCAACGCGGGCCTGAACAAGCCCCGATTCTTCATGGATATTGATGAAGACAACTGGGACATGATCATGAACGTCAACACCAAGGCGATGTGGCTGGGCATGCAGGAAGTGGCCCGCCAGATGATCGCCCAAGGCCCGATGGATGATCACCCCTACAAGCTGATCAATGTCGGTTCTATTGCGTCGAAAAAGCCGCTGGTTGATGTGACGGTCTACTGCACCTCCAAATACGGCTGCCTGGCGCTGACGGAATGCGGCGCTCTGGGGCTGGCAGAGCACAACATCACCGTCAATGGCTATGCGCCGGGCGTGGTGGTCACACCGCTGTGGGAACAGCTGGATAAGGATCTGGTCGAGATCGGATTCAAGGAGCGCGAAGGCCAGGCCTATGAGGATATCGTTGACGGCGCCCTCGTGATCAAGCGCGTGTCCTACCCCAAAGATATCGTAGGCACCGCGTCTTTCCTCGCATCGGACGACAGCGATTACATGACCGGTCAGATGATCTCAATCGATGGCGGTTGGGCCACGACCTAAAGCCCTCAACCCCAGCATTTTCAAAACATGCGGGTGCGCTTTGCGGACCCGAAAGGAGTTTCCTATGTCAGAACGTCCGGGCAATGCCCTTATGCCGAACCTGCTTACCCCGCAGGATCTTGAAACCAATTGGGAGTGGCGCGACAAAATCCCTGCCTGGGGTCATAGCTCTGTCGATTTCGAGCGCCGGGTCGATCACGATAGGCTGCGCCGCTATCGTTTGGCCCGCACGCGGCAGTCCCTGCAGAATTCCAATGCCGGGTCGCTGCTTTTGTTCGACGTGAACAACATCCGCTACGTGTCCGCGACCAAAATTGGCGAATGGGAACGGGACAAGATGTGCCGTTTCTGCCTGCTGACCGGCGATGACAGCCCCTACGTCTGGGATTTCGGCTCTGCCGCTGTACACCACAAACGCTATTCCGACTGGCTGGAGCCCGATCATTGCCTGGCAGGCGTCGTCGGTATGCGCGGCACCATCCCACCCGAATTCGGCCTGATGAAGAAATACGCCAAGATGATCGCTCAACTGATCAAGGATGCGGGCATGGCTGATATGCCCGTGGGCGTCGACTATGCAGAGACCGCGATGTTCCACGCGCTGCAGGAAGAGGGCATTCACGTTGTTGATGGTCAGCAAATCATGCTGGCAGCGCGTGAGATCAAGAACTGGGACGAAATCCAACTTCTGACGCAGGCTGCCTCGATGGTCGATGGCGTCTATCACATGATCTACGAAGAGCTGAAACCGGGCGTGCGCGAGAACGATATCGTCGCGCTCTCCAACAAGATGCTCTACGAGATGGGCTCGGACGATGTTGAGGCAATCAACGCCATTTCCGGCGAACGCTGCAATCCGCACCCGCACAACTTCACCGACCGTTTGATCCGCCCCGGCGATCAGGCGTTCTTTGACATACTGCAATCTTATCAGGGGTATC
>MDLC01000110.1 GCA_001723645.1 Candidatus Endobugula sertula | reverse complement strand
ACTCAAACGTTTTAGCTCTTCGCACTCATCAACAGACAAAGCTTCTCCCAACTTCTCTGCTTCCAGTTTAGCTTTCCAGTCATAGAGTTGGTTAGGGCGAATTCCTAACGATTTAGCCGCTTCAATGACGGTATAACCTTGTTCAGTCACCAAGGACACGGCTTCTTCTTTAAAGGATGGTGGGTATCGCTTGTAGGTGCGTTTTTCGTTCATAAACACTCCCATTATTGACAGTATTGTCTGAAATTAGAGTGTCCAATTCAATTAGACCAGAACATGAATAGCCGATACAATGAATACATTATTGGATAAAGCTGAAAAGGCATTATCTTCTAAGAATGAATCACTTGCCAATGAATCGTTACTCAGAATTGCAGAAGAAATTAACTTGATGGCCAAACCAATGATTAAGAAAATGAATAGAAAGTTAGCGTTGGATCTACGCACCTATTTTGAAATAGTTGATTTAACTAAAAAGGCTCGTCAATTAAAGAAGCCAAGTTTAAAGCAGGAATAGTGTTTAATTAAAAACCTATTTAGGAGAAGGGTATGAGTAGTGATTATATAGAATTAACTTATAAATCGATTAAATCCAGACGAGCTTACTCAGAAAATGCAAGATAAAATTTCTGAGGTAAGAGAAAACTACTTTTAGTCTATCGATTTGACGCTTTAAAAGGTAATAATCTATGAAGTGTACAAAATGTAAAGAAGGTCAATTCATTCCAGGATTTATTGATAGCCTCTTTAGAGCGCATATTTGTAATAACTGCGGAGGTAATTGGGTATTGATAGAAGACTTTGTGACTTGGAAAGAAAAAAATCCTGAATATCAATTTGCTAATGATCTCCAAGTAGAGGAAGAGCCTACCGAATCACCGCAGGCACTCTTATGCCCAGTAACGGGGGCATTACTGTTAAAATTTAAGATCTCCTCAGCAACTAATCATCGAATAGATTATAGTGCGGCAGTTGGTGGTATTTGGTTAGATAAAGGAGAATGGGCATTACTGAAAACCTCAGGTGTGGCGGGATCATTAAATCATATAGTCACCCAATCATGGCAGCATCAATTACGTACTGAAACAGCTAAGGAAAATTTTCAGAAATTGTATACCTCTAAATTTGGTAAAGAGACCTATGCAAAGGTTAAGGAGGTAAGAGATTGGTTACAATCTCAACCTCAAAAAGCGGATTTAAGGGCTTATATTTTGGCGGAAGATCCTTATTCCACAGAAAAATAAATAATGATTGTACTCGGTATAGGAACATCTGATTAACCCATTAATTGTTTAACAAAACATCTCAACGAGTGAGGTTACGACACCTATTAAATAACCAACCAACATGCTTTCAACAGGGTTTAACGCAAATGGGGGGCCTTATTTGGAGACTGATGTGTTTAATAGCGCTTAGAAGAGAGCACGAGCGAAGGCTATCGTATTCCCTATACCTGCTGTCATACCCACGTCAGTGAGCTGCTCACCAAAGGCATTGAACCGGCGTTTGCCGCTAAACAGCTCGGTTATAAATTGGGTATGTTCTACCACACCTATGCTGAATGGATCGACGAATTAGGCGCTTAAGCACAGCTTGCAAAAATGGAGGAATTGGATAAAAACTTAAGAAAAAATAAAAAGTCTTTATAAATCAAAACGTTACGTGGCGGACCGGACGGGACTCGAACCCGCGACCTCCGGCGTGACAGGCCGGCATTCTAACCAGCTGAACTACCGGTCCGTAGAATGTGCACATCTAGTACTTTGGTGGGTGGTACAGGGATCGAACCTGTGACCTACGCCTTGTAAGGGCGCCGCTCTCCCAGCTGAGCTAACCACCCTAGATGCGAGGGGCGAATTCTACCGGATTGGCCCAGCTTGTCAAATAATTTTACAAGGCTTTTAACATCAACATGATGATCGAACTCCTTTCCCGTGAAGGACTATGTATAATTACTCTACATGGTATACACTCTATTAAAAACACAATAAATCAATGATGCTGCAACTACCATTCGTGGGTTTACCTTTATACTTCACCCTTATCATCATTTTCCTAATATTAGCCCCTATCATTGCTATAAGTCTGCACCTGCTTCGATATAAGCAAGCACTGAAAGCCAAAGAACAAGCGTTAGACGAGCATTACGAGCAGAAAAATAAAGAAGTTTCTGAGCGTAAAGGTAAGTTATACAATATGTATAATAGGCTTTTTGAAGAAATTGCCAAACATGAGATTACGGAGGAATTATTAAAGGAGACTCAGGATTACTTACAAAGCATTATTAATTCCATGCCTTCCATATTGATTGGGGTAAATAAAAGCGGCGACATTACTCATTGGAATACGGCTGCTCAAGCGGAGACCCAAATAAGCCATAATGAGGCCCTTGGGAAACCCCTATTTAATATGATTGATATTCAAGGCATCAATCTTTCGGTTATTCAGAGTGCGATAGACAAGAAAGCACCACAACGCAGAGAAGCTGTTCAAAATGGTCACGGCAGTCATGCCCGTTATAAAGATATTACCATTTATCCCCTTCATACCCTCGATAGCGATAGTGCTGTGATTCGAATCGATGATGTTACCTCTCGAATTCGCCTTGAGAATATGATTATACAGAATGAAAAGATGGGTTCTCTAGGAGAGTTGGCTGCGGGTGTCGCACATGAAATCAATAACCCCTTAAGTACTATGCTACAAAGTATACAGAATATCCAACGGCGTCTATCTGACGCTCTACCTGAAAATACAGCACTAGCGAAAGACATGGGTATCGATTTACAGGTGATTAACAACTACCTTGAGAAAAGAAAGATCACTTCTTTCATAGAAGAGGTGAAAGAGGCCGGAGAACGGGCCGCTAAAATTGTGACTAATATGTTGGAGTTTTCGCGTAGCCACACCAATTGGGACACCATTAATCTGGTCGAACTGCTTAATCGCAGTATCGATTTATCCTTAAGTGCAACATCCGCCCTTAAGAGTTCAGAGATGGACATATCTATTTTGCGGGATTTTCCTGATGACACACCATTAATATACGGATCAGCTGTCGAACTGCAGCAGGTGCGTATTCCACTGAAGATGATCACCGCCAACGATTAAACATGATCGCTTTTTCTTCCTAAGCATTCAGAATGTTCT
>MDLC01000109.1 GCA_001723645.1 Candidatus Endobugula sertula | reverse complement strand
TATTTGTCGGCTGAGGCTACTGGGGGAGATGGGGTGCAGGGAGCATTGAATGCTGCTATTGTGTTTTTGTATAATCACCATGCGCATGAGTCTGCACAAAAGGGGGCTTCAAATAATTTAGCTGCTACAAGTCAAGATTCTGGTGGCGATGGTCAATATATGATGTGCCTTGCTTCTTGTGTTGAAGAAAATAGATTTGACCTGGAAGCGACACTAGGAACTCTTGTTGGAGCTGCTGGCGGTGCTCCAGTATCTAAGACCGAAACAGAGCTTAAACGTGGTGGTGCAAACAATAATCCAAATATAAGTAAAGATACGACAAGGCTTAGTCGAGCAGGTTTGGAAACTCGCGCCAAACACGGAAAAAGTGCCGCTGGATTGTCCAAGGGTATGCGTGTAATAGGAAGAGTGTTAAATACTGTAGCGGTTCCTTTATTGGTATTTGAAGGTTTTTATGACTGGGGAACTATTGGGCGATGTGCCGTAGTTTGCACGGGTGAGTAAATATGAATTTTGTATTTTTAATAGTTCTCGCCGCAGTAATAGGTGGTTTTTGTTTGTTTTTTCTAAATTCATCTAAGAGAAAACTACAGGCAAGAGAGAGCTTATCCTCGTCTGATTTGCTTTCAATATATGTGAGTTCTGAAGGTGATATTAGGCCGGAGCTGTTTGCAGAATCTTTGGAAAAGGTGTCAGAAATATTTTCTGTTCCGGTAGATAAGCTTCGTTTAGAAGATGTTATAGGCCGAGATATTGGTCGGAGGTTCCCGCTATCAGCAGGCGATTCAATCTCAACAGAAGACTTTTACGAGTATATTCATTCTCAAAAAGTAGAGGCCAACATTGCATACGAAGATCCGGTCAATACAGTTGCTGACTTTGTAAAATTTGAAGACTTTATTCATCGTAAAAAGAAAGCCTGATAATCTGTTAAAGCTCTAGTTCAAAAACTAGGGCTTTTTAGTTTTTACGGTTCGCTGGTGAGCACCAAACACCCTTCCATCACCCTGACATTAGTGATTTGCGCGGTGATCAGTTTGCAGCAGGATTTACCAGCGGGTTGATTAGTAGTGCTACTGAAAGTTATGCACAGGCTAATACTCTAAGTTATGAACAAGGAATCGCACTTACTATGGTTTCAGGTTATTTGTCGGCTGAGGCTACTGGGGGAGATGGGGTGCAGGGGGCATTGAATGCTGCTATTGTGTTTTTGTATAATCATCATGGGCATGGGTCTGCACAAAAGGGAAATGGAGTTATTAGCTATGATGATGACGGCGTTCCGATTTTTGATGAATCCCATCCAAAGTTCCATCACTACTACGGTTCTAATTCCTGCCTGAAAACTTCTGCAGGTTGTACGTTTGCAAATGGTAAAGCTGGCTTGTTGAGATACCCAGCGCCAGGAGCATCAGGCCAGCCTATTGTTGATGAGCAAACGGGCTTTGCAATTCCTGTTGGTACTGTGCGCCATGAAGTCTATGATGGCGGTGCTCAGGTAATTAATGTGACTCTAGAAGGAAAACATATACTTCATCCAGATATTGTTCGAAGGTGGGTTACTCAAGATGCTTTGAGTGTAACGATTCATACCTATGGTGAAGGAACTGGCACTTTCCCGAGAACAAATGAGTTCTTCTCTGATTCGTTATGGGAGGGTGTGGACAATAATATTTTTGATTACATGAGCCAGCAATGATGAATTGGTTTGGATTGGGAAGACTGACAGACGTAATATTTATTTCGGTCTTGTTGCTGATAGGTATTTATTTTCTCAGTGAGGCTGTTGGCTTATTAAATCTTAGTAGGGATGTTGGAGCAATAGTGGTACGCCTATTTGTGATAGGTGTACCACTATCTTTAGCTCTCTCTTTGGTTTCATTGATTAATCTAAAACACGCCCGTTATAAATGGTATTCATGGGTGTCTGGAGTCGAAGTTTTGATTCTGGCCCTAGTGTTTTGGATTTTTTACAGTAGTCAAATTTAACTATTGTTGCTGGAGGCTTTGTTTTATAAGTTGATCTTGTTCTTGGAACTGCTTTAACCATCCTTCAAATATTTTCTTATCGGCGGCAGTGTAACCAGTAGTTTTAATGTTAATGGCGTTTTGCTCTTCAATGATTTTTCGAATGACCACTGTTGGATAGGCAAAGTGGTCTTCTTTTGTGAAGAAATAAACGCTAGCTTCTTCTTGGATGTCAACTCTCCATAGTCCGGTTTCTTCTGAAACTATGGCTCCTTCTTTAGTTCTAATCTCGTCGAATGTTTTTTTTATATCAAATGATTTTTGGCCTTTATATTAGGGGGCTTGGGTATGTGATGTTATAAGGAAGATAGCTCCTAGAATTAGAGTAAGTTTTTTAATCATGGTCGCCTCATTATTACAGTTCGCTAGTCAAAACCAAACACCCCTCCATCACTCTGACCTTTACCGGCGAATCAATCTCAAATCCTGCTTGGATTAACCAATGGTCTTTGAGGTGAATCTCCCCAATGGGTGTGCGTTGGTGGCCGTTCTGGCTCAGTTGGTAGGAGTGGTACTCCTCTCTGACTTTTAGCTGCCGTTGTTGTGTTTTAGTTTGTGGCAGGCGTTCGCCTGACGTATGCTTCTCGTTAGTCATAATAACCTCGTCTACAGGTTGTTGTGATTAGCTGGCTGTTTGGGTTGCCGCCCATTCAGTCAGCGCCCCTTAGTGTTAAGTGCGGCCTTGGCAGGGCAGGGTGGGCCGTTTTATCCTGGGACAGATCCTGGTGTATGGGCAGCAGCCAGTGCAGCCAAAACGGCAACGACGGTGGCGTTTTTACAGACGGGGGATGTAAAGGTGTCGGTGGAGGCGGGTGCCTGGGCTGGATTGACTGCGGGTGTGGCTAATGGAGTGGGTGGTTTAAAAACTGTTGCTGGTATTAATTTTGAGCATTGAGCGGTTAAAGCGGCAGCACATGGTATCACTCAGGGAATTATTAGTGATTTGCGCGGTGATAAGTTTGCAGCAGGGTTTGCCAGCGGGTTGATTAGTAGTGCTACTGGAAGTTATGCACAGGCTAATACTCTAAGTTATGAACAAGGAATCGCACTTACTATGGTTTCAGGTTATTTGTCGGCTGAGGCTACTGGGGGAGATGGGGTGCAGGGAGCATTGAATGCTGCTATTGTGTTTTTGTATAATCA
>MDLC01000108.1 GCA_001723645.1 Candidatus Endobugula sertula | reverse complement strand
CTCAGGCAGAAGATATCATAGTACTGTAATTATACAGAACTACTCTCAATCCCTGGATTGAGAATCAAAAAAAGGCAGTACCTGCAAAGGTAATGCCTTTTTTTATGCTTATTGAAAAGTAGAGTGCAGATTTTGCTGCCCAAAACCTCACATGAGTCAGATCTGCTGTGCTAGTTTAGTGCTAAATGATTGCTCGATAGTTTTTCCCGATGTCTCAATCTGAATTCTGTCACGAGTCCATCATATTGGCTGGGAGAGAATGCAGTATTTGTCAGATTGGCGCCTTCTAAATAGTTTACTGATGAACAGCCTTACTATCCATAGAAGCATGGCCTCGATCAGTCATACTGTAATCCCTGTTAACGTCAGCAACTCTCAGACGATAATTACTAAAAATACCATCTCGCCCTTTACTCTGAGCAAAACGATGTTTTTCGATGTTTCGCCATGTCTCAATCGCTTTTTCGTCTCGCCAGAACAATAAAGAAAGAACTTTACTTTCATCAGTTAAGCTAGAAAATCGCTCAATTGAAATAAACCCATCAATATCTTGTAGTAAGGGTTTCAATTCTGATGCGATATCTATGTATTCCTGCATTTTTCCTTCTGCAGGAAATACTTCAAAAATTACGGCTATCATATTACACCTTCGATTTTTTATAGCGAATAGTAATCCGTTAGTAGAGTCTGAACTCTATAAGCTTTTTGAGGCGCATACTTATATTAGATATGGGGCCTCAATGTCTAGTAAGGCTAGCCTTCAGAAACTGTATGCTGATCAGGAATTTCGGCTAACTTTGCTTGCTCGGCTTTACTAATATATTTTGGTTTGTTTTTTGGAGCTAACTTAGCTTTAGCTTTTTTGATACGAGATTTTAGAATTTGGTTACCCTTTTTACGACGGTTCATATGCTAACTACCTTTATATTTGATAAGGATAAGACTCAAGACACCTTGACTCTTTTTTTTAATGAGATTTGAGCTAGTCAAAGCGGCCAAAAAAATCAGAGATTTCTGGTGGCCACTCATCAAATTGAGGTAAGTCATCCGTTATCTCATACCATGGCGCTTTTGAGGAGCCCACAAAAATATGAGCTTCCGGACGCACTCCGGAATCACCCATAACGGTATCCAAAGTCACCCAGAGTAAAGAGTCTTCTTTATCAATGCAGGCGCAGCTACCATGAATAGTTTTATTATTCATACTATCCTCTATCAGCAATATACTGATCTAACAACAAGCGAATAATTATCTCAGTTAGTATATTAAATACTGTTGTGGAATATACGTGGTTGTCATGATCTTAGGCTCAATAGCTCTGCACTGTCATAGTTAATAACTTTTTAGATCTATTCGACTCTATATGGTTAACTACTTAAGTAGAAAATATTTCATCAAGTTTATAATATTCTCTGGGGCTTCCCAATGATTGACTAACCAATAGCATTTTTTTTGCCACATCTTCACCTCTTATTGGCCGGTATTTTCAGAAGGCATAAAATAGGAAATAACCAGTTGCCAATGGTCTCTCCTAAGCGAAAATCAGAACGCTCTCCAACAAGTAGAGAGGGTTGAAAAATACTAATTCGCTTAAAAGGTAAATCGAGAATTGCGTGTTCCAGATCTCCCTTCATTTTTAGATACTGACTTGAGCTTTTTTTGGTTTGCACCACTTGATGAAACAAGAAGATAATGTTCTACATTATTCTTAGATGAAATTTCTGCCGCTTTATACTGATATTCAAAGTCAACTCTTCGTTGGGCCTCTATTGAACCTGCTTTTCTTATAGTTGTTCCAAGGCATGAGAAAAGTAAATCTCCATGAAAGACATAATTAAAGTGATCTAGCTTTTCGAAATCAACAACTTTATTGACTAATTTTTTCGAAGTGAATTCAACCGGTTGGCGTGTAATGGCAATAATATTTTTTATACCATCATCTTCTATCAACTGATTGACTATGTTTTTTCCGACTAAACCGGTTGAGCCTAACACAATGGCTGTTTTCATAAATATTTGTCTACTAAAAGGTGGGTTGTAATTAATTAACTTAGTCGAGTAATTGTATATTTAAGCTAGTTAAAAGTCGTGTTGCTTCATGCTTGGTGAATTTAGCATTGGTTAGCTTGTTGTAATTAATGTCGATATCATAATTACTTGCTTCGGCAAAACTAGCTGAAGAAATATTCGTGTTGTTAAATAGGCTGTTAGATAAATCAGAATAGTCAAAAGATCCTTTTCTGAAATCCCCTTCCCTGAAGTCAACATTATGAGCCTTACATTCCTCTATCATGATTTCTTTCAAATTCAAACCAAAGAAAGAAGAGTCGTTAATAATGCACTTAGAAAATTTTACAGGAGAGCTTGGTATTATATTTGGCCAATCCACTTTAGTCCAATCAACACCTATAATCTTGCAATCTTCGAAAAAAACATCAAGAAGACGAGTGTAGTTAAGCTTTATCAGGCTGAGGTTACATTTTTCAAATTCACAGTCTATCAATTTACATTTGTAAAATATTGATTCATTAAAATCGCAGTTAACGAACTTGCATGAATCAAACTCTATATCTTTTAATTCTCTAAAGCTTAAATCTAATTTATTAAAAGTCTTAGAAATATATTCAGATGTATTTTCGTCAAAGCTACTCATGTCAACTGCCATTTATCTAAAGTTTAATTTTACAACAAAGTTTTTTGAAAAACTAACTATTTAAAGATATCTTGTTTTTGTAATCCAACATTCTTTTAATTTAGTGGGGATACTAAGAATATTACCATTGGTCAAATGGGATGGAGGGATTTTTTGTGTCTTTACGAACGATGGGGGTCAGGTCTTGGGTTTTGCACAGATGCACAATGAAAGACCTGACTCCGTATTTATTTATTTATTTATTTATTTATTTATTTATTTATTTATTTATTTATTATTTATTTATTTATTTATTGACTCCGTATTTATTTATTTATTTGAAACTCATCAGCAATTACTGTATATTTTTGCTTTTCTAAAGTTACATCAGAGCTTTCTATTTTCTCCAGAATAGTTGCCGAAATTGAAGTAATAGTACTATTTATCTCTTGTGCATATTCATTAAATTCTTCGACTCGGCTATGTTCCATTTACGGGTTGAAAGCGAAACTGACTCAAAATCTTATTGGTCAGACGGTCAATATCTAATGGTGT
>MDLC01000107.1 GCA_001723645.1 Candidatus Endobugula sertula | reverse complement strand
TGAAGCTATATGTGAGTCATTTGACATGACAAGCCCAAGCTAATCTATTTGACACGCCACATAACTCGTTGCGTTTCAAAAACAAAGAGCGAAACCTGAAATCAAACCTGGATAATCACCCGCTTGACAGCTTTCGATATCATTACCAACATGTCCAATGCAATTCTTGTTCAATATTTGTTAGAGAGATACTCGCTGGTCGATTAGTAGGTACTTTGAACATATACCTATGCACTGTCTCCTTTTTTATATCAATGTTTACAACGCCTGAGCCTTCTTCGTCTTATGGATAGTCATTAAAAAATGCTTCATTGAGAAACCTGATTTTTTCAGCTGCGAGGGCAATGTCAATGGGGATGTTAATCGTATGACACGCGACAGGTTTTGCAGTTTCTTCATTACCAGACTTTCTCCATCATTTCCTTTCCATGTCTTTTAATGTGACGTGTGCTAACTCGTAAGTGGCATTATCGAGACTGCCCCCAAAACTGACTTCTGCGATAACAACAGGATTTTCTGGTTTTGTTACACAACCTGTCAGAATCGTTGCGAAGGTGACTAACCTGCCTCACAGACAATATAAAGTTTGATACAGAGTGGTCTTTTTTAATAAGAAAAAATCACCACTCTTCTACTAAAGTTAGCTGTGTTCCTTCATTTTCAAACAAATGTTTTATGGATTTGTTGCAAGTCACTTTTCCACTACCACCGCCCATCTTAAAAAACAATGTCTCATTGAGTGGCGTTTCATCCAACAAATGCTCGTTCAGTCGGTATTTGAATATAAAGTGATTTTCTCCTACTAGGCCAAGCTCTTTGTGTCTAACAACAGATCTTTCACTTTGTGCTCTGTAGTCAGATTTATCCCTATCCCAGCAATCAAACTCTTCAGTAAATGTACAAAACCAATAATCCTCATACCATTCATCATCAGCATGAATATATACCGCCGGATGAGTAAAAAAATCAGAAATATCCAGGTCAAGCAGTGCCTTTCTAATATCCGTTGTGACCAATATATCTGCTTTTGCATAAGGCTCTATTCAAGTGTTGTAAAATACCAAAGGAGGCGTACCTGGCTGCTGCCGCTCATATTCAAACTTACGATCAACTGTACTTGCATTTGCCCTTAAAAATGGCAATCCATCTAAATCCTTTTCTTTTTGAATAAAAAAGTAGTCTTGACTGTATTTACTCATCATTATTATTAGAAGAGATTACCCAAGTCATGAACGACAACTTCAGATTTGGTAAGCAAACCAATATTTTTGTTTTAAGGTAGCGAGATATGACATCCCACTTGCTTCCACTTTTTTAATAAAACCGCGAGTTTTAAAGAAATATCACTAGAGTTGGCTAAATACAGAATAAATATAATGTATTTCTAATTTTATGCGTCATGAATCAAAACACTTGAGACCAACAAGAAGAACAAGAGAATCGGAATTGCTTAGAATGTTACTACTGGGTTAGACCAAAATTAGTCATATCCGTTCACTTTAATCAAATTTAATACAGACGAAGAGAAAGTCTCTCACTCACCCACTCACTCATCCACTCTGTCTCTCACTCACTCTCTCTCTCACTCACTCACTCTCCCACTCACTCACTCACTCACTCTCTTACTCTCTCACTCTCCCACTCTCTCACTCACTCTCCCACTCTCTCACTCACTCTCCCACTCACTCACTCACTCACTCACTCTCTCACTCACTGGACACCATCATCAATGGCCAATAAAAGCCTCCGTGTATCAAGGTGACAGTCAGGGAAACTAACTTCCTGCAACAATAACAGGTTGATCTGAACATAATCCAAACCATTCAGTGTATTATATGATCGTACCTGCTTCACATCGGCGCTACTCCGGGAACTCTAGCAAAGGATTGGCACAAAACTACGAGAAGGCATCAGATTAGCTGCAACCATCTCATTGTTAACTCGATTACCTGGAATTGGATATAGTTTATGACGGATTGAGTAAAAGGGATGAGCTTTAGTGTCGGGGCTATTTTGTATGGGTTCCATTGTCATACTACAATTGTTTAATGTTTGACTGGCATTTGCCTTGTCTACTTCTCACCATTGCTGATTGGATTGGGTGATCAGGAATGGTTTATCAGAAACAACATTAGAACCAAAGAATAGCTACACTGTTGCTATTGTATCCTAAAATACGCTACCTGACAAGCCAAGGATTTTCCATCACATCATGTGTGCAATCATGACTTGGCATTAACGACTGGAGTAGATATGCACTCAAACAGCTTAATACTTGCATTTTTAACGTCCCATGCAAGCCCATTACCTAAGCGTGCCAGAAACGGACCCTTGCATTCACAATTGTCGCCGGATATGCATGGATTGGTATAAGTGGATACAGATACTCATCACTCCCATTCACTCATGAGTTTCCTGTGGTTATATCTCAAAGCAAACGTGTCTGGCAAACAGTTTGCGTAGACTTGACCAACTTAACCCGTGCAGATCATATAGAGTTCGCCAAAGAACAAAAGCGTCAGTAATCATAGTGAAGGCAAGTTCATCCTCCTCACTCCCTATAAATGCTCGTTATTTCGTTTCTACGCACGCAATCTCGCTATAATTTTGTCTTCCTCTTCTATTAGTCTGTCGCCACAACATCAGGCACAAAGATATCCTGCTCCTTTCATAGATCTCGCTCCAATTGAACCAAAAATCTGCGTTTTTATGTCCCTCCCACGACATGGCTTCCGGCGTTGTCTGTGATAGTCAAGTTCCCAAAAGATTTAATCGATGAGCTTCGAGTTGAAATCAAGAGCTACAATATAGGCTTTGGCAATTAAAAACATACTATTACTTTGAACAGGTACTCTTAGTCTGAATCTGAATCCAAGATAGCGAACCTAGCGTCGTAAGCTGTCGAGGTGAAATTTCATGCGAACACTGGATTTGGTTTGAGGATATACGAAGCCCACTACGTACAAGGAGTGTTATGAGCGGCTGAGTGGATGATATTCAAGAGTATCCAATGCTGGTTAGCAAGGTGGCGTGGTTTTCTTTTAATTGGTGCTTTCGTGGCCAGGGGAACTGATTAAGGATTGTTTTATTTCTTTGAGGACGCTGCATTACCGTTTCAATATGAGTTCCTGGCTAGCTCAAACCAAACTGCTTATGTGGCGAAACTGGCTTGTCAAGAAACGGCATCCTTTTTCGACCTTG
>MDLC01000106.1 GCA_001723645.1 Candidatus Endobugula sertula | reverse complement strand
CATAGTATATCCCTGAGTTTGTTTCAGGTATTTTTATAGTACCTAAACATTTTCCTTCAATAACATTTCGCCCTAAGAAGTCATAAATGATGAAGTATTCATTACCAAGCAGATTCTCAACAAAAATTTCATCCGAAAACGGATTCGGGTAAATTTTATACCCTTTTTCGAAAAGGTTCTCTTCAATACTTGTCAAAGTAGTGCAGGAACTAACATCAATTTCGCTGTATAAATTTGGGTCTTGGTTTGGGTCTTCGACCGTGTTAGCCATCATTGAAATTTTAACAATTTCATCACTTGTAGAAAAACAAAGTTGGTGAAAGTTGTCGTTGTCATTTATATCTGCTATCGAAATAGGTACATGCGGTATTAGAACTCCAGAACTGTCAGAATAGCCAATATAGTACTGAAATAAGTCAGATTCGGTATCACCACTTATATACGGTGTAATGCCACCATTCCAAGCAACTTGAATCGTTTGTGTTCCTGAATTACATTCATTCAGATTGCCATCAATTCTTTGGGCAAAGAATAAACTTGGTCCATCATCAAGCGGAATAACATTCGTGGTAGTGATTCCGTTTAGGTTTATGATTTCTGAACAAGCGGACTCTCCGGATAAAGTATCAGTTGTAAATAAATCCCCTACAACTCTAACTTCAACAGGTGGATTGGTAACAGCGGTACCAAATTCACCTAACAGAAGCACAGTTCGATTTTCTCCGTTTTCATTAGCTGGGGCCAAAAAAGCACAAATAGGGGTATGTATATTTCCAAGGCTATCTAAAACTTCAAAATCAGTTTCCGATAAACTGGATGCATCTAATGGGAATTTAAAATTAACAGGCATACCATCTAACAGGCTTCCTTGTTGATTACACAATTGACTTGGTAGTCCATTATCAAGTCCAAAAAAAGCCGACACAAGCGTATCTTGTGATTTGGCATTTAAAACAAAAGTTAAAATTGTTATTACTGAAATTAAGATTTTTCTTCTCATATTTTTTGTCTTTTTTAATTGCTTACAACAGTAGATATGCGTCCCCGTTGAAAAATTAATTTCTTTAGTTATTTCGCCTTTTCTTTATCTCCTTTTTCCTTTCTTTTTGACATGTGACCAAATGGCCTCGGCAACAACAGCTAAAAGTAAAATGCCAAAAAATTTTGCGCCTATTGAATCCATAATTCAATGGTTTTGCGATTGAATACGGGTTCAAAAGTAGAAGCTAATTGGATGCTGGGTGGATAAATTGAAGTGAAACGACTTCAGATGTGGGTGAAGCTAATTTTTGTAAAGGTGAATTTCAGCTTAGTTTCAACCAAGCCTTAAACTTTGGAACATTGGCTTTACTCACTATTATGTGCTCTTTGGATTCAGGCCGGGTATTTACAATTAGCCGTCCATTAAAATAAACCGTCAGGTTTTTGATAGCAGAACGCTGAACAAGATATTGTCGGTTTGCTCTGAAAAAATTAACAGGGTCGAGTTCGTTTTCCAAGCCCTCCAAATTATCATCAAGGTAATAACTAACATTTTCAGTTGTTGTGCCACGTACTACTCCATTTTTTATAAAGAAGAATGCAAACTCATCAGAGGCAATAGGAATTAGCGTATCGCCCTTTTGCACCAAATAAGATTTGCGGAAGACTTTTTTTTGTTCTTTCAATAATTCAAGTAAGCCTTTGACCTGTTCAGGAGAAAATGCAGAAGGAGAGGATGTTCGAGACTGTTCAAATTTATTGAGAGCATTTTTTAATTCTTCCTCTCGAATAGGTTTCAATAGATAATCAATGCTATTTACTTTAAATGCTTGAATGGCGTATTGGTCATAAGCAGTTGTAAATATGATAGGTGCAACTGGTTCTACTTCTTTCAAAATATCAAAGGAATTGCCATCTGCCAAATGAATATCCATGAATACAATATCATATCCATTTTCATTTTCAAAAAAATGAATGGCATCAGTTACGGTATCTATTACCTCTATAGTTTGAATACGGGGTTCAATAGATTTAAATAAATGTTCTAAATTCAGAACTGCTGAGAGTTCATCTTCAATAATTACTGCTCTCATTTTCAACTATGGGTAATTTTACTGAAAAATATTGTTCATCTTTTGGGATTTGGATAGTTCTCTTTTTCAATAGTTGAAACCTTGCAGAAAGATTACTCAATCCTGTACCAGTACTTTCCACCTCATCTCGTCGCTCATGAATTTTATTTTTTACAATCAAAAACTCTTCTTCTGGATAGATTTCAACTAACAAGGGTTGTCGTTGGGAAACCACGTTATGCTTAATTGCATTTTCGACCAACAGTTGTAGAGAAAAGGACGGAATCATTTCCTTTTTCCATTCTTCTGGAATATGAATGTCAACATTGAATTTTTCGCCAAATCTCTCCTTTTGTAAAAAAATGAAAGCGTCCAAATAATCTAATTCATCTTGCAGAGGAATATAATCCTTTTTACTTCGCTGCAGAGTAGAACGCAGTAGCCAAGATAGCTTATCAACAAAGGGAGAAGCTCTCTCTGATTTTTGTCGAATCAAGGCATTAAGAGAATTCAATGCATTAAATAAAAAATGTGGGTTGATTTGAGTGCGTAATGCTTGCAATTGATGTAGAAGGGCTTTTTGTTTCGCCTGTTCTTTCTCTAATAAACTTTGTTGATGTAGGATATTGAGGTTAACGACCCTGGCAATAAGCAATAGAATTAACTGTACAAGGAGATAAGTGAATAGGGTCATTAAAAATAGCTGCCTTCCTTCCAAAAAGCTGGGAGCAAAGACCTGCTTCAATATTGTCAAGGTAGTTACTCCTAAAATCAAAATTCCAATATTAATCACAATATCTGTTGCAAACAGGCTTCTTATCTTTTGCCCTTTCCATTTGCTTTTCCATATCAAATTAAAGCTCAGTAATAACCAGGCAAAGCAAAACATCACAATGCTTCTCAATAACACATCTTCGAAGGTTACCCCAAACTGATTGGCAAGTTGATTTTTGCGAAGGATAATTAAAAGTCGAGGAACATTGATGAATACAGTAACTGCTACCGCGCCTAACAGTATTGTTTTATGCTTATTATTGAGCATTTCAATTCGGGCTAATTTTGTTTTTTCTGCTTGCAGAGAGCTCTAGGATAGCCCTCGGATGCGTGTATTTCACCAGTCATCTTCTATTGCGTATATTCTTAAAATCTCAAGTTAATACGAAATAACAAACCCCCTAAACACTACTGGCGATACTGTTCAGCTTTTCTATAAAAAGAATCAATTGGTCCTTTTCCCAAGAGAACATTGATGAAGCAAATTCCCGTATCATCGACTTCATGAATAAAATGGAACTGCCTAGTGTTTACCTCGATTATGAAGCCGAACTCCACAGCTCAAGTGATGGACAAAAAGTATCGGATGCCGTCGATTCACTCATAGCAAGTCATACCTTTAAATACTTTGGC
>MDLC01000105.1 GCA_001723645.1 Candidatus Endobugula sertula | reverse complement strand
AGAACATTCTGAATGCTTAGGAAGAAAAAGCGATCATGTTTAATCGTTGGCGGTGATCATCTTCAGTGGAATACGCACGAGCTTCCTCCTGAACTAGAGAGCAAGTTTCTACCACATCTTAATAGTGACAAATCACTTTGCTATTTGGACGAGGAGACAACCAGCTTATGGGTCATTGACCCAGAAACAACGCTAGCAACATTTGTAGAGGCAATCAAAACCCGCATTCAGGAATGGGGAAAAGACATCATCACATCTCGCGACTTTCAACAAGAACTAACATCATATTGGAAAGGAGAATACCAAGTATTCGATGTTAGCAACGATAGGGAAAGCGGAATGTATGTATTTTACAAGCGCCTATCAATTAACGGAGAGGAAGAAGCAGAAGTAGTACTTTCAAACACCATAGAAGATGCCAATCAGTGGATAAAAAAACGTAGAGGTGAAAAATTACAAAGTACAGGGATCTTTATTCCCGTTGATTTTAAGCAACCCCCGGTTGTACCTCATCATATTGATTGGCCACCAAAAAACTTCAGTAATTTTATAGACTGGTTATCAAGCGTCAATCCTGACGCAAAAAGCTCTCTTATACATAAGATAGTTAAGTATGTTGATAAAAAAGGAATAATATTTATTAGCTTTAGATATCAAGAGGAAGACATCGGATTCTCTGTTGATATGACAAAAGAATCAATCCCGATTATCCAACGATTCAAACCAAAAAAGAATAGTGCAAAAAAATCACAAAAACGACAATATAATATTCATCAAGCCATATCAAGCATTGCCAAACTCACACGATCATTCACAAGAGCAAATGTAAAAGACGTCTCAACTAGTTTTATTGTAAAGCGTAATAGAAATACGGCTAATGACGAGGGACTTGAAGGCCAGCGAGTGGCATTAATTGGTTGTGGCACAATTGGTAGTTATACAGCACACTCATTAATTCAAATCGGAGCTGGGTCTGGTACTAAAGGCGAATTGCATTTATACGATGATGACATCCTTGGCCCAGGAAACCTTGGCCGGCATCTTCTTGATGTTGAATACTTACAAGAGCAAAAGTCTTTTGCCCTAAAACATTTTCTCGATAACCAAGGTATCGCCAACTCCATTGTTGGTCATGGTAGTTTTTGTAAAGAAGATATCGTAAAACGCTGGGACGTAATTATAGACGCAACGGGTCACACCGAATTCTCACTTAATCTATCACGTTGGGTAAATACAGCTCAGTGGAATTCAAAAAGGCCCGCTTTGATTCACGGCTGGATTGATGCTTACGGCTTGGCTTCTCGAGCCTTACTCAATACGGCGGGCACAGCTTGCTTCGGATGCCTCACTGTCGAAAATGGCGAGACAAGAAAGTCCAGATTTGAGTTGTTCAAACCTGGGAATGAACCAAATCACGCAGAACAATTTCGTCGGGGCTGTGGAAAGACTTACATGCCGTTTAACTCACAACCCAGTCTCAGTGCAGCAGGAATGATCCAACAGCTATGTTCACAAACTGGTCCAACGTTTATGCAAACGCGATTTTCAGATCAAGTACCATTTGTAAAAAACCAAAAACTAACGCCTTTGAGCAGCTGCGCTATATGCTCGAAGTAATCGCAAAACTGCCGACTGAGGGCATACTACTGATCGAAGAGCAGGCTATATCTATAATTGAATCATTCAAACAAGATACGCCAAGCGCTACTGAATCTGCAGGCGTTTTAATTGGCGAATATCGAGAGAGTCAGCATATCCGTATTGTCGATGCTACCAAGCCCTGTAAATATGATAGAAGCACACGATTTAGCTTTGATAGACGAAGCCCTCAGCATCAAAAGTCGGTGCTGTCAGCCTGGCGATCATCTGGAAACACACAAACATGGATAGGAGAGTGGCATACCCACCCGGAGGATCACCCCACACCCTCGTCAAAAGACATCTATGAGTGGAAGAAAGCATTACCGAATCGTCCTATGATCATGCTCATACAAGGAAGGAAAACTCGTTGGATAGGCATCTCACTCAAGCCTGAAATAATATGCATTACAGACTACTTAAACTAAGTCAGACAACATACTGATTCTGAATCAATAAACGAACATAGCGGTTAGCTGTCTACACGAGTGAGTTCATAGTGACCAACAGTTTTACGACTAGTAAAGTAATTCCCTTTGAGCCTTTTGTTTCCTTCAAGGCTCAACTTTAGAATGGCTGCGCCTTTATACGGACTCTGAGAAGAATCACCAGTTTTATGCTTAGGCGTAGTCAAGAACACGTAATATAACTCTGCGCGTCCGGTTTCACTATCTTTTTTAGGTTTGGCAAGCAACGTTTCAGAATCAGAGTCTTCCGCTTCAACATCCATTCCAATCTTAAGGAAATTTTGCTTAATTACAGCCGTCGCATTGGACGTACCTTTCTTACCTTCCCACTCCCAATGAATCACCATTTGCCAAGTTCCATTTAAATTGGGAAACAATAATTCGTTTAATATTGGATATTTACTCCATAGCTTTTCCCAGCCAAAATAAATCATTCCAAGTAACAAGATGTGAAGCAAGGTAGAGCCACCAGTAGCAAATGATATCGCTGTTAAGAAAGATGTACCATCATCGTACATAATCCAAAAAACCAAACAGGTGACTACCGCATATGCCATAGCAATAAAAGTAATAACTCTTCCAACAGGGAGAAGATTAATCATGAGCGCCCCTCAAAATAAACTTCTTTCCCACCTTTAAAAATAGAAAGCCCATGTCCGTCACTAACAATCCCAGTCATGTCAACGCCAGAAATTGAAGAACCAAAAAGAGCCACTACGAAACGCCCACCAACAAGACGAGACCTATCAAAATGAGCTTCTTTCACAATAGGTGGAGAAAAGTATTGCGCAACGTGAATGAGCTCCCCTTTTTTGTTTAGAATATGAAACCCGTCATGATATTTACTTCTATCACTGGATAGTGATGACAACGTCTCAATTAACCCACCGTCGATGACTGGTGATGTATCTCTCAGATCAACGATAGGTAAGACTGCAGCGTCTTCACAAACAACGATCCCAATACCAGAAAAACCACTACTAGATTTCGACCACACCTCATATAGAAGATCTCTAAAATCATCTTGCCTCATGGCCAATTCCTTCAGCTGATCTAACATCGTTATCACGAATACTCATACTACCCCTATCGTTACTTTTAGTGTCATTCTTCTGCCAAAGGATATTCTCGGCTTCTCTTTTAATCTTCATTTAAGTTTTGGTTATTCACACCTCAAAAGCCGAGCGATGATTGACTCCCAATGTAGTAGGTCACTAGACCAAATTATTCACCTGCTGATTATCCGCGTGCAGAAGCGAATGTATAAGTTCAGAAAGATATTGCACTTTTCCGTGGAGGAGATTGAGTGCAAAATCAGTACGTAGGGGCATGGATTAAAGGCTTTTATCGGGTTGCCGATTATGCGATAAAAGCCGACATGATAGATGATAAAGTAGAAGCCAAA
>MDLC01000104.1 GCA_001723645.1 Candidatus Endobugula sertula | reverse complement strand
CAGTAATGAATAATTAGTGCATCATTATCATGAGGTAAATGGCTGACTTTTGCTGGCTTATTCAAAACGTACTATGGCACCGAGTTTACGAGTAAGGCGATGTTTTTTTGGGCCAAGGAAAACCGTACAAGGCTTCACTTTATTCAGCCGGGCAAACCGACGCAGAATGCGTTTGTTGAAAGCCTGAATGGTAAATTTAGGGACAGTTGTTTACATCAGCATTGGTTTAGGAGCATCGAAGAAGCACGGTATGAAATGGATCAATGGCGTCATCACTACAATAACGAGCGGCCACACAGTTCGTTGAATTATTTAACCCCAGTTGTCTTTGCTAAGAAAGCAGCTTAGTATGAAATTTCTCAACAAGTGAATGGTACTGAATTAGGGGAAAGGTCAGTGACAATGCGGGGGAGGTGGTAAGCGATGATCACCGCATTTGGTATCGGGAAATGTTTGCACTGGGTGTGACCGCAGGTATCCACCAACCTTCTGATTCAGCGGTGTATCGCAATGGGCCAGTCTTTATCCGGCGCTCCATGCACGTTCCCCCTAGTCGCGAGGCGATACGTGATGCCATGCCTGCTTTTTTTGAATTACTGTCACAAGAAAACAACGCCGCTGTACATATCAATAAGATGGTCATTGATGATCTCTGTTAAACTTCCAGCAGATCAATAAGCAATTTGGCCGACAATCCATATTGTGTGACGCTAACGCTCACGTCATATCCCTTACTTTGCCATTCAGATAAACGTACCGTAGATTAAGAAGCATTAGCGTAACGGCTACAGCTCCACAGCTTGATTGAACTCGCGCTTATCATCCTCTATGAGTCGAGCAAGTTTTGAACCCACACCTTCCCATTCCACATCAAGCACTGAGAAATAAGCTGTGTCACGGTAACGTCCATCATGCATTACAGTATGTGAACGAAGCACACCATCTCTTTCCGCACCAATTTTCTCAAGTGCTCCGCAAGATCGAGGGTTCGCATTATCTGTCTTGAACTCTATACGATGAGCACCAAGTTTCTCAAAACCGTGTTTCATCATGAGATACTTAACAACATTATTCACTCCTTTCCCATGATATTCCTTTGCCAACCAAGTCCAACCGATCTCGACTCTTCGATCCTTTGCCGATATATTTCCGAAGCTAGAGCTACCTATAATCAGATCACTCCCGTCAAGACAAATTGCGAAAGAATAACGCTTCCTAGCCTCCCGATCAGCAACCGCCCGGGCAACATAATTAGAAACCTCCTCCTTGCTTGAAAGCGCTTCTGTAGTATATTTCCAGATTTGAGGGTCTATCACTGACTCAACAACCAGCTCTGTATCCTGCTGAGCCCAAGGTCTAAGTATTACGCCCCAAGCTCCTAAATCAATACTAGCACTATAATCGATCATAATTTACGTCTCACTTGATAGGGTCAGTTTTGATACTATTACTTGCTCTAAATCACCTACCGTAACAGCGTTAATCATCTCTCTTTCAAAAAATGTCATTAGATCAATACTCAGCGACGCCCTAAGCCATCCTTAATCGAGCTATCGGCAGACACCTCCTCAATATGAATACCTTTGGTGTCTGCAAGCTTATCTCGGACTATTTCCGTCAACTTCGATAGATTCAATTTACTCCTCCCCTCACGTTAAAAATACCCTTTCGGGAAACACCAACCATAGGTTGCAGAAAGGCACTTTTATCGAGAATTTTTATATTAGATTCTACGAATTAAACTCAAGTAATTAAAAACGTGACTATCTAACTTATCAATTACTGCTTCCACTATCTATTACCTAACGCCTTTGATTAACACATCGTATTATTAAAAATTGTTTGATAATTGCCCTTAGGGGAGCAACATCCTATATACAACAAATTACCTGCTCGCACAGCTTGATACGCGGTTATCTTAAGAGGTGTCTTGATTAGTGTATATAACCTACGCATTCATGAACATAATATCAATATCTGATGACCTGCGATAACCGGAGCCACTTCACTCTGCCAAAAATACATTGGATTACCATCTTATTGCGTTTAATGCTGCTGGAACAGGGCCAATCAAATCAACACTATATTTCTTGTCAAGACCATTTGCGCTTAATGTAACATTTATATTTTTATATGTTCCACGATATAGCTTCATAGGTAGTTCTTGAGGAAATTTTTTTGTCTTCATTCAGCTTAAGAACGTCTACTATTGGCAAAGCTTCTTCTTCCATTACTATAAGCAAAGTAATATTATTGGTTCTTTTGTTAATTTTTTAGTCTATCGAAACGCTGTAGAGGTCGGGAAGATTCCTATAACGGTTTTTATAATCTATTCCAAAACCAAATATATATTCATCTGGAACATCAAATCCTATATAATTTACATCAAAATCAGAATTTAACTTTTGCTTTCTAAATAGAACTGCTGATTTGACACTGCTGACATTTTCACGGATGCAATATTTATAAATTGACTGTAAAGTTAGCCCTTGGTCTAATAGATCGTCTATTATTATTACATTTTTTTTATTTAATTCCTGAGAAGGTCTTTTAAGCCAAACTAAATCACCTCCGGTTGTTTTATTTCCATACCGACTCACATGCACATAATCAAATTCTATATCTGGTTTTAGCCTGCACAATAAATGACCACAAAATACCATTCCGCCGGACATAACACAAAGAACTAATAAATTTGTATTTCCATAATCTTCATTAATTCTTTCTGCTAAAAAATCTATTTTTTCAATTATTTTATAGTAATCAATTATTTTTTTTGATTTATTCAAAACCACGTTCTTCATATTCTAAAAATCCAAGATATAATTGAAAAGCTAACCAAAAGTCAAAAAAAGTACTTGCTTATTCATTAGGTCATTTCAGGTTTAGTTTAAAACACAAATACCGCCTTCTTCATATAGCTAAGAATTGGAAAAATTCTAATGCAAATTTTCTAAAAGGCACTCTCTTTCATATGCGATTATATTTAAATTTTCATTAGATATATCATAAAATAATAAAAGGCTGGACTCCGCCATATCTATACAATTGAGTTCATCAATTTTTAATTTAACTGCTTTTATATATCTCTACAATATCAATTTCATGGTACTTCACCACTAGTTCCATTGAGATCTCAAGAACTCTTACTTCCATGTACCTTACCTCTATGAGGTCGTCATATTTCTTTGATTTTACTATTTGGGTTAGTCTTTTTTCTTCACTTAATAAAAAATTTTTAATTTGAATCTGATAATGTTCAGATGAGACTTAAACACAACCAGAATCATGATAATACAGTTATTGCCCAAATGCTAAAATTGATTTCAAGACATGAATTCAAGAAGCTGGCAAACCAGCATGATGCAGGCCGGCCTTTACGAAAGCCTTTTTGGTCAGCTGTTGTCACGTTGCCAAAGTGTTGTGTCTAAGCATACATTTCGTTTTATTCACTGGCGTGACAAAGGCGTCTGAGAACAATTGATGGAAATACTTATTGATGAGCCAGATGACGAATGGTGGCTCTACATCATAAACGGGGGACACCGGCATTTATTAAACTTGATTTGCGAAGATCAATTTAATAAAGGTAACACCGATGCCCCACGCAGAAATAATCATAGGCCTACCGGGCCTGAAAGTCGAAC
>MDLC01000103.1 GCA_001723645.1 Candidatus Endobugula sertula | reverse complement strand
GATATTGAAAATTTGCTGCCCTGGAAACCAGCAGAAAACTCAACTGACTAGAACCCTGTTGTTCGATTCGCGCTTACACAACATCATGACAACTTTTTGCAAAACAAACGGTTAATGTAGGTTATGTCTTACAGAAATTTCAGAAAAAGCTTACATTTTTAGCGACATAGAAATGCTATGGTCCACGCCTTTTTGGGATATACGCACAACTTGTAGCAGGGCTATTTGTAATGTTTTCTTACCAAGAAATTCTCGAAAGGGGGTTGATTAAACAAATATATACAAGAACTCTAATTAACTTTCTGAAAGCAGCCGTATATGAGTGTTGCCCTCTGAATATATTTAATTATATTGTCCATTCAGAAGATTTTTTAACAACAGCAAATACGTTAGAAAAGGATTTAACGAGCTATGCACACAAAGACCCTGCACTAGACGGTAATGTCGAACTCATTATCCGCACATCCTTGCCATTTTATGCAGTGATGCACTATAAGGCTTGCAAATATGTTCGTGTGCAACAAGAATTTCGATATAAGTAACGAGTTAAAAGAAATGTATGCCGCTCTTATTTCAAGTCGTGGAAAACTAAAATCGGGGGTAGAAATACACTACAGAGCCAAAATTCAAGAGCATTTTGTACTGGATCATGGCTATGATACAGTTATTGGCGAAACAACAGAGATAGGTAATCATTGCTACATTTTAGGGGGAGTAATATTGGGCGCAAGAGGAATAAGTAGCAACGATAACATTAAATGGCATCCAACAATTGGAAACAATGTTGAAATAGGTGCATTTTCAAATATACTAGGCCCCGTCAATATTGATGATAATACATTCATAGGACCTCATTGTACTATATATCGAAAATATCCCCAAAATGAAAAAGTAATCAACCAACAATATAAACACCAAATAGCTACAGTAAGAGAACAATAACTATGATGACGCGCAAAACAGAAAAGCTTTATTACGATGTTGGCTGCCACATTAGAGAAGGGCAAGCGAGATTCGACTTTAATATGGAAAGAAAATTTAGCCCTGAGGATGTTCAGTCTATAGAAGAAGTATGCAATAAGCTGATAGATGAAAACAATGAGATATTGCTTTATGGAAGTGAAGTACACCCTGATGCTCGGTTTTGGGGATGCAAAGGCGAAGTGATTCCCTGTGGAGGAACACATCTTAGCCATACAGGTAGTGTCGGTTGCATGCAAGTAAAAAGAAAAGGCTTAGGAAAAGCCCGTGAACGAATAATATGCATGTTAAATAATGCCGTTTATGCGACAAATCATTATAAAAAAGAAGATTAGTCTTTATGTTGCAACAAAGAATGCCTCTATCTGTTTATTTGTACTCATTTTGTCAGGCAATTAATTTAACCTCCGCAGTCATATCTGTTGCTGTTGCAGCTACCGTTGGTAATATATTGGCTCCCAATGAGCTTTGGGCAACGATACCCTACGGTATGCAATTTTTTTTATTGCTGCTATCCACTTACCCTGCTGCACTCTTAATGAAACGATTCGGTAGAAAAGCAGGGTTTAGTGTAGGCTGCTCAATATTAATGTTATCGGGAATTGTTGGCTACCTTGCTATACAACATGAAAGCTTTATGCTACTTGTTATATCTCATAGCTTGCTAGGCTGTTTTACAGCTTTTGCCAATTTCTATCGCTTTGCTGCAACGGATAATTTACCTAAAGGGAAAAGATCAAAAGCACTATCGCTTGTTATTGCGGGTGGTGTTCTGGCGGGTGTATTTGGGCCATACATATCTAGCCAACTCAGAGAGGTTTCTGGATACCCTTTATTTTCTCTATGTTATGCTTTCTTCATAGTATTAGCGATTATAAATATACTGGTGATCTTCTTTCTGCCTACAACTCAAAAAACAACATCTGATAAAACAATGGCACAACCAAAACAAGAGCCACTCAATCAAAATACCAGATCACAAATCATCATAGCGTTAATATCCGCAGCCATAGGCTATGGTCTAATGAATTTATTAATGATTCAGTCATCTCTGCATATGGGGCATATGCACGTATCATTCGAGAAATCATCATTTGCGATACAATGGCATGTCGTATCAATGTTCTTCCCTTCGTTTTTTTCTGGATTATTAATAGCGAGATGGGGGCACTTTAATCTTATATATGTAGGGTTTTTGCTCTTAATAGCAACTTTCTTAGTCAATATGTTTGCGCACAATTACGCCGCAATTGCGTTTTCACTGATTTTATTAGGTTTAGGATGGAATTTCTGTTACGTGGGCGGTAGCGCATTACTCTCTGTTGCGCTTGAAAACAACCCAAAGGCACATAATTGGCAAGGGATAGGCGACACTACAATCGCTATTTTTGCCACAATGGGAGCTTTTCTTCCCTCTGTACTGCTCACACTCATTGGGTGGCAAGGTAGCAATATACTGGCTCTTTCCCTATGCCTGTTATCAATATTTCTAGTATCACACCTTTCACCAAAAAAAATAGTTCAAAAAGTCGCCTAAGTTTTTATGATTACCCCACTCATTGAATACAGTAATAACCTACTGGTAAAAATGGAAATTTTTAATGCCAGTGGAAACCACAAAGTTAGAGCAGCTCGTCAAATTATTTCCTCTGGTATAGAAAGGGGAGAAATTGTTCCCAATGAAACCACCGTTATCGAAAAAACTGGTGGAAATTTTGGCTTTGGCCTTATATCAGCCTGCCAAGAATTTAATGTAGATCTACACTTAGCTGTAAGTTTGGGTTTTAGCAAAATAAAAAGACAATGTTTGGAAAACCTTGGAGCTACACTTATTGGGAAAGACTTATTAGCTGGTGGAAAAACACCGAAAGAGGTTGTTGAATACCCTATTGAAAACCAAGAAAGTATGGAGCGGAAATATTTTTTTACCGATCAATTCAACAACATTGACAGTCTAAATGGCCACATCAATACTACAGGGCCTGAAATAGCTAACCAACTTAAAAAAATTACTGATAGGAAAGATATATATTTTGTTTCATGCGCTGGAACAGGCGCTAGTTTAATGGGTATTAATGAAGCTCTCTCAAGGGAAGGGTATTCTGTAGAAGTTTGCTTAGTGGAGCCTGATGGTTGCAATTCCAAAGACAACACTTTTACTGATCACAGGTTTGAAGGAATGTCCGTGGGTGTAGTGCCACCATTTATAAAATGGGAAGTAATCAAAGATCACACGTTTGTCAATCAACAAAGAATGTTGGATGCTAAGAAAAAGTTTTTTTTAGAATATGGACAATTTCTTGGAAATACATCTTCCGCCTGTTTTCATGTCGCTTCTGAAGCATTAAAACGAGAACCAGATAGGCCAACATTAATGATCGCTTATGACCACGGCCTTTGGTATCCAGAGATGGTATCGAAAAATTAGATTAGACAAATACTGGATTGACAACATTATTCTGCCGCTACAAAGTTGTTGCTTATTTGTCTGTTTTCACAGACCATCAGCAAACCTTTCTAAATACACTGATCCAAACAATTTAGTTAACTCCATATAAAAGTTAATACATTAAGATTGCTAACTAATCGTGAGAATAAAGTCTCGTTCCAGGTGGTTCAGTATATGATCTGGCCGCGCTGTAGATGTCCGTTTGCGCCACTGTCTCCCAGCAGGTATTCCCACGATATCGTTAACCTTCATAAGACGAGCGACACGATGCTTAGCACAGCTCTCACCGTCGTAACGTAGCTCTTCCCATATCCGAGGACAG
>MDLC01000102.1 GCA_001723645.1 Candidatus Endobugula sertula | reverse complement strand
AATGGAAACATTATCAAACTCGCAAGGAGGCGCAACAGGATGTATTGAGTTATATATCGATGTTTTACAACAGCTATTGTCTGCATTCTTATTTAGGCTACAAAAGCCCGTATCAGTATGAGGCGGAGATCGCTGAGTTGAAAGAAGTGGCTTAACTGGGGGGTGAAGAAATCCTTGACCACCTCAGTGTTTTTAATTCCAGCGTTTATCGAAACGGACGAGGGACAACAGGGATTGGTGCAAAATCGAGAGGAGCGTTTAGTGATATTAAATAACACCGCAAAATCAGTTATTGAAGCAAAGCGAGAATGCCATAAGCAGTATGTATTTACCTATCAATACTACGGATGCACAATAACGGCTGGAAGCGAGCATGGAAGGATGCAAAACTGCCTGTTTGTGGAAATTACACCAAAGGTGTGCATAACTTAAAACATACCTTTGGGCGGCGACTGCGAGCAGCCGGTGTACCACTGGAAACGCGCAAAGTCTTACTGGGGCATACCAATGGGGACATTACGTCTCTCTACTCTGCACCAGAAATTAAGGAGTTATTAGACGCAACAAATAAAGTCTGTGAAAGGACTGCCGACATTGACTTTGTTAAAAAGAAAAGCAAGTTAATAATATGTTGTTAGTTTATTGATAAACAACGAAAAAGTTGGCGCATCCGGAGGGGTTCGAACCCCCGACCAAGTGGTTCGAAGCTACTCCAATAATTGTAAGTTATTGATTTTATTAACCCTATTGGGTACGTTCGTTGCTCGTTTTGTCGGATAAAGTATCACAAAGTTGGACTGTTGTCGGAAAAGTGTCGGAAAGAAAATAGCCTGTAGTAAGGCACTAATAAGCAGATTAATTATGCCAGTTAAGCTATAATTAATTTTATGAGTAAATCATTATCACAAGCCAATCGCTATTTAAAAGAATCAAACGGCCAATCTGGTTTGATTAGTGTTGCCTCATCTACTGCCGTAGAAACAGGTAAGCCCACGGAGTACTATATAAAGCGCAGCCTTAATCAGTCTGCTCGCTCGCCTTCAACACCTGCTCAAAAACCTGCTTCATAGGTTCATAATTACCGCCATGCCCTGCATGGATGGCCAGAATATAGTCTTTTTTATACTTCACCATGTAGTCAAAATTCAGGGATGGCTTATTAGCCTGTAATGCCATAATCATAGCAAGCAGCCGCCCCAAGCGACCATTGCCTTCTCGAAAGGGGTGAATAATAATAAATTCCACATGGCAAACAGCTAATGCTTCTATAAGCGCTTGATCACTTAACTCACTACAAGGCGTGTAGCACGATAAATACTGCTTATCAAAATCGTCCATAAGCTTGGGGATTAAGTAAGATGCGGCAAAAATAAAACCATCCTTTTCCATATTCACGGAGCGATAACCACCCGCCCACTCATAGACAGAACCCAGCCAGCGTTGGTGCCATCCACATAAATCCTGACTACTGAGTTGCTGGTCGATTTGGACAATATCTAAGATATCTGCTTGAGCCTTTCTCAATAAGTCAAACTCAAGGTTATCCATTTCATCGGTATCAGTAACCCCCAGCTTATTGGATAGAACAGTATTGTTTGATCCTGGCTGATATTGGCCTTCGGGGTTTGATGAGGTGTCGTAGCGATCAGTCATTTCAATATTGAGTTTTTATGGTATAAAAGGTCAATTAACCAGCTTCTTTCATGCGCTTACAGCACTTATCTAAACTCTCATTTTCAAATAAGCAATAAATAGGCGCTGATTTATTGAATTGCTATTGTAGGTGCTTTTGAAATAACAATTGTGCTGACACTTAAAAATAAGGGGTATAGTAGCACTAACAAAGAGTACCGTTAACCAGCATTAATAAAGTACCACTGACATAAAGAGCACTACTGAATTTTGAGCATACAAACCTACAAAATTAAGGCATTTCCAAAGGGCAAATGGTGGATTCGATGGATAGACCATATATCCCAGGACGAGGGTCAATCATCAACGCCTAGGATTGAGGTCGCCTTAGAACCCTATACATTAGATGGTATTCATTCAAGAGAAAAAGATAAAGCACTGATCAAAAACCAGACTGAACGACGCTATATCTCCATTATGGTCAGTAGCATTCCAGGCTTGCATATAGGCGCCATCTTCAATGACGGAATCTATGTTGATAATCTTTTTACACTGGAACAACACTTTTCCGCCACCCTCGAAAATGAAGGGCAGCCCATCGCAGCAACAAGCTTAAAGAACTTTAAACCAGACTGGTGGAATGATCGCTACCCCTATTGTTTAATCAATAAAGGCGAATACCCGCTAGGTAAATTTTCTAAAAGCTATTGCCTTGAATTTACCAGTGGTGCTGAAACCGTAATACTGCCCTGTTATGAACTCTTGAGAGCATTTTATGCTCCTAGTTCAGTTATAGCTCTCCCCTTGTTTTCGGAGCCATGGACAACAGAGAGCGCGATAAATCACATTGTTCAAAGTGACCGAACAGGGGTTTTAGCTAATGGTGAATATCAAGTGGTACTTCGCAAAAATATTAAAGATGATTATCGATACAGAGCCGCCCACCTTACCTTAAACCCCTATGGTAAAGCTTGCGCAGAGCAGATTTACAGCCATTACACCAACAGCAAGGATGGCCATCAAATTAAAGTTTCTTGGCCTTTTAATACCCCGACCATTAGTTTCAAAGGCAATATCACCATCCTTCAACGAGAGCCATCAACAAAATGGCTAGTGACGCGAATCACGGGCATTACTTGGCCGCAGCCCTACCCTAAAGTACATTTTGATCGAACCAATAGCGGCAATATCGGTGAACAACAGACATCTACCAACAAGCCCAAACCTTACCTGAACGTACCAAAACCCAATCACCAGTCACTTGATGATATACCCGCTATTAGTGCCGGTGAAGATCCCGAATCATCTACAGCACCCAACCACCTCGCAACACCTGGTCTGCTGTGGACGCAGTTACCCGACAGTGAAAAAATTGAAAAGTTACATAGCTTTAAATATGAAGGGGACGCAGTAGCGAATGTATCGACTGATAATAATACTTCCATATCAACAGGTAAGCCGAGTCGTGAGCAAATAAACTCCTCTAAAGCAGATATGCAACAGGAAAAAAGGCGGCCCGTCAGCAATCGCTTTAAAGAAGCAATTTGGATGCTCAAGCAATTACAAGAAAAAAAGGCCATACAGTCCTGGCAAGTATTTGAACCCGATAAAAAACGTCATTATCGCGGTGACTATCCTGTGTGGCCCTTCCCGCGCCTATACAAAAATATAGACACCAATGAGAAGGTCGCGATCAATTGGAGTTACCTAGACCGCAGTGATATGACAGCACGCTGCGCTTTTATTGCTAGCATACAATTGCATAATGGTAGAACGCTCTATTTTATTGAAATAGAATGCCGAGTGAATGAAGGTGGCTTTCGCTCATGCTTACTCTATGCTACAAACGACAACCCTATTACTATCAATGTTATAAAAGTAATACTTTTAAGAATCGCCGTCAATCGCGGTGTATTTTCAAGTATAAAACCTTTTATTGAAGATAACTTTCCTGAACTGAACATCATAGATTTTAAGCATACTTATGATAAAAAAACAGGCAACCCTAGCTTAAATCTAATCAGCCAAAAATTATCTTTATTGGTAAACGCTTAAATTAAACCCTGCTAGTCGAAAATATCCTAGTATTGATTAGAGTAAACATCTACTTTTAATCAAAGCCTCGGATCAACAGGCTCACTTTCCAGTGCCAATACACGATGCTCAACTCAGGGGCACGGAGGAGTGCCAAGCTTGCTTGGCAAGCTCCTTGCGGCTGAGTTGAGTATCGGTACACTATGGGCTTGAGTTTGTGGTGCTTGTCCTTGGTATAAACATGGCAAGCTTAGGCTTTATCAGTGGCAAAATTAATGATTGCATTAATGACTAAACTGCTGCATAAACTCAATAAAAATAACCATTAACCTTACAGACTTTTAGGAACGAGCTAGCGTTGCATATTCCACTCCAAGATGAACACCTTCTCCAATTGAAAATGATCACCCCCTGCGATTAAACGTGATCAGTCTC
>MDLC01000101.1 GCA_001723645.1 Candidatus Endobugula sertula | reverse complement strand
TCCTCGCGGATTCATATCAAACCGTAAAACCCCGCGCAAAATGCCCTTGCTCGTTTTATGGTCGAGGGTTGAGATTTAGTGGGTACTGCTTCAAGTCCAAATAATCCCAATTGTTTCGGCACACCCAAGTCATGACTTTACCTGGCGGATCCGGATTTTTGGTGAAAGTCTTCACCGCATGCTCATATTGTTCCGAAGAGCAGGTATCTTCACCAAATTTCTCTTGGTTAGTTTTGAGCCCCGCTAAGTCAGGGGCTTCAAATTGTGAGCGAAAAGCCGTAACGCTCTGATCCGGGTTAATTGCGAAGAAAAAGTAGTCCTGAGTATCCAGCATGGTTGATATTACCGCTTGGATAATGGGGTTTCCGGCTGGCACTAAGCCGTGATACGTTGCATGGTCATAGAACTCAAAACCAAAATGGAGCACCTTGAACTGGCTTGTTCCGAGAACAGAATGGCCGAAGTTCATGCCCCGCTGTGTGACATCATTTGGTATTGAAGTCTCTGGCCTCACTGCAACAAAACCGCATTTTTCTTTTTGGGCTTCCACATAACCCATGGCAAAACATGGTGATTGGGCTGCCATAAGATACAGATGGCGTTTGCAAAGTTCACGGTGTTTTTTCTCGTGAATTTGTTTGCCCTTGCGCAGCATGTCCAAAACATACTGGTCGTGCATTTTCACCAGGTGATCCAGCAGCACTTTTCGCGTTTCCAGTAGAAAACACAGCATCAGAAAATAACGCTTGTTTTCCTTGAATCGCTTGATGTCTTTTGCGTTGTAACGGTGAGCCAACTTGTACAAGTAATCCATAAACGCCGGATCCGCAATTCTGGATTCAATGGTATCAATGCCAGTCCCATCAAGGGAACGGTAACGTTCAAGGTAACTTTGAATTGAGAAAATCGTGGCCGAAGGCGGATATTCTTTTAAGAGAAAGAACAGCGAGCGCTGATCACCAGATGCGGCAATCAACAGCTCATCAATGGCTTGACGAATTTCCTCCGATAATTGCTGATAAAGTGACTCAAATAATCGCTCATGAACCTCAGAGCATGCACTGATAATCAAACGCTCCATCACGCTTGGTCCAGGCAGAACCACTTTGGCGTTCAATAAATACTGTTCTGCACGTAGAAACAGATCATCTGGCAAGTAGCCTTGCTCGGCCTGCTTAGATAACTACTTCTCCAGATCGGCTTGAAAGTTATCATCGTATTTGGAAAACCCGAGATAATTTAGGATTTTTTTACGCTGATCTGAAAAGGTAGCATCACGATCTGGGGTATTGATTGTCAATGATGGCGGTAATGCGAGCTGGCTATTGAGGTAACTCACAATGCGTGGAGACAGATCGTTGACCTCCACCAGAAAACGGCCATACAGGCGCACTGCACAAAGTTGAATGGCAATGAATAGGCGGGAGTTGGTACAGTAGCGATTGACTTCTTTCTTGTCAGCCTCCGATAGCGTCCAGTCCCTGGCCATTTCCTCATCGGAGAAATCCTGTGGCAACGTCACTGGTTGGTAACGTTGCCGTTGCGTCAGGAATTTTTCATTGGCTGTTATTTGACATTTATTAGGCCACCAACGGCCTTGCGTGTTCCAGCTTCTCAGTTAACACGTCATTGTGCTTAGCCAGCCACATGTCATTCATGAATTGGAGATTAAGCCAAAATTCCGGTGTAGTTCCAAGAACCTTTGCCAGCAAAAAAGCTGTTTCTGCAGTGACCCCGCGACGACCACCGCACAATTCATTGACGGTCTTGCGGCCTACGCCCATCGCTTTTGCCAATTCACCTTGGGTGATCCCCAAAGGCTCCAGGAATTCTTCTTTGAGCATAGTGCTCACGCTTGTAGGTTGATGAGCGGGAATTCTCAGTGCTTCAACCATGATGTCACCTCTTACTTGTATGTATGGGGATCCAGATAGAGCCCGTTTGCTTCACCAGCATCCCATTGGAATATCAGGCGATATTGTTTGTTCACGCGGATCGAACACCAACCCTTCAGCTTACCTTCCAAATGCTCAAACCGGTTGCCCGGCGGCACTCGTAAATCCTGTTCGCCTTTAGCGGCATGGATAATATCGAGCTTACGCTTTAGAGCACTCTCGATGGTGCTGGGGATGTTGGACGACTTAACACCAAGGAAGTAATAGTCATCCAGCCATTGATCCCGGAACGTCTTAATCATGATTAATTGTATCCTGTATCGTTACATGTTACAAGGTGATTTTATTGTTTGGTTAAATGCATGTATCACTAGCTAAATAAAGATATTTGTGAAACATTGATTAATTGACAGTATAAGGAACACAATTTACTATGTAAATCATAAGCTCTCAAACTGTTCCACAAACGATCGTTTGTGGAACAGCGTGAATGCGCTTCAGGTTCGCGAAGAAAGGCTTGAATACCTAAACACTACAAAAAGATTAGAGGTACTTGTGAGAAAACAAACTAACTATAGCGTTGACGAGCTTTTCGCAAGTATCACGGAAAATGCTTTCGAGTTTTTGGAGAAGTCGCTCGATGAATTTGAGGCGTCGCCCAAATTCTCTATTATCCATTTCGCATCTGCAATAGAACTTTTTATGAAAGCAAGATTGTTGTTGGAACATTGGTCTTTGCTTGTAGAGAAAATAGACAGCGCCAAATTTGACGAGTTGTTTTCCGGGAAATTAAAAACGGTTAATCCTGACACGGCTCGCAGTCGTCTGAAGAATATCGCTCGAGACCCTGTCCCAAAAGATGTGGAGGACATTTTCAAAAAAATAGCAGAGCACAGAAATCGAGCAATTCATTTTGGTTACCACAACGCTCAAGCTAATACTGAATTGGAAGAAATTGTAGCGCAGCAGTGCATTGGCTGGCGGCACTTGCAGGGACTATTCGAGAGAAATTGGCAGGCGTATTTCATAAACTTCGCCAATAAGATAAGCAGCATCGAGAATCGTATGCTAGATCACCGGCATTATCTCGAAGCCAAATACCAGTCAAAAGTCAACGATATTAATTCCCACCGTAGCGGAGGAAACGAAGTTTTTAACTGCCGTTTCTGCGGTTACAATTCTATGCTCGTCACGCATATTGAAGGAGCTATATCGTTAGCAGATTGTATTGTCTGTTCAACTGTGGATACAGTTATTACCCTTGAATGCCCGGATGATGACTGCCACCAAAAAATCATTTTTGATTCCTATTCGGGGCCTCCCGAATCCTGCTCATCCTGCAAAGGCCCGATAGAAAGTTGGGTAAGCGAGGGGCTTGATACCGGTGAGTTTGTAACATCCGACAACATGTATGACCATATTGATATTAATTGCCCACATTGTCTATCTGGGGTCGTAGAGCACTACAACCACTACATCTGCACATCCTGTTTTGAATATTCAAAAACTATCGGAGTTTGCGGTTGGTGTAATGAAGGTCAATTGGGTGGCGTTCCTGAATTCAGCTATCACTTTGGGTGTGAGTTTTGCGATGGAAAAGTTGGTTGGGATCGTGATGACGACTAACCATCTCGGCCTGATTGTCATTGCACACTTAATAGTTGGCGCTCAAAAATCGAAGTATCTGTTACAGCCAAGTTTAGGATCATTGCAAATGGAATCACAATGAAGCTGGGCTACGTTCGTGTATCAAAGGCCGATGGTAGCCAGGTCCTCGATTTGCAAGTAGATGGCCTCATTGAAGTCGGTGTCGATAAGAAAGATATTTACCAGGATCAGGCCTCCGGCAAGAAAGATGATTGGCCTGGATTAGAATCCTGCCTGAAGGCCTTGCGCGAAGGCGATACTCTGGTGGTCTGGAAGCTTGATCGCCTGGGACGAGACTTGAGGCACCTGGTTAACACCGTGCAGGATTTAGCAGAACGAGGCATTGGCTTTAAAGTGATTACTGGCAAAGGGGCCAACATCGATACCACGACCGCCTCTGGCAAGTTGGTATTCGGAATATTTGCTGCCTTGGCGGAATTTGAAAGAGAGCTTATCCGCGAAAGAACAGTGGCTGGATTGAAGTCAGCGAGAGCCAGGGGGAAGAAAGGCGGAAGGAAATTTCACCTCACTAAAGGCCAGGTTCGTTTGGCGCAAGCGTCGATGAAGAACAAGAACACCAATGTCAGTGAAATGTGCCGGGAGCTGGGCGTATCTCGCCAGACGCTCTATCGCTATGTAAGCCCGGACGGTGAGTTAAGGGAATATGGAAAACAAGTGCTGGGATTATGAACAAGGTGTTTTTGCTCAGGAATTTACGGTTTGATGTGGATCCGCGAGGG
>MDLC01000100.1 GCA_001723645.1 Candidatus Endobugula sertula | reverse complement strand
GTTACTGCCCACATTGTGTGACCGTATCCAGCAGCCTGCCCACAATAAGTGATTCTATCGACTATCCGTGCTCACTTCATTTGATTTTATATTTTGGTTATTCGTCTTCAAATTCTTCAGCATAAAGCTTGTCACTGAGTACTTCCTCAGTTTTCGATAAGACGTCATCAATTTTTTCAAGGGACTCAATTGCTTCCATTACTCTATTGCGAACCTCCTCAACTGACTCGAAAAATGCCTCCAAAGCTCCTTGGGTATCATTACTATAACGGTAATCCAGTGCCCTTTTTGACAGATTGTGAAGATCATCTAGCTTTTGCAGTAATCCTGGAATACTGGCGGCACCAGCCAGATCACCCAAATGGAAAAAATCGTGGGAATCAATTTCGTCTGAAATTTGTTCGTATTCTTCTTCGGTAATAGGCATAGAATCACCACTAAAAAGGATCGTTTTTTGTGTTCACTATCATAAATGAAATACAATGAGTAATTAAACTGATATTCTATATAAAAATACCTGTTTTTAGGGTTTTCTTTATTTATGACACCAGCGAGCAAGATTTTGATTAAAAATCAACCGAAAACAGTCGGCTACTTACGAGTTTCAACCGCAGATCAGGACTTGGATAAAAACAAGTCTGATATTTTGGTGTTGGCTAACCAAAAACACTTGAATCAAGTGGAATTTGTGGAAGAAAAGGCCTCCGGCAAAATTTCCTGGCGCAAGCGTCAAATTGCTACTGTCATTGACACCTTAACCGAAGATGACAGTTTGATTGTCAGTGAGCTTTCGAGGCTGGGTCGTAGTATGCTCGAGTGCATGGAAATTTTGTCCATTGCCATGCAACGCGGCATTTGTGTGTACTCAGTAAAAGGGAACTGGCAATTAGATCAAAGCATCCAGAGCAAAATCGTTGCGATGGCTTTTTCAATGGCGGCTGAAATTGAACGTGATCTTATTTCTCAGCGAACCAAAGAAGCGCTTCGAGCAAAAAAAGCAGCGGGTATTCCTTTGGGGCGTCCCAAAGGGCCGGGTAAAAGTAAGCTCGACCCCTATCGACCTGAAATCGAGGCGCTATTAGTGAACGGAGCAACTAAGGCGTTTATCGCTGAACGCTACAAAACAACACCAGGCAATCTAACCAACTGGATGAAGAAGCACGGAATTGCACGCGTCAACAATGAGGCAGGCAGTCGTGTCCAGTAAAGCCATTCCTTTGGAGGCTCTTATCATCCTGCAAAACCAGTTGGATGCACTGCCATCACGGGATAAACAGCGACGAACGTTCATCGAAGAAACCGCGGAGTTTTACGGCGTTTCTGTTTCAACAGTACGTCGAACATTGCGTCTGCATCACCAGCCCAAAGCTGCGCACAGAAAGGACTACAATCGCCCTCGAGTCATTTCTCAGAGTGAAATGAAACGCTACTGTGAATTAATTGCTGCACTTAAATTGCGGACAACCAATAAGAAAGGGCGACATTTATCAACGAAAGAGTGTATCCGTTTACTGGAAGAATACGGTGTTGAAACGAGCGAAGGATTAGTCAAGGCTCCAAAGGGGATATTGAAGCAGAGTACAGTAAGCCGTTACCTGAAACGCTGGGGTTATGACCAACAGTCCGTCTTGATAGAACCACCCTCGACACCCTTTCAGGCTGTACACAGTAATGATTGCTGGCAATTTGATTTTTCTCCCTCAGAGCTTAAAAAGCTCAAGAACGGCCCGACTGGTTCAACATTAATGTTAGCCAGTGTTGTCGATGATCGTAGTGGTGTTAGTTATCAAGAATATGTCGTTGTCAAAGGTGAGGACACTATGACAGCTTTGCGTTTTCTCTTTAACGTGATGGCTCCAAAGCAACATAAAGATTGTCCTTTCCAGAGTATTCCTCGAATGATTTATATTGATAATGGTGCATTTGCTAGAAGTAAGTTATTTCGTCGGGTAATGGAGTTACTCAATATAGAAGTGCGTACACATATGCCCAGAGGCACGGATGGGCAGCGTACCACAGCACGATCAAAAGGCAAAGTTGAACGCTCATTCCGCACTATTAAAGATACCTTTGAAACTCTGTATCATTTCCATGAACCTGAGTCACTTGATGAGGCCAATGAGTGGCTGCGGCAATATCTGATTCGCTATAATCAGATGCCTCATCGCAGTGAAAACCATTCCCGTATGGACGACTGGATTCAACAGTTGCCCTCGGAAGGATTTCAGGAAATGTGCAGTTGGGAACGCTTTTGCAGCTTTGCCCGAGAACCAGAAACACGCAAAGTCGATAGTGATGCTTGCGTTAGTGTCAATGGTATTCGTTACCAACTGGATTATGCCATGGCAGGTCAGGAAGTGACGTTGCTGTGGGGGCTGTTCGACAATGAGCTTTTTGTCGAATTTAACCAAGAAAAACAAGGCCCATTTTATCCTTCAACAGATCCGGTGCCATTGGGGACATTTCGTAAACCGGCAAAAAGTCGTATTGAAAAGCAAGCCGATGAAATTGGCGATTTGGCTAAAAGTATCAGTATTCCCCGCTCCGCATTAGACAACCAGGAAAGCAATATCACCTCTTTATTGAAAGAGACCAATGCTATCCATGAAGAACCTCATGCTTCTATCCCTTTTGTTGATTCAGATCCATTTCAATCAACGGTTTTTAAAACCCGTATTGAGGCAAAAACGGCTATTGCCGAATTTCTCGGCCACCCGTTAGCTCGTTTATCATCCGCGCAAATGGATGAAGTGAATCGAATTATCAGAGAGTCTCTGGATAAAGCCTGGGTAATGGCTGAGATTCGCACCTATTCTACACTCAGATTGAAACGTCGACCGGGGGATGACTCATGTACGGGGAAATGATGCACTACTATGGCTTGAGCAAGGATCTCGATAAAGCCGACTACTTTGAAACCGATAGCTTTAAGAAAACCTTGCTTAGTTTGGAAACAGCCATACAGTCAGGGGGAATTATTGCTCTGACGGGTATTGTTGGGATTGGAAAAACAACCGCTTTGCGGCGTATGCAGGAATCCTTAAAAGCCTCTCATCAGGTAATCGTTTCTAAAGCACTGGCAACCGACAAGCGTAGAGTGAACGTGAATACATTATACACCGCTCTGTTTTCTGATTTGCCAACGACCAAAGATTTTAAAATACCGACACAACCGGAAAAACGAGAGCGAAAGCTTCAGGAATTAATTCGTAAAATCAATAAACCCATTGCACTGTTTATTGATGAAGCCCATGACCTGCATTGGCGAACATTGGTTGCATTAAAACACCTGGTGGAAACCGTTGAGGACGCCAAGGGCATACTAGCCATCATCGTTGTGGGGCATCCCAAACTGGGTAATGAATTATGTAAGCCAGCGATGGAAGAAGTGGGTGCTCGAGCCAAGGTGTTTAGCTTGGATGCACTTGGACAGCAGAAACTACATTATATCGAATGGGTGCTGGAAAAATGCAGTAAAGCTAAGGTTAAATCTCACGATATTCTGACCCAAGAGGCGATTGAATTATTAGCTGACCGATTAATTACACCATTACAAATTACTCACTATCTGTCTCTGGCGTTGGTTAAAGGCCATACAACAGGCACCAAACCTGTTGACAGAGACATTATTGAATCTGTGTTATCTCCTGACCTTAATGCTTTGGAGCCTAAATTAGCCCGTCAAGGTTATGGTATGGCGGTGCTATGCGAACATCTAAACGCTCGGCGCAGTGATGTTAAAGCCTACTTGAGAGGCCAGCTTGCAGCGGGTAAAACAGAAGAATTTAATAAAAAAATTCACAAGCTGGGTATTCTGTGAGGCAATAAATATGAATCCTCTGATACTTGATGAATCGCAATATCGTCAATTTTTAGACGACGTAAAAACCGAGATTCGACAAACCAAAATTCGGGTCGCCAAATCAGCCAACCAAGAGCTAATCCAATTGTACTGGCGTTTGGGAAAGGCCATTATCGAAAAGCAGGAAGCGTTAGGTTGGGGAAAGTCTGTTGTTGAGCAACTTGCCCAGGACCTGAAGCGTACATTTGAAGGCCGCAGTGGGTTTTCTACGCAAAATTTATGGTACATGCGCCAGTTTTACCAGGAATATCGGGATGATACAGATCTCCAACAGCTTGTTGGAGAAATTCCCTGGGGGCAAAATCTTACTATTATGGCAAAGGTAAAAGATCGGGGTGCTCGACAGTACTACTTAAAAACCACCATTGAGATGGGATGGAGCCGTAATGTCTTAATTCATCAGATTGAGTCACAAGCTTATGAGAGACACCAATTGGCAGACAAGCAACATAACTTTGAAAAAGTGTTACCTCAACACCTGGCGGAACAGGCTGACCAAGCCATGAAGGATGTTTATATGCTGGATATACTTAGTGTTGAAAAAACCGTACTCGAGGCAGAGCTTGAATCTCGTATGGTGGCTAAAGTCAAAGATGTTATGTTAGAACTTGGCTACGGTTTTGCCTTTATCGGTAACCAGTACCGAATTGTAGCCAATGATAACGAGTACTTTATTGATCTGTTGTTTAGTAACCGTCGATTAAATGCCCTGGTTGCATTTGAATTAAAAGTAGGCCGTTTTAAGCCAGAATATGCGGGCAAGATGAATTTTTATCTTAATCTGTTAGATGATTACGTGCGAGAACCTAATGAGAATCCATCCATCGGTATCATTCTTTGTAAAGAGCGTGATCATTTTGAGGTGGAATATGCACTTCGAGGCATTGAGAAACCTGTTGGCGTTTCAGGCTACGAATTTACAAGAAAACTGCCACCAGAGTTGCGTTACAAGTTGCCAGCCCCTGAACTGTTAGAAGAAGAAATTCGTAAGGAAATGGGTGATTCTGAAGCTTCAGATAAAATCAAATAAAGTGAGCACGGATAGTCGATAGAATCACTTATTGTGGGCAGGCTGCTGGATACGGTCACACAATGTGGGCAGTAAC
>MDLC01000099.1 GCA_001723645.1 Candidatus Endobugula sertula | reverse complement strand
CCAGTAAAAATTAGTGAAAAACTAACATGACTTGGATACCCATACTTGCGCTAGGTGGTGGTTCGTTCATCGCTTACAAAAGACCGACTGATATATCGCTTTATTTTTGCTATCGGTGGTCACTATGATCAACATTTAGTTGCCATAACGCCGTAACACGGGAAAATATGAAGCGCAGCGGAATCTTTTCCCGTGTGGTTACGCTTGTTATAAGGTTGTTTATTCATTTAGACTCCCTCTGTGTTTACTGCACTGTGTGGTAGCCAGTCCAGTCCACGTTTTTTGTGGGCGATTTTCAATGTGCTTGTTATACACTTAGATGTCCGGAAGTGGAAACCAACCACCATTGTATATTTCTTTTAACTCAATGGATAAATGTTTTATAGCTAACTGTGAAGCTTCGGTTGCCTGATTGAACTCACGATCATTTTTCTCTGATTTTTCATAAAAGGCGTTAGGTGAAAATGAAGCTGGTTCTGATTTTTTATGTACAGCTTTATTCCTGAATCTAATTAAAACTTTCATATATTGATATGCTTGCTTTGATTTATCAATTTCTTTTCCAGTAATAATTCGTGTGCAAACTAGCCATTTAGAAATAATATCTAATTTATCTAAGTGCTCAACAACGTATTTGTCAGACAAATGACGAGCAGAAAAATCATAGACTGTATATTCTAAATACATAGAGGACAATATCACACAAAGATATCTGTAAGCCTTAAGTACTCACGATAATACCTTTTGCTTATATCCCAATAATTGGGACCAAAAAAAGTGCAAAAGCGTGGGCGCAGATCGAGAAATTTATTCCACTGTGGAATAGACTATTTGCATCAATTACTGCTCAATGCCGCTGAAAATTTCTGCAAATTGGTAAGGGCTTTACGTGTTTTGTCTTGTACATAGCTGTTCTATTCAGCAGGAGACAAACATGGATTAGCAAGTATGGGTGTAGTTATCACTGAAAGAAATCATTGGCAGTATAGTCAACTCATTGAAAGTCCTATATTAACGTCGCCGAAAGTTAAATAGTTTTTACGATGAGATGTCGGCATTGTGATAAATGTGCTGCACATCATCACAATCATTCAGCATATCCATAAACCTTTCGAACATCTTAACATCATCTCCCGTCACTGGAGTTGTTGTTTGAGGAATAAATTGGATTTCGTCGACATCAAACTGAAGCTTTTCAAAGGCTTCAGATAACGCTTGCTTGGCCTTAAAATATTCAGTATGAGGAACCAGTACGCTGATCTTACCGTTTTTTGCTTCAATATCGGTGACATCCACATTTTCCATCATTAATGTCTCCAATACGACTTCTTCGTCATTTCCAGTGAAAACAAGGATTGCACAATGATTAAACATATGGCTAACACTGCCTTGGGTACCAATCTTGCTTTTGGTTTTGGTAAAACAAATACGCACATCACCGAAGGTGCGATTGGGGTTATCCGTTAAACAATCAATAATAACCATACAGTTCCCAGGTCCAAAACCTTCATAACGAGTGGCAATAAAGTCTTCACCACCGCCCCCTTTAGCTTTGTCTAGGGCCTTTTGAATAACGTGGCTTGGAACTTGGTTTTTTTTTGCTTTATCTATCATACTGCGTAGAGCAAGATTACCTTCTGGATCACTCCCCCCTGATTTTGCACAGACATAAATTGCGCGACCATATTTGCTGTAGACTTTGGCTTTGGCATCGGAGGTTTTAGCCATTGATTCTTTGCGGTTCTGATAGGCTCGACCCATTATATAACCCCTGATTTTTATTGAACGAAGAGTGGATTTTACAGGTAACTATGAGTATGGGGAACCTCTAATAGTCCTCTTTTGTCCCATATTAAGGATTGCTGATGGTTGTTGCTTCTGAATAAAGCCTCAATATTTGATAGATTCACTGAATCATTATCATTAACGGGTTTGATAAGTATTTATAAGAGGTTTGCGGTATGATGCAGTTTGTAATTACCTCCTCCCCCATAATAATAATGTACTGTAAGGAAAATCAATGTTTTACGATTATGATTTGTTTGTGATTGGTGCCGGTTCTGGTGGTGTGCGTGCGAGTCGTATTGCAGCAGGCCTTGGCGCTAAAGTCGCGGTAGCTGAGGATCTCTTTCTTGGTGGTACTTGTGTTAATGTTGGTTGTGTACCAAAAAAGCTTTTGGTCTATGGGTCACATTTTTCTGAAGAGTTTGAAGCAGCTGCAGGTTTTGGTTGGACAATAGGGTCATCGTCTTTTCATTGGCCAACATTACGTGACAATAAGACAAAAGAAATCGAGCGTCTTAATGGCGTTTATCAAAACCTCTTAGAAAGTGCGGGAGTCGATATTATTAATGGGCGGGCGACCATTATTGATCCTCATACGATAGCAGTTGGGGACAGACAGTTTACCGCTGAACGTATTTTAGTTGCTGTAGGTGGTTGGCCTGCCATTCCTGATATTCCAGGGAGAGAACATATTATCAGTTCTAACGAAGTGTTTTATCTGGAAGAGTTTCCTAAAAGGGTTGCTGTCGTAGGGGGTGGCTATATTGCTGTTGAGTTTGCAGGTATTTTTCAAGGGTTGGGTAGTGACACTCATTTATTGTATCGAGGTGATTTATTTCTAAGGGGATTTGATCGAGATGTTCGTGAATTTACTGCCAGTGAGATGATAAAGAAAGGAGTAAATTTACATTTTAATCGCAGTGTTTCTGCTATTGAAAAGCAAGTGGATGGTAGCCTATTAGTGAGATTAACTGATGGCTCAACCTTGGAAGTGGATACTATTATGTATGCCACAGGTCGAAAACCAAAAATTGAGCATCTGGGTCTGGAAAATACCGCTGTCAAACTAACGCATAAAGGAAGCATTCAAGTTAATGATAATTTTCAAACAGCAGAGCCCTCTATTTATGCAGTAGGGGATGTTATAGACCGTATGCAATTAACGCCAGTTGCTCTGGCTGAAGGTATGGCTTTAGCACAGCATTTATATAGTGATACAGTGGATTATAAGGTAGATTATGGTTTTGTTGCCACAGCCGTTTTTTGCCAACCCAATATTGGCACCGTAGGTTATAGTGAAGAGCGGGCCAAGGAAAAGTTTGATACGGTGGCTGTTTATAAATCGAATTTTAAACCGATGAAGCATACGCTGAGTGATCTTGATGAGCGGACTTTTGTGAAGTTATTAGTAGACCAAAACACAGATAGAGTCATAGGTTGTCATATGGTAGGCGCTGACGCGGGAGAAATTATTCAGGGTCTTGCTATTGCCATAAAGGCAGGAGCCACCAAAGCAGACTTTGATAGCACCATAGGTATTCACTCTACGGTTGCCGAAGAGTTTGTGACTATGAGAGAGCCTGCGTATATATTATAGAATAGGCCAAGGGCAGCTACTTGTTTTAGTCAGGCTATTTTTACAAATAGTACCATCAGATAATATATTGTGTGTTGATAACGTTTTTCTTTAAGGTGCTCAGCTTGTTCTTATTGAACATTAGGATAAACTTATCATATGCTCCTTTTATATCACACCTGCCGTCAACGAAGTGCGTTGATGACAGGTGTGATATTGCGTAGTTTACGTCTACTGAATCATCAGTGGTCATAGGAGTCATTAGCATGACGAGTGATAGGTGTACTCATATTATACATAACTATTGCTGTGTCGAGGGTATAATGCTCATGATAATAACATTCAACACCTGTTGATGACCTACCACAGATACCTGCCAAAGAGTTGTTGTGATCAAGCGTTGGATACTGAATGGTGGAATAATGTTCAAGCATGTCCCAGCCACTAGCATCTGACCACTCAGGACCAATGAACGTTAATCCCAGTGTACAGTTCGAAAAATGACACGTTGATGGTAGGTGTTTCAAATATGGCAGCTCTTCCGAAGAAGAAGGCGTTGTAGATACTTTGAACCGAGGGACATTGCTCATAAAGCATCTAACGCCATTAGCGGTTCGACCACAGATGTCGGCTTTACCATCACGGTTAATATCGGGATAGCCAATCGTGGAATAGTGTTTAGGGTTGTCCCAGTGATCGCTATTTGACCAATTAGGCCCCAAATAAGCATAATTTGAAAAGCGACGCCCTGTGCTTAGATGACACTCAATTCCGCGTATTGATCGGCCACAGATATCTGCTTTACCATCACCATTAATATCCGGATAATCAATCGTAGAATAGTACTTTTCTAGACCCCAACCGTTCATGTCTGACCAAGCAGGACCAGAAAATACCTTCTTCATAAAACCCTCTCCATTATTGTTTAAGTGGCATATAATACCCGTTTTTGCTCGAGCGCAGATGTCTGCTTTGCCATCGCCGTTAAGATCCGGATACCGAATGGTGGAAAAATACTCTGGCCTGTTCCAGCCTTGAGCGTCTGACCAATTAGGAGCAGGAAAAAGTGTCTCCGACCAGACATTTTCCTCGAAAATTGAGCTGTAGATGTGGCACTTTATGCCGTCTTTATCTCGGCCACATATGCCGGGTTTTCCATCACCGTTACTATACACCGAACTCCCAAGCACTGGATATTGGATGGTAGAATAGTACTCCGGCTTGTTCCAGCCATTAGCATCTGACCATGCAGGACCGTCAAAACCAACGGGTTCTTGAGCAAAACTCTTACCTATGCTTTGATGGCACTTGATGCCTTCGCTTGATCGACCACAGATGTCTGCTTTCCCATCACGGTTAATATCCTCATATAGGATGGTAGAATAATATTCGGGTTGATCCCAACCATTAACATCTGACCATTCAGGACCCAGTACTCTTTTATTGTAACTTGCCCATAGGTGAGTACTAAAAACAAGGCTTGCTAAACAAATACTCATCAGTATGTAAGGTGATAGGAGAAAAAGGGTGGCACGCTTTTTTAAGATATTTTTTTTAAATATACAGTTTATTAACATAAGGCAGTATTCCCAAGATGGTTGCTATTGGATAAAAGTGAAAGTGGTTTCATATTAAATGGGATGAGTACCCATGGATAATTTTTTAGTTATATTATGTTGGATTTATTCGCGCTTAAAATTTTTTCCGCGATTTTACGGATAGCCATCATGAAAAA
>MDLC01000098.1 GCA_001723645.1 Candidatus Endobugula sertula | reverse complement strand
ACTCGAAAAAGAAGCCATTTGGGATCGACTTTAACCAACTTGGAGACGTCCGGCTAGTCCCGGAATGCCATAGTGCAAGGTTTGGTGATTTTCTGTCTCTCTCTTTCTCTCTCTCTCTCGCACGCGGCGATCAAAAACATTTTGACAAGCTGAGATAATCTACAAATGATTGGGACGAAGGTGCCCTAAAAGAAAAACACTCACCATCAAACGCAAACAGAGTTTGGAAGAAGAATAAGCTTGACATTTTTTTTTTCGTATTGCATTTCGGGGGCTTGCCGGACTTTTGCCGCCGGATATGATTGGCAATACGATGTGTAAAGGTCATAAAACAGATTTGTGGAATACTAATAGTAGTATGAAACCAAGCAGCTCTGGAAAAGTTTGTGGTGGCAAGAGGCCAGCAGATAATATTAGTAGCAGTGAGGAAGTTGACATTGCTAGTATTGAGAACATTGAGGATAACAAACATAGTTCCATTCGCAAGAAAAGACGGAATATGCCAGCTAGAAGTGGAGGAGGATCTAGAAGCCGAGATAATAAAGGTGAATCTAAATCTGGAAAAGCATCAGTTGGAGTTGGGAAATGCCCTCCTCGAGATATGAAAAGACTTCGAAAAGGAGTCGCCTATGGAGTGACGCGAGTAGCAAAATGGGGACAAACTCTGGCTTTGTTTCTTAGAAGCTCCGACAATAGTGACGAAGGATTTTTTCGACCTCCAAAAACATACAAGTCGGTCAAGTTTAACATCGGAGATCGTATCACTCTAGTCAGCGTTGGATATTCATCAACAAGGAATCGCACGGCGCAGGAAGTGAAAATCGAGACAAAAAATGGCGAGGAAATCGTTGTCAATCAGAATTCCTCCGGCGAGCCAACTAGTGTCTTAACAAAACAACGGGCAGAGTCACCTATAGAAGCAGCTACTCCAAAAGAGGTATTCAGAACCCCACCCCAAGTAGAACAAAACCGAAGCAACTCACGCAAGGTTTCTGATTCTGGAATTATGACCCCGAATAATACGGGTTTGGTGCAGACGAACATGGCGCCATTGAAAACTGCTCAAGGGCAGACTTCTTCTCATTATGATCTATCGACATTGCTTTTGGCAACGTCTATATTGCAAGCGCAGTGCAACCCGACTGCGCCCAATTTTCCGTTGAGTACGCAACTGAGTCTGCTTAGTAATCAGGCACTACGACCTGCACCTCCAGCAAATCGCCTCGGGGTTTCCCAGGTTACAAACGCTGTTGTACCAACGCACTTAGTCTCTGAGAAATTGGCACAGGATCAGCCCAGTTCAAGTGCTTCCAAGTTACCATTAGATTTGTTGGAGCTTTTCAATCGGCAATTAAGCAACACAATGTTACAAAGAAACGTTGCTTTAATTTGACGACAATTCTACAGCAGCTGTGAATAGGGCCATCAGGTAGTAAATTATTGACAACAGAAAAACCATTTAGCTTCTTTTTATTATATTCGTGACACTTTTATTCATCCGTTTAGTCAGGGTTCTTTGTTGCGTAAATCGCTTTTGGTTTTCAAAGGTTGATTAATTCTTGCTGCAAACCTGATCACTTTGTAGAAATAAAACTAATTCTGATAATTTGCTGTGCTCGGGATTCTCATCCTCTACAAGCAAGTCGACCTCTTCTTTGAGTTCACGGTCCAACGCGACTAGTGGAGTTTCATCGTTTGCATTTTTTAAAGCAAGGTTTCCACCAGCTTCGATAAGAAGTTTCATGCACTCGACATCTCGGCAGTAATGAAGCGCAGACTCACCATCAGCATCGACGAGATTGACATCGACGTCCTTGAAGTTAAGCAGAAACTTTAAGATCTCAACATTTCCGTAGCTAGAAGAAGCCATCAAGAGGGAATAGCCATTGCTGTCTTGATCATTGACGGAGCATTCTCCTGCTGCTAAAAGCTCCTTTAATGCCTCTAGTTTGCCTTCGCTGGTCAGCACCAGACACTTGTCAATAGCAAGTTCTTGCATTTCCTTGACCGCTCTATCTGCAGCCACCCACCGGAAAGTCAATAGCTCGGTTAGTTTCTTCTTCAAAAGTAATCATCGTAAAAGACTCACCCTTAGTGGCATCACAACTTCTTTCCATGTTATCACCGGACAACTTGTCCATTCTCTTCTTGAACGTTTGCGTCCCTCAATTCCGTCGCTTGCCAACTAGGGTAAGTCAGGCATTTCGGATCAGTCTTTTTTTTTGTAGGCTTCCTGACCAATTCCAATTAAAAAAACTTCAAATTCTAATGTCATGCAGCAGTTCTGACATGTTTGGACTCTTGAATCCTATCCAGATCTTTTCCAATGAATATTGATTGACAGAAACAAATCACTCTCTTTGACCTAGGGTAAGGTTGAAATCGGTTTAGATGAGCACAATGTGAAGCCCATTTTCGCTTTGACAGTCATATCAAGTGTTTGGGCGTCTTTTGCCAATATATGAGACCATTCTCTGTAAGTCCATTTACTGCTGATTGAGTTTCTTTTGCAGTCAATTTTTGCGACCAACTATGTTTGAGCTTGTGTAGATATTGAACAACAGGTCAAACTTTGTACGAGTCAAACCATCTAAATCTATATGGGACTCATTTAGTCCACCAGGGCGGCTTTTAATATATGAAGAACTATTAAATCAGTACATTTTTATCTTTTTTCTGAATGAATGAATTAATTAATAGAGAGAGAGATGACAGCGTCAATACATTTTTTTAATAATTAGATATTTGTATCAAATTTTTGCACAATTTCGGAAGGGTTTTCAAGAGTTTGAAAACGTTCATTTTCGGGAGGCTGTTGATCTGAAAAGAACCAGTCGCACCCAGGGTCAAAAAAAAAAAAAATTCAAAAAATTCAAAATATTGAAAATGAACAATGAAGAGCTTTAGTCAACCAATTAAAGGGTTACTTCCGCTTACTCATTCTTCTTTTATATTATTGATTATGATGCATTGGTGAGCCTGCTTGGTAGTAGGGAAAGGCTTCAAACCTTTCGAGCATGCAAGTGCTAGAGATTCGATTTCTCCTCCGATGCGTAAGGAAATTTTAGTTTTTTTTCTTAAAGCTTGTTTCAAATAAAATTATTTTAAGAAGGCTTGAACGTCTTTGTCTCTCTTGTTGTTATTCCAATCAATTAAGATGAAGGAGGTTTAAACTTGTCTCTCTCTCTCTCTGTCTCTTATTGCCATTCCAATCAATCAATCAATTAAGATGAAGGAGGTTTAAACTTGTCTCTGTCTCTCTGTCTGTCTCTTATTGCCATTCCAATCAATCAATCAATCAATCAATTAAGATGAAGGAGGTTTAAACTTGTCTCTATCTCTCTCTCTGTATCTTATTGCCATTCCAATCAATCAATCAATTAAGATGAAGAAGACTTGAACTTGTCTCTCTCTCTTGTTACTATTATCAATCCAATAGAAGAAAGAAGATGGTTTTGACTCCTCCTCTATTGTTGCCATTTCAATCCAAAAAGAAGGTTTGAACATGTCTCTCTCTCTCTCTCTCTCTTGTTCTGTTCACATAATTCCAATCCAATAAGAAAGAAGAAGGTTTTGACATGTCTCACTCTCTCTTATTAATATCATTCCAATCCAATCAATATGAAAGAAGAAGGTTTTGACTTGTCTCTCTCTCTTATTGATATCATTCCAATCCAATAGAAGAAAGAAGATGGGTTTGACTTGTCTCACTCTCTCTTATTAATATCATTCCAATCCAATAGAAGAAAGAAGATGGATTTAACTCTCTCTCTCACTCTCTCTTATTGATATCATTCCAATCCAATAGAAAAAAGAAGCTGGATTTAACTCTCTCTCTTTCTCTCTCTCTCTCTCTCTCTCTCTCTCTCTTTCTCTCTTTCTCTCTCTCTCTCTCTCTCTCTTGTTATTACCATCCCAATCTAAACAAGAAACAAACAAGTATGACTTTTAAATATCTTTCATTTGCTCAACTTTAACAGATCAATTTGCAGCTGATTTTAAACCACTTCCTTGTCTCTAATTTAATAATAAACGACGTGCGGGGGGAGGAGATTTAATTCCAGCTCAAAACATTAAACCCGACGTCATATCAAGTAAAATTAATTCACTTTTAATTCCGCAACAATCAGCATGCTTTATTATATGCACAGGAGAAACACTTAGAAGCCCTTTGCTAGTACTGCAGTCATTTCAACAGAAGAAGGAACATCTCAGAAGCGAGGAGTGAAAAAGCTTCAAACTCGATTGACCTAGAAAAGTTACAATTTTGGATGCTTTCATGAAATAACAGCTTCTGGAACTAAAGATTTGGTCACAACATATACACAAAGAGATGATGGAGTTCAAAACGTCAAGATAAACAAGCAAGACAAGCAGAAAATTGCAAAAATAAAAATGCAAACGGGTTGCCTATGCTTAAACATAAGCGTCATTGCTTTTACATTTCAAGAAAAGTGATTTCATTTTGCAATTCTTCTTTTCGATCAAACTTACGCTTCTACCCGGCTTTCGGAATCATTCACAAAAAAGAAGACAGAAATTTTAAGCGCTTTCGGGTTGTACAAGCTCTACAAACCTATGGGAATCGATTGACATATTATTTTTGGAACAGAATTTTTTGGCTTTCAATCTTAAGAAACAGCTCCACGGAACTCCCACTTGTCGCAAGAATTGCTTGCAAATTTCTGACGATATACAGCAGAAAACGGGAGACAACAAAGTAATCAAGATGGGCTTCTTCAAAAACGTGACGAAAATAGCATCAGGAAAAAAAATTACTCTGGGGCGATGTTTCGCTACTTTACTCGCATTGTACTCGCTGCGAAAGATATTCTCCTTGCTAGTCAACATACGGAATAATCAGAAAGCTCAAGAACGTCTAAAGCGCTGCAAAGATCAAGGATTCCATGTTGCTATCATCGGGGCCGGCGCTAGCGGAATTTGCCTCGGCGTTCACCTTAAGAAAAGCGGCATTCCTTTCACCATCTACGAAGGCAACTCTGAATTTGGCGGAACATGGCTTAAGAATGTATATCCTGGTGCAGCCTGTGACACAGCCAGTCATTGGTATTCATTCTCGTTCGAAAACAA
>MDLC01000097.1 GCA_001723645.1 Candidatus Endobugula sertula | reverse complement strand
GGCTTCGTCCAGTCTTCAAGGGTTAAATGATGCTCAACGTTGTAGAATGCCTTATCGTTGGTAATCAATACCGCATTGGTCGCTACAGAGTGAGCCGCTATCAACATATCCATCGTTGCTAAGGGCTTTCCCTCACTCTCACAAGCCGTTCTGAGCTGTGCATAGGCGCTGGCAGCATCCGAGTCCCAAGGTAGTATTTCCACTCTTAACAAGAACTCCTTAACCGCTACAGCTAGTCGCTTGGCGTCAGGCTTTTTGGCAATACCTCTCAGTAATTCAGCTTCCGTAATAGCCGATACACAAACACTTACCATTGGCACTTTGGCTAAACGCTCTCTGAGCGCCGCTGGCTGTCCTTTGATGATGTAACTGACGCTGTTGGTGTCCAGCATAAAATATCCGTCATTCATCAAAATAAGTCCTTCTCTGCTTCAATTTCATTGTCTCGATCTGCCATGAAATCGTCAGGTACATCAATGCTTTCCATCATTTCAAAGAAGTCTTCCCAAGACCCAGGCTTTTTAGAGATCACAACATCACCCGTCTGAGGGTCTTTACGGATATAGACCTCATCGCAGTCAAAACGATAGTTGATTGGCAACCTTACCGCTTGGCTACGGCCATTCATAAATAATTTAGCTGTATGTCTCATACTATTTTTCCCATCTGTTTCTAAGCGTATTTTGCTATTGCATTTTCTCTTCTTTCAATTTCTGACTGGACGAATTGCCTACATTCTTCTTCAGTGAAGAACCACCCATCGCGATCATTCTTGATTGATGGGTTAGCCCCATGAATAGCAAAGGAACCACTTTTGGCACCTTCCTTCCGCAATCGAACAACAATATAACCAAGTCTAAAACCAGGATCGCCAGGACGCTCTACATGCACTACGATTGCGCTTTGTACGGCATCCAAACTAAACTCTCCGAAACGCCAGTAATAAACCTTTTCACCTATATCTGGTATGCGGTTTTTGGTCATGATTTTTCCTCGTGTATTTCAACATGCTGGTAAGCATGATCACTAGCTAAAACTGCATCTTTCAAATAAAGCATAAGATCAGATTCAGTATCAATGCCTTTGCTACTCAATTCTTCTAAAGCTTCGTCTAACAAATTAGAAGCCCTAGCTATTTTATCTTTAATATTCATATTTTTTCCTATCTGTTTTTAGTAAGCCTGGAAGCTCTCTTTTTGGATAGCTGCTTCTCAATTTTCTTTAGCGACCTTATTGCATCATTTGCTTCACAGATGTATTCAGCATCCGTCGCGGACTCAAGAAGTGAATACAATTGAGAAACTGCATACTGTACCGCGTCTAATTGAGTCACTTATATTTTCCTATCAAAACATTCATTGGCTGACCCTCTTTTTAATTAATATATCAGAGTATATACCCAGCCATGTAATATATCAAGATATATTTAAAAGTATTTCTAAGGTATACCCTATGCATACATTTAATGTTACCCTGTATTTGTGTCTGTTTAAAGTCTTTTTTCGATTTAACTGACACTTGTTGGCTAATCCTTTAAACTCTATCCCGACACTTTTAGAGTAAATTGCATGACAGGGCAAAAAATAGGCTACGTGAGAGTCAGTGCCTTTGACCAAAACCCTGAGCGCCAGCTTGAGGGGCTTGAGCTTAATCGTACCTTTACCGATAAAGCTTCTGGTAAAGATACACAACGCGAGCAGCTTCAAGAATTACTGCAATATGTCCGTGAGGGGGATACCGTTGTCGTCCATAGCATGGATAGGCTTGCTCGTAACCTTGATGATCTACGGCGTATTGTTCAGTCACTGACGGACAAGGGCGTTTGCGTCCAGTTCATTAAAGAGAATCTTTCCTTCACCGTGGAAGATTCCCCCATGTCAAAACTCATGCTTTCTGTCGTTGGCGCAGTGGTGGAATTTGAACGCTCGTTGATAAAAGAACGTCAACGTGAGGGTATTGCCATAGCAAAACAGCGAGGTGCTTACAAAGGCCGAAAACGCGCATTGTCGGATGATGATATTGTTGCCCTTAAAGCCCGTGTTGCCAGTGGCGAGAAAAAAGCACAAGTCGCCCGTGATTTTGGAATCAGCAGAGACACCCTATACCAGTATTTAAAAACCAAGGATTGATATGCCCATTGAGTTTTTGACCGATGAACAGAAACGGCAGTATGGTCGTTTCTACGGTGAACCCACGGAAGCGCAACTCGCTCGCTTTTTTCATTTGGATAACACTGACCTCAAGCTGATTAATAAGCGGCGAGGTGACTACAATCGCCTTGGTTTTGCACTACAGCTATCCACTGTCAGATTTCTCGGCACCTTCTTGGCCAATCCTATTGAAGTACCAACCAATGTTATTTTATTTACAGCACGTCAACTAACGATTAGCGATACTGCAATAAGTACACTGAGTCTGTACATGGAAAGGAAAGCGACCCGCTATACGCACAGTACTGAAATACAACGATTCTATGGATACCATGATTTTAACAACCCTCCTTGGCGTTTCAGATTAAATCGGTTGCTGTATACGCGAGTCTGGATTAGCAATGAACGCCCCAGTTTATTGTTTGATTTGGCAACGGCTTGGCTTATCCAGCATAAAGTACTACTGCCGGGTGTTTCTACATTAACCCGATTAATATCAGAAGTTCGGGAGAGAGCCGCTAACCGTTTATGGCTATCGCTGTCACAATTGCCTTCCAAGGAACAAAAAACCAAACTAGAAACCTTATTGGAAGTGCCTGAAAAATCGCGTGTCTCTGCATTAGACCGCTATAGGAAAGGCCCTGTAAAAATTAGCGCCCCTGCATTCAATGAAGCGGTGAACCGCTACAAGGGGCTAATGACATTTGGCATTCAGGACTTGGATTTTTCAAAAGTACCTCCTGTTAGATTAACAGCACTGGCTAGACATGCTGGCATGATCTCTATGCACAAAATAGCTCGTATGTCTGAAAATAAGCGGATAGGTATGCTGGTTGCTTTTGTACAGGCGTTTGAAGTGATCGCTCTCAATGAAGCCATTGACGTTCTTGATTTGCTGATCACTGATATATCAAGGGAAGCCAGAAAAATAGGCCAAAAGAAACGACTGCGAACACTCAAGGATTTGGATAAGTCTGCATTAGCATTAGCCGAAGTCTGCTCGTTGATACTGGACATTAACATGACAGACGATCAACTCAGAACCACTATTTTTGCGAAGTTTCCAAGAGAAACGCTAGCCGCTTCTGTCAGCACAGTAAATAATTTGGCACGACCTTACGACGATGATTACCAAGATGAAATGATAGAGCAATACAGCCGAGTAAGGCGCTTTTTGCCTACACTTTTTAGCAATATTGAGTTTAAAGCGGCGTCTGCGGGAAAGCCTGTTTTAGCAGCGTTTAATTACTTAGCTGATCTTGGTTCATCACGAAAACAGTACATTGATGATCCACCACTAGACTTTATTACTAACCCTTGGAAAAGGCTGGTATTTGATGCCGATGGCAGAGTAAACCGCAGAGGTTATACGCTATGTTTTCTCGATAAACTGCAAGACAGTTTACGGCGACGAGATATTTATATTGAACATAGCCACCGTTGGGGTGATCCCCGCAAAAAACTATTGCAAGGTGCTGCTTGGCAAGCTAATCGAATACAGGTTTGTCGTTCTTTGGGTCATCCATTACAGCCTAAAGAAGCCATTACACATTTAGTCAATCAACTGGATTCAACCTATAAGCAGGTCGCCAGCAACTTTGAAAATAACGAGGCTGTTAGCCTTGATTTATCGGGTAAAAGACCATCGTTGACCATTACTAATCTTGATAGATTAGAAGAATCAGTAAGCCTTATTGAGCTAAACAAGCAGGTTAGTAACTTGCTCCCTGCTGTCGATCTCACTGAGTTACTACTCGAAATTCAAGCGCATACGGGATTCATTGATGAATTTACCCATGTCAGTGAGTTCAATGCTCGCGCCGATGATCTCAATATCAGCCTATGTGCAGTGTTGTTGGGAGAAGCTTGTAATATCGGGCTAGAACCACTGATTAAGCACCAAGTTCCCGCGCTGACACGCCACCGTCTAGGCTGGGTGAAACAAAATTATTTACGTGCAGAAACATTAGTCAAAGCCAATGCCAAACTGGTTGACTACCAATCAACACTAACCCTTGCCAAAAAGTGGGGCGGCGGTGAGGTAGCCTCTGCCGATGGAATGCGTTTTGTTGCACCGATCCGCACCATTAATGCAGGGCCTAACCGCAAGTACTTTGGCTCAAGCCGTGGTATCACTTGGTACAACTTTATCTCTGATCAATATTCAGGGTTTCATGGCATTGTTATTCCTGGGACATTGAGAGATTCCATGTTTGTTTTAGAAGGATTACTAGAGCAACAAACAGGCTTGAATCCTACTGAGATTATGACGGATACCACGGGTACTAGCGATATGGTGTTTGGTTTATTCTGGCTACTTGGCTACCAGTTTTCGCCACGATTAGCCGATGCAGGGGAAGCCGTATTTTGGCGAGTGGATAAAAATGCCGACTATGGAATACTCAATGACTTGGCTCGCAACTGTGTTAAAACCCATAAGATCGAGCAGCACTGGGATGACATGCTACGCATTGCAGGTTCACTCAAGCTGGGCACCGTCCAAGCTTCTGAGCTTATACGGTCACTATTGAAAAGTGAGCGGCCATCTAGCCTTGCTCAAGCAATCATTGAAGCAGGCCGAATCAATAAAACACTGTATCTACTGAATTATGTGGATGATGAGGATTACCGCCGTAGGATTTTAACTCAATTAAACCGAGGCGAAGGGCGACACGGTGTTGCTCGCGCTATTTGCCACGGCCAACGGGGAGAAATCAGAAAGCGATACCGTGAAGGCCAAGAAGATCAGTTGGGCGCTCTTGGTTTGGTCACTAATGCACTGGCACTCTGGAATACCATTTACATGGAAGAAGCTCTAAATTACTTGGCTGGTCAAGGTATGGACATTCGGGCAGAAGATGAAGCGAGGTTGTCACCACTGAGCCACAAGCATATCAATATGCTGGGGCATTACTCGTTTACGCTGGCTGAACAGGTGAAAAAAGGGGAATTGAGGCCACTGAATCAGGATTCCTCCGATAGAGAGGGGTT
>MDLC01000096.1 GCA_001723645.1 Candidatus Endobugula sertula | reverse complement strand
GCTCATGTTATATCCCGCCGTTAACCACCATCAAACAGGATTTTCGCCTGCTGGGGCAAACCAGCGTGGACCGCTTGCTGCAACTCTCTCAGGGCCAGGCGGTGAAGGGCAATCAGCTGTTGCCCGTCTCACTGGTGAAAAGAAAAACCACCCTGGCGCCCAATACGCAAACCGCCTCTCCCCGCGCGTTGGCCGATTCATTAATGCAGCTGGCACGACAGGTTTCCCGACTGGAAAGCGGGCAGTGAGCGCAACGCAATTAATGTAAGTTAGCTCACTCATTAGGCACCGGGATCTCGACCGATGCCCTTGAGAGCCTTCAACCCAGTCAGCTCCTTCCGGTGGGCGCGGGGCATGACTAACATGAGAATTACAACTTATATCGTATGGGGCTGACTTCAGGTGCTACATTTGAAGAGATAAATTGCACTGAAATCTAGAGTAACGGAATAGCTGTTCGTTGACTTGATAGACCGATTGATTCATCATCTCATAAATAAAGAAAAACCACCGCTACCAACGGTGGTTTTCTCAAGGTTCGCTGAGCTACCAACTCTTTGAACCAAGGTAAGTGGGTTGGAGGACCGCACTCACCAAAATCTGTTCTTTCAGTTTAGCCTTAACAGGTGCATAACTTCAAGACAAAGTCCTCTAAATCAGTTACCAATGGCTGCTGCCAGTGGCGATAAGTCGTGTCTTACCGGGTTGGACTCAAGACGATAGTTACCGGATAAGGCGCAGCGGTCGGGCTGAACGGGGGGTTCGTGCACACAGCCCAGCTTGGAGCGAACGACCTACACCGAACTGAGATACCAACAGCGTGAGCTATGAGAAAGCGCCACGCTTCCCGAAGGGAGAAAGGCGGACAGGTATCCGGTAAGCGGCAGGGTCGGAACAGGAGAGCGCACGAGGGAGCTTCCAGGGGGAAACGCCTGGTATCTTTATAGTCCTGTCGGGTTTCGCCACCTCTGGCTTGAGCGTCGATTTTTGTGATGCTCGTCAGGGGGGCGGAGCCTATGGAAAAACGCCTGCGGCGTTGGCTTCTTCCGGTGCTTTGCTTTTTGCTCACATGTTCTTTCCGGCTTTATCCCCTGATTCTGTGGATAACCGTATTACCGCTTTTGAGTGAGCTGACACCGCTCGCCGCAGTCGAACGACCGAGCGTAGCGAGTCAGTGAGCGAGGAAGCGGAAGAGCGCTGCATGCCTATTTGTTTATTTTTCTAAATACATTCAAATATGTATCCGCTCATGAGACAATAACCCTGATAAATGCTTCAATAATATTGAAAAAGGAAGAGTATGAGCCATATTCAACGGGAAACGTCTTGCTCTAGGCCGCGATTAAATTCCAACATGGATGCTGATTTATATGGGTATAAATGGGCTCGCGATAATGTCGGGCAATCAGGTGCGACAATCTATCGATTGTATGGGAAGCCCGATGCGCCAGAGTTGTTTCTGAAACATGGCAAAGGTAGCGTTGCCAATGATGTTACAGATGAGATGGTCAGACTAAACTGGCTGACGGAATTTATGCCTCTTCCGACCATCAAGCATTTTATCCGTACTCCTGATGATGCATGGTTACTCACCACTGCGATCCCCGGGAAAACAGCATTCCAGGTATTAGAAGAATATCCTGATTCAGGTGAAAATATTGTTGATGCGCTGGCAGTGTTCCTGCGCCGGTTGCATTCGATTCCTGTTTGTAATTGTCCTTTTAACAGCGACCGCGTATTTCGTCTCGCTCAGGCGCAATCACGAATGAATAACGGTTTGGTTGATGCGAGTGATTTTGATGACGAGCGTAATGGCTGGCCTGTTGAACAAGTCTGGAAAGAAATGCATAAACTTTTGCCATTCTCACCGGATTCAGTCGTCACTCATGGTGATTTCTCACTTGATAACCTTATTTTTGACGAGGGGAAATTAATAGGTTGTATTGATGTTGGACGAGTCGGAATCGCAGACCGATACCAGGATCTTGCCATCCTATGGAACTGCCTCGGTGAGTTTTCTCCTTCATTACAGAAACGGCTTTTTCAAAAATATGGTATTGATAATCCTGATATGAATAAATTGCAGTTTCATTTGATGCTCGATGAGTTTTTCTAAGAATTAATTCATGAGCGGATACATATTTGAATGTATTTAGAAAAATAAACAAATAGGGGTTCCGCGCACATTTCCCCGAAAAGTGCCACTTGCGGAGACCCGGTCGTCAGCTTGTCGTCGGTTCAGGGCAGGGTCGTTAAATAGCCGCTTATGTCTATTGCTGGTTTACCGGTTTATTGACTACCGGAAGCAGTGTGACCGTGTGCTTCTCAAATGCCTGAGGTTTCAGCAAAAAACCCCTCAAGACCCGTTTAGAGGCCCCAAGGGGTTATGCTAGTTATTGCTCAGCGGTGGCAGCAGCCTAGGTTAATTAAGCTGCGCTAGTAGACGAGTCCATGTGCTGGCGTTCAAATTTCGCAGCAGCGGTTTCTTTACCAGACTCGAGTTAAGCTCGAATGTTACCAGCAATCTGACTGGCTGTCGAATTCTTTGATTGGTTGATGCTGTCAATTATACTCAATAATTTTTGTATTAATTGATTTGTCGCTTGGGACGCTTCTTTAGATACTTGGGATGCTTCCTCTGCTTGTTTACTGCTGGCCTGACTGATTAGTTGTTCTTCTTCTTCAAGAGCAGATGCATAACGCCCTCCTGATGTGGATATATTACCAGCAACGGCTGATGTTTCCATTGTTGCACGGCCAATGTTTTGTTTTTGCTGCGCAGAAAGGGTATTGAGCTCGTAAGTTCTTCTCTGGGTGTCAATTTTATCCTGCAAAGAAATATCGGGAGAACTAAGAGAAGTTTTATGTTCAGTTGACAGGGATATATTATCTGGCGCCAGTTTATTTTTACCTAAAAATTTTGTGCTAGAGTTAGTTTGTGGTGAGGTGATATTTGTATCTATTTGTTTATTTAACCCTAATTTAGAACCTGCAAGCTCTTTTTCAAGAGATTGAGCAGTGGCAAGGTTCTTTCTTAAGGCTCCTTTTTGGTCGCTAATCCCTGAATGCGTTTTTTTGGCACCGATACCCGTTATACCTACTTGTGTGACTGCTCCAGTAATGCTTGATGATAGGGCTGCCAGGCCTTGCCGAACAATGTTCTCTGCAGCTGATTTTGTAGCATCGAACGCAATCAATGACAATTGAGAGCCCAATTTAGTTTCTGCAGTGCGGAGAGCAGAAAGTAGAACGGCTACACTAATAATTAAAGAAACAGCATTAGAAGAAAGACTGGAAATATCCAGAGTGTTCTCTGGAGTAAGGGTGTGACTCATCTCTGAAAGATCTTTCATCTTTTTGTCAGTAAGGCGAGCAATGATTTCTGAATCATGCTGAACCTGCTCTGATAACTTTAAAAGTTGATCATCATTTAATGTGGTTGTTAATACGGGATTTTTACCGACATTAAGTGGAATATGCGCTGCAATCTGCTGATAATTTTGTGATTTTTGTGTTTCGGAAGAACTTTGAGTTTGTTTTGTGGAAATATCTGTATATAAAATCTGGGTTGGTTTTGTGTTTTGAATTTCCATATGTATATCTCCTTCTTATACTTAACTAATATACTAAGATGGGGAATTGTTATCCGCTCACAATTCCCCTATAGTGAGTCGTATTAATTTCGATTATGCGGCCGTGTACAATACGATTACTTTCTGTTCGACTTAAGCATTATGCGGCCGCAAGCTTGTCGACCTGCAGGCGCGCCGAGCTCGAATTCGGATCCTACTCCTTGATATCCTGAATTGCGTCCAAGTATGATTGTGCTTTTATTTTTAATTTTTCATCATTGCTGTGTTGAATTACGAGTTCGAAGCACTCTTTAGCTTTTAAGGGGGCTTTCAACCGAAGCTGGCATTGTCCAGTATGGAATACTGGTGTATAGTCATTTTTTCCTAATGCAAAAGCGACAGCATAAAGGTCTGCTGCTTGTTGGAACTGTTCTTTTATCTGATAAATAGCTGCGAGTCCCATAATGTAGTCTATATTGTAAAAGTCGTATATACATAAAAACCTGAAGAAAACTTCAGCTTCCTCTATTCTTCCTTTGTTGTAAAAGTCATAAGCATATGAATAAATGTCATCCATCATATCATCAGGAATTGCATTAATATCTTTCAGTGTAGCGCCAGAGTTAATTGCATCAATTACTGCAGTAGAGATGCTTTCATTTTCGGTGATATTTAAAGACATCTCGAGCATATGGCTGCCGCGCGGCACCAGGCCGCTGCTGTGATGATGATGATGATGGCTGCTGCCCATGGTATATCTCCTTATTAAAGTTAAACAAAATTATTTCTACAGGGGAATTGTTATCCGCTCACAATTCCCCTATAGTGAGTCGTATTAATTTCCTAATGCAGGAGTCGCATAAGGGAGAGCGTCGAGATCCCGGACACCATCGAATGGCGCAAAACCTTTCGCGGTATGGCATGATAGCGCCCGGAAGAGAGTCAATTCAGGGTGGTGAATGTGAAACCAGTAACGTTATACGATGTCGCAGAGTATGCCGGTGTCTCTTATCAGACCGTTTCCCGCGTGGTGAACCAGGCCAGCCACGTTTCTGCGAAAACGCGGGAAAAAGTGGAAGCGGCGATGGCGGAGCTGAATTACATTCCCAACCGCGTGGCACAACAACTGGCGGGCAAACAGTCGTTGCTGATTGGCGTTGCCACCTCCAGTCTGGCCCTGCACGCGCCGTCGCAAATTGTCGCGGCGATTAAATCTCGCGCCGATCAACTGGGTGCCAGCGTGGTGGTGTCGATGGTAGAACGAAGCGGCGTCGAAGCCTGTAAAGCGGCGGTGCACAATCTTCTCGCGCAACGCGTCAGTGGGCTGATCATTAACTATCCGCTGGATGACCAGGATGCCATTGCTGTGGAAGCTGCCTGCACTAATGTTCCGGCGTTATTTCTTGATGTCTCTGACCAGACACCCATCAACAGTATTATTTTCTCCCATGAAGACGGTACGCGACTGGGCGTGGAGCATCTGGTCGCATTGGGTCACCAGCAAATCGCGCTGTTAGCGGGCCCATTAAGTTCTGTCTCGGCGCGTCTGCGTCTGGCTGGCTGGCATAAATATCTCACTCGCAATCAAATTCAGCCGATAGCGGAACGGGAAGGCGACTGGAGTGCCATGTCCGGTTTTCAACAAACCATGCAAATGCTGAATGAGGGCATCGTTCCCACTGCGATGCTGGTTGCCAACGATCAGATGGCGCTGGGCGCAATGCGCGCCATTACCGAGTCCGGGCTGCGCGTTGGTGCGGACATCTCGGTAGTGGGATACGACGATACCGAAGACAGCTCATGTTA
>MDLC01000095.1 GCA_001723645.1 Candidatus Endobugula sertula | reverse complement strand
TTATCCAGTGGGATAACGTAAGGCGCGGCAACAAAATGAACAATATCAAAGTGGTGCTTTCATAATGCACCACGGGTATATATATTGAATACTCATTAGCATCAGTCAGCTTTGATTAGCCATTTTCAGGTTTCGGTATTAGCGTCCCTCGGTCCTGGCGTTGATACAGTAGCACCGTATCAACGACGTCCATCGTTGCGGCGGGGGCGTGCCCATCAACACTCACCGATATTTTTTTGCACCAATAGAACCAGATAAGATTTATAGGGTATCACTCCTGGTGACGACAAAACCAAGACGGTCATCAGGGATGCTAAATTAGCGTGACACTCTATCAAAGCATTGTCGAGTCTCTATAAAAAAGTCTGAACCTCGACATGATTATTTTTGTAAGATAGAAAACTTGCTCTATTCAATCAATATCTGGTTGGGCATGGCTGTTGCTAGCATTTCAATTGCCCTAAGGTAATTAGGTCGTGAGTTATTGGGGGTATTTTATGTATTATTGCCAGCACAATTATCTCTGCTTTTTTTGAAATTGGGTACAGACTTAATAGCCCCACGCAAAGTCTTAAAAACTGTTCTGTTACATTCTTGATATAACACTAATCCACGCTCTACTCTTTTTTCTCCGTTTTCCCAGTAAAGAATAGTCCTAATCTCACTATTTTTTTCGCCTAACGGAGCAAGCCAACTCCCTAAGGCAAGCTGTATAGATTTGGAAAACGTGTTTTTGGTAGTTAATAAGAATTTTTCTCCTTGGTGAGAAGTCCAATAGCTATGAGGATTTGCTTCATCGAAATGGTCTGAAATATAAACAATGAGTATCTGTTTTTCTATTTCCGCAGTGCGGTTAGACTGCTCGATAGCTATACGATGTTTCAGGGTGAGTGTTTTTGGACACTGCGACTGGCAACTGAGGGGTTCCTGCACACCCTTTCAATACTACAAATTAGAAAGATTATTATTAGTTGGATTTTTCTCATTCAATGACTCCTTTATTGGGGTTTAATTTAAAGCCTTGCCTAATTATGATTGTTGAAAGGGCTGTGGTGTTTAGTGCTTGACCACTGATAAGACAATGGTGTAGTAGGCTTTAAAAGTCTATGCGGTGGGTAAGGAGTACATATAACTATTCTAAAACTCCGTCAGTGTGTCAAGCGGCTGCATATGGGATTCATTCTTATCTTGAATCTATAATTACACTGCAAAATGACTTTTACCCCCAAAGCTCGTCGAATACCAATTTGCATTCAATATGTATCAATAATCCAAGGCCATGATGTAATGGATTTCATACTATCGGTATTTGCCTCGTCATCCTTGGAGGCAGTCACCCATTGATGCTCAACTGCCTCCATTGATTTAAAGAAACGGTTGTGAAAAAATGTTTCTCGAAGGTCGACCTACCAGTTTTTGCACGGATTTAAATCAGGGCAATAAGGAGGTAGCGTTTCCACCACGACATTGTCTAGTATTGCATTTGATGACAAGCCGCACCATCGCAGATGACAAAAAGGTTGTTATCAGGGTATCGTTTACTCAGCTCGTCGAGAAAAATATCCATACAAGCTTTCCTCATGCTGGGGAAGATCAGAAAATCACACCGTCCGTCCTCAGGGCTCTGCGCCATAGAGGTAAGGATACTCACGAACCATTTGTGATTGAACAATGGGACGTTTTCCAGCAGAACACCAACAACACCTTGGATCACTCATGCGCCCAAAACGGGCTTCATCCTGAAACAAAACACGTAGTGGCTTTTGCTGCTTACATGCAATATTTTAGCGTCTTCGATCAGCTTGGGAAAACATGTTAAAGTATTCATTCATTGCGATTCACATGAAAAGGACGCGGGGCTAGCTTTCTCCAACCATGGCGATGGGCTAAACGGTAGGTTGTTGATAACGCAACCGACTTGCCGACTCGTTCGCACAGACTCTTATGAAGCGTGTCAATTTCAACAATGAGACCGTTGCTACCCGCTTCGACGTGTTGCGCTAATAAGGCTTCTTCATCGGATTCGTCCAATAAACAATGCCTACGTCCCCCTTTGGGTTTGGTTAATAACGCATCAACACCGTCTTTAAAATATGCGCTCCAAATACGGCGTACATGACCTGTACTAAATTGAGTTAACGCGGCAACCTTTTCTGCATCGTAACCAAAGGAGCCTCGGAAATAAACACATTGCAAACGTCTTATATCTGCTGCTAGCTGGCAGCTCTGAATTAAGTGTTCTATTCGTGATAAATCTTCTGTTGATATACATTTGTTAGCGTGATAACCCATTCATATTATCCTAGACGTTTTGGGTAATATTTTATACCTATTGAACGCGAATTGGTATCAGGGTTCTTAGGTCTGGAAACAAGCTGCAGCACTCGGTGTGCAAAGCCTTCTAAGCTAGAATCTGACGACACCTACTTGCAAGAGCGCATCAACGCCGCTAAGCCACAATGGATATGGATACCCGCGACCATATTATACCAAGCAATTAAGGCAATGGGATATAGCGATCGCGAGGGTATTTTACGCAATGACCTTCACCCATTTAAACCCAAGCAACATAACCCCGTGATTCGATTGACACTCCTCCATATTTAATAATGCACATGTATCATGATCGAGTGTAATGCGTACGCGGAAGGGCAACACCGTTGGAATCCATCACTATTAACGCTTTCACACGACGATGGTTTTCGCCTACAGGCTTTGCCAACCCTATCGAGCTAAAACCAAAGGCAAAGTGGAACGATTGAATGGTTATTTAAAAAATAGTGTTATTACGCCACTCGCCGCCTCTTTAAACCAAGCCGAACTGGATCTCGATGTCACCGTGGCCAATGTACATATTGGTCCGATTGCCCAAGGTACTTTTGCAAAAAGAACGTCAGCATTCAATTGCTGTTGACAATACATCCCCTCAAAAAATATCGGCGCTGTTCATGCCAAACAAAGTCACCAAATCACTCAAAAATAAGCGTTTATCTTTAAGCAATAACCATATTATGGACTATAATATAATTACCTCTCAGCACTGATAAAACCACGATAAAGTCAAAATTATCATCTGAGTGGCGCGTAAAAAACATTAAGATAACCATAGCCGATATGAAATCTTTAATCAAAAAGCTTCTAACAACATCTTCCCTTATACAATACTTTTCGATATGGCAAAGTAAATATTTTCAACAAAAAAGTACTACTTATGAAAGTAGCATCCTCACTGCTGTTCCAGAGGCAATTATTAGTACAAATAAACATGGCACGATTATCACTTTTAACTCCTCTGCCGAGCGAATATTTGGCTATCCTTCAAAGAGCATCATAGGAAAAAATATTAATTTGTTAGTTCCAGATATTGGCATTTCAAACAACGTTAATTTTTTAACGCAATGCACAGATACCGAAAAAAGTAAAATTATTAGAGTAAATCGCATCATTGATGGAAAGCATAAAAATGGAAATATTTTTCCAATAAATACTTATCTTGATTTTTTCAAAGAAGATGAAAAGATAACTTTCGTGATATCTATTAGTGACATCACAAAAGAGCAGAAAAAATTAAATAATCTATCTGAAAAAGTGGTAGCACTTAATAAAGTTCAGGCTATTGTTGAATTCGAACCAGATGGAACTATTGTCAGCGCTAATAATATTTTCCTTTCTATGATGGGGTACACATTAGACGAAATTCAAGGAAAACATCATAGTATATTTATTACACTTGGCGAACGAGAAAGTGAAAAATATCTAAGATTTTGGGATAAATTACAGAAAGGCGGACATCAAATAGCCGAGTTTAAACGTATAAGAAAGGATGGTGAGGAAGTATGGATAAGAGGAAGCTACAATCCGACATTAGATAAACATGGAAAATTAATTAAAGTTACTAAATTCGCAACCGACATCACTATTCATAAACAGGTTATGGCCAATTTTCACGGTCAAATTGATGCCATTAGAAAATCACAAGCGGTTGTAGAATTTGCTATGGACGGGAGTATTCTTAGCGCTAATAATAAATACCTTTCTCTGACAGGCTATACAGAAGATGAAATTAAAGGAAAACACCACTCTATTTTTGTCAGCCAAAGAGAGAAAGAATCCGAAGAGTATTTAAGCTTTTGGAAAACCCTATGCTATGGAGAGTACCAGGCAGGTGAATATAAACGCATTTGTAAAGATGGCAAAGAAATATGGATTCAAGCTAGCTACAACCCAATTATTGATTTAAATGGAACGCCTTTTAAAGTCGTGGAATTTTCAACCGATGTTACCATTAGAAAAGAAGTGAATGCCAATTATTCAGGGCAAATTAATGCAATCCATAAATCTCAAGGTGTTATTGAGTTTGATCTTAACGGCATCATTCTCAACGCGAATAAAAATTTTCTCGACTTAATGGATTATGACGCATCGGAAATAGAAGGAAAACATCACCGTATTTTCGTTCATGAAGATTATGCAAAGAGTAAAGAGTATGAAAATTTCTGGGAAGACCTGCGTTACGGCAAATATCATTCGCAGGAATATAAACGCCTAGGAAAAAATGGCAAAGAAATATGGATTCAAGCTAGCTACAACCCAATCTTAGATTTGAATGGCAAACCATTTAAAGTGGTTAAATTTGCCACAGACGTAACTGAACGTAAAAAAACAGAAAAAAAAGTTGCTATATTTGCCGAAGAAATGAAAAACAAGAATGCTGAACTAGAGGTTGCACGAGAAAAATCTGAAGAAGCTACACGTTTGAAATCAGAATTTCTAGCTACCATGAGCCATGAAATAAGAACCCCCATGAACGGCGTAATAGGTATGACCGAACTCTTAATGGATACCAAATTGTCCAATAAACAACTAAATTATGCAAGTACCATTATGAGTTCCGCCGATGCGTTACTTTGTATCATTAATGATATTCTAGATTTTTCAAAGATAGAATCTAGTAAGTTAGATTTGGAATTTATTTCATTTGACTTAAGAGAGGTTATTGAAAACGCAGCAGAACTACTCGCAGTTAAGTCTAGAGAAAAGGATGTTGAGTTAATTACCAACTATATACCAGATACGTACAGTCAATTTATAGGAGACCCTGGTCGCATAAGACAAATAATCATGAACTTAGCTGGAAATGCTATTAAATTTACTGAAACAGGCTATATCTCTATTACCATAGAATCCACACTTATTGAGTCTATGTCAAAAGAAAAGTATGGAATTAAAATCTCCATCAAGGATACAGGTATAGGCATATCAAAGGAAGTCGTAAATAGAATTTTTGACAAATTTTCACAAGCTGATGCATCGACCACTCGTCAGTATGGCGGCACCGGTTTAGGTTTATCTATTAGTAAAGAGCTATGCTTATTAATGGGGGGAGAGATTGGTGTAGAGAGTGTTATAAATGAAGGTTCAACATTTTGGTTTACCTTAGCTGCGTATTCCACTGAAGATGATCACCGCCAACGATTAAACATGATCGCTTTTTCTTCCTAAGCATTCAGAATGTTCT
>MDLC01000094.1 GCA_001723645.1 Candidatus Endobugula sertula | reverse complement strand
GGACTTTATGTGACCCATAAAATGGATGCGTATGCCAATGAAATGACGGATAACGATGTCACTGATCTACTGATCTACTGATCTATTGAATATAGATGTCAACAAAAGTAGGTTGATCAATGGTCATTTGCCGGACAGCCTGTTCGATATGTTCTGGCACATGGTTTTTAACCATCGGCTGCTGCTTCTGGCAGGTATCTAATAAAGTGGTTTCACCGCCTTTATCATAACGTTCTTTAAAGCGATAAACCCTATCACGAGAATAGTCCATCACTTCACAGGCTTTGGAGACATTCCCTAAATAACCCTCTGTCCAGAACTACCCCCCTCTCCCCCCTCTACAAAAAAGAGGAATCACCTTTAAAAAACTGGATGCGTATGCCAATGAAATGACGGATATTGAACAGCAGTTTTGGTGTACTGGAGGGAATATCGTACGCATATGCATTACTTTTTGAGTTTTTGTGTCAGTGAAAGTAGTGCCTATAACGCCATTCAGTGGGTTGAAGACGTTCTGATCAAAGAAGGGAGTTTCTCTTTGCATTCGTTGTTGAGACCAAGTGGGTGAGTCAAGAACTGGTTTCAGAGTGGGTGTTGAATGAGCTTGTGATTGGACGTTGGAAACGTTTTAAATTGATTTCGTGTCGCTATAGACATCGAAGGAAGTGATTTTCTTTACGATTGAACTTGATTGCTGAAATTCATAATTTCGAGATAAACAAATAGGTTGCGAAAGAGGTCTACTGAATTTTAGCGGTTGTTAGATTGTAAACATGATGTTGACTTGGAGGCGAAGTTCGCTGGATGGGAGGTGTTTTATAACTTCAGTAGGCTCCATGGTACCTTGAAAGGAAAAACGCCCTATGAGATCCTGAGAGAGAAAATGGCTGCGTAAAGCCATTTTCAGCCGAGGTTGTGAGATGCGCACGTAGTCATTTTTTGATTCTACTGGGGCTGTTCTCAGTTAACTTGAATGATGATTATATGACTGCTCGGTGAAGGAGTGTCGCTTAATGGAACGACCGTTTCAACAGTTGAAACACTATTAAAGAATAACAACACGTTATGAAAGATTGGGCAGAAATTATATGGTGATGCTGTCTTTTGTAATGACAGTTATTTGGTTAGACTAATTGTTTTTTATTAAGAGTAAAGTTGTCTTTAATGCAAACTTCAACAAAAAATATACCTTCTACCGGCTTATTAACAGTAGATCTTAAGGCTTTGGTGGCAAATTGGACGCTACTGCGTGAGATTATGTGTCGTGTTAACTCTTCTGCTATATGTGCTGCCGTTGTTAAAGCGGATGCGTATGGTTTAGGTGCTGATCAAGTGGTGAAGGCATTATGGCTGGCTGGGTGTCGAGTGTTTTTTGTGGCAACGGTATCTGAGGCTATTGTGGTTAGAAAGAGTCTTGGAAATGAGGCAGTTATTGTTGTTTTTGGAGGCATTTCCCATGGATTAGGAAACGAGTGGTTGCAGTATTCTTTAACCCCTATGCTGTTTCAAAAAGAGCATATTACTCGGTGGTTAAATTACAGTGTTGCTAAGGCTAAAAAACTACCTTATGCAATTAAAATAGATACTGGCATGCACCGCTTGGGTTTGTCATTGAGTGAATTTCGCGAGGCTTGTGTAGAGATTAAGAATCGGAGGTGGCATGAACCTTGGCTGGTCATGAGCCATTTGGCATGTGCAGATGACCCTGGTCACCCTCTTAACCATTGCCAATTGAAAGAGTTTACAGAAGCCGTTTCTCTAGCTAACGCTAAGTTTTCAAATACTTGTTATAGCTTGGTCAATTCGTCAGGTTTATTTCTGGGGGAGCCGTTTTTGTTTGATTTGGGACGTCCAGGTGTTGCTCTATACGGTGCTAACCCTACTCCCTGGAAACAAAACCCAATGAATAATGTAGTTAAATTGCAAGTACCTATTATGCAGGTTAAAACTATTTCTGTTGATGAAGGGGTTGGTTATGGCATGAGCTTTATAGCGAAAAGAGTGACACGTATAGCGATTGTATTTGGTGGTTATGCTGATGGTTTGTTGAGGGCATTGAACTATTCCGGGTTTGCTTACTGCTCTGGTGTAAAAGTACCTTTGGTGGGTCGGATATCAATGGATTCTATGATTTTTGATGTGACGGATATTCAGGGTGAAATTTCCCCTGTCATTGATGTATTGGGAGAGGAGCAATCGATAGATGATCTTGCTAAATATGCAGGTACGATTCCCTATGAGTTACTAACAAGCCTGGGGGATCGATACAAGCGTGTGTATGTTCCCGTTGAAAGGGACTCATGTTATGAGTAATTCTTTTTTGGAATTGTTAACATTGCTTGCTGATGGAAAGTTTCATTCCGGATCTGCCATGGGTTCTTCTTTAGGTGTTTCCTGCACTACAGTTTGGAAGTACGTGCAAAAGTTGTTAGTGCAAGGGATATCTATCGAGTCTGTGAAAGGGAAGGGCTATCGTTTGGTGGGTGGGTTGCAATTACTAGATGAATCTCTGATTCGAAGTGGAGTAAAAGATGATGTGATTGCAGACTTAGGCGCTATTGATGTGTTAATGGAAACGGATTCTACCAATGATGTTGCTATGTCTTATGACGCTTTGGCTTTATCTAAGGGGTATGTTTGTTTGGCGGAGTATCAGAAAGCAGGGCGTGGTCGCCGAGGGCGGCATTGGGTCAGTCCCATTGGTCACAATATTTATATGTCCTTGGCTTGGCAGTTTGAACAAAGTATCACTGGGCTTGAAAGTTTGAGTTTATCTGTTGGAGTGATTGTTGCCGAGGTTCTGGAGAATATTGGATTAGAGGGGGTACAACTCAAGTGGCCTAATGACATCTTGTTACATGGGCGTAAGCTCGGAGGCATCCTGTTGGAAATGTCAGGTAATCCTTCTGAAGTGTGTAAAGTGGTTATTGGTATAGGTATTAATGTCAGAATGCTTAACGAGGTCTCTATTGATCAACCTTGGGCATGTATTGAAGAAGCGGTAGCCCCTATTTCTAGGAACCAGCTGGTGGCCTGCCTTATTAACCAGATGGTTGAAATGCTGAGACAGTTTCATAATAAAGGTTTTGCTTTTTACAAAGATAATTGGGAAAAATATGATGCTTATTATGGTGCGTTTATAGTTGTTACTTCTGGAAATAACAGGCAAGAAGGAATTGCCCAGGGTGTGTTTGATAATGGTGCGTTGCGTTTGCAGGTTGGAGGGACAGAGTTGACTATTTATGATGGTGAGGTATCTATCAGGCTGAAGCATGCTTCTTGAAATTGATATCGGTAATACGCGTATTAAGTGGCGTGTACGCCAGCAAAGCCAAATCGTCGCTGCTGACAATGCTTTAACTGCTCTGTTGCTAGATGAGGCCAGTTTTGATGAAGTTTTTTCTGAGATTGACCTATCATTGATTGATAAGGTTTATGTTGCTAGTGTTGTTCCTCGGTGCCATCAGTTTTTGAGTAATTGGTGTATGCGCTGGTCTATAGTTCCTGTTTTTGCTATCACAGCGTGCTATCAAGCGGGGTTGATGAACGCATATAATGATGTTTCTCAAATGGGAGTTGATCGTTGGTTGGCTTTACTAGCGGCATACGAACGCTCAAAAGACCCTTGTTTAATTGTTGATGCAGGTAGTGCTGTTACGATTGAATTGCTGTGTGAAGGGAGTCATTTGGGGGGATATATCGTCCCTGGACTAAACTTGATGAGAAATAGTTTGTTTTCTGATACTAGCCAAGTACAGGTAACAAATACTCGTTACCCAGACAAGCCTTGTGTAGGTGCTTCAACAGAGGAGGCTGTATTATCTGGCTTGCCCTTGATGTTATTGGGCCTGATTACTCTAGCTGCTGATGAGTTATCAACTACTGGTAGAAAAGTCAAAATCTTTGTGACAGGTGGGGATGGGGATTACTTAGCTAACTTATTGGCTGCTTATGGGTTTTCATCAGTAGAATATATTTCAGATTTAGTACTTGATGGCCTACGACTATCCATAGAATAGAGTGATGATCATGCGTTGGATTTTTTTTACGCTCTTAGTAGTCAATATTGGTGTTTTTGCTTATATGCAGTTAGTTGATCGCCGTTCAAAGGTAGGGGATACCAGCAGCTTTCTGGTTTCGGTGAATAACAATCATGTAAACTCTCTCGTGTTGTTAAGTGAATTAAATATCGAGAACAAACCCATGGAGAGCATACGTGTTAAGAATCCATCTAGTCCGGCGAAATCAACAACCAATTCCCGCTCTCTTTGCACTTTGGTGGGTGCTTTTCCTAATATTTCAAAGGCTGAACGCTTTGTGGAAAAACTCGCAGCTCTGGGAGTGGGTGCGAAAATTAAGCATTTATTGGTTTCATCAACCGTAGGCTACTGGCTACATTTACCTCCTCAAACCTCGCGTAAAGAGGCTTTGAGACGTTTGAGTGAGCTTCAACGTCAGGGGGTGGATAGTTATATAATCCCTGATGGAAATTTAGTCAATGGTATTTCTTTGGGGATGTTTTCAGAAGAGAAGCGGGCCAATGAGTTAAAAAATAGCATTGTAGACCTCGGATATCAGCCTGAAATTTTATCTGTCCCGCGGGAGCGTCGAGAATTTTGGATCTTGTTATCGGAGTCTGACCTGGTCAAAATTAGTACGGAAATATGGTTAAAATTAATTTCTGAAGAAAATTTGTTACAAAAACAACAAAATTTGTGTTCAGATGTTGCGTCTGCGTCAAACTTTCTCTAGAATCGCGACTCCAGTTTTGGGGATGATAAGAAAACCTCATTACAGAGGGTGTTTTCATGGCTCTTTAATAGTCATGGTGACTTGGAAAGAGAAAAGAAGTGCTTTAGGTTTGATTAGATCACTTCGGGAGCGTTCAGCTTCATTAGGCTGGCGTAGCTCAGTTGGTAGAGCAGCTGACTTGTAATCAGCAGGTCGTAGGTTCGACTCCTATCGCCAGCTCCATTTTCTATTGATGCTTAAAGTGAATAAACCTGTTTAACCATATGATGATTAAAAACAAGTGGTTGACAGCAAGTGTCAATGAGCGGAAAATACCTCGCCTTTCGCAGGGGTTCCCGAGTGGCCAAAGGGATCAGACTGTAAATCTGACGCGCGAGCTTCGGTGGTTCGAATCCACCCCCCTGCACCATAACTTATTGATGATAGTCAGTTTGCCTTGACTATAGCCATGGTGCAGCGAAAAAAATGTGTGCAGTTTGTGTACTGAACCCGCGGGTATAGTTCAATGGTAGAACGTCAGCCTTCCAAGCTGAATATGCGGGTTCGATTCCCGCTACCCGCTCCAGTTTAAAACATGGTAACTGGTTAGGTTTTGTGTTAAGGGCGGAAAGTTGGTTTAAGGCTTTGTGCTCATGTAGCTCAGTTGGTAGAGCACACCCTTGGTAAGGGTGAGGTCGGCAGTTCAAGTCTGCTCATGAGCTCCATCGGCTGGTTATGGTTTTGTAGTATTGAATGTTGTTCCTATTGATTAACTGTGTATTTTGGTTGGTAGGACGTGGCAGTTTATAAATAGCATAGTGAACTCTCGGTTACTCAGTGATACCGAGATTTGCTGTGTGTTTTTGTTTGTGGTTAGTTTTTAATTATAGTAATTAGGGCAACACTTAGTTTAGGAGACGCTCACGATGGCAAAAGAAAAGTTTGAACGTAGTAAACCCCACGTCAATGTGGGCACAATTGGTCACGTAGA
>MDLC01000093.1 GCA_001723645.1 Candidatus Endobugula sertula | reverse complement strand
CCAGTAAAAATTAGTGAAAAACTAACATGACTTGGATACCCATACTTGCGCTAGGTGGTGGTTCGTTCATCGCTTACTTTTCAACTGCTGTTTTTAGGATAAAACATACACAACAGAATTCATTCATCAACATTTACCATTTTCTGTATAGTACGGGGAGACTTACCCCCCAAAAAGGATGGCGCGTCAAGAAACCGTGAGAATAGTATTTACATACTGACAGAATGGGTGTAGGCTTTTCCCGCTATGATTTTTTCTTACATACAGCTAGGTGAATATTATGTCAACCAAGAATGCGGGAAATGCCGAGGACATTGATAGTTTAAAAGAAGAAATTGCACAATTAAAAAGTCAACTTGACAGCCTTAATGCCAAACAGTCCAAAAAATCTTCGAACCCAGAGGGCGATTTTAACGATTTTAGCAATGAGTTTTCAAGATCAGTAGCCGATACCAATCGCGATATTAATAACGAAGTCACTCGTCTTATTCGCAGCTATTCTGACGCTGCTGCTGCCTTCTATTCCGATATAGGTAATGTAGCCAATGTAGCTACCGAAGAGTTCAATAAGCGTACAGAATCAGATGGCAATGATGCAGTTAAAAACCTCAATGCTCTACCAAATCATCTGTATGGTGCTTACCTTAAAGCATTAAATGAATCCGCCAAAATACCCTCAAAGGTACTGAGTACCTTTAAGGAGTCTTACCAAAAGGAACAATCCGCTAAAGCTTAGTAGACTGCTCAGTACACGCTCGCTTTCTCAAAGGTATATGACTGAGTAACCTATTGCCCAAATGATATTACTATCCTATCAAATGCGGTCGATTTATCGCTGGATGACAGTTCACTTGACCGATTTGAGACGGATTTTATTCGTCTTTTGGGTGTTTTTTAAACATTGTAGTCAATGGTTATTCCCACCCTATAACTCACACTCTTCTTTTTATGTTTTATTAAGACAAGCCATTGAAGAGTTAGGACTCACTTACTTAAAGCTAGGCCAATTTTTGGCGATGCGATTTGATATTCTCCCTCCCCCATTGTCTCAGGAACTTTCCCTGTTATTTGAAGCGGTGTCTCCAATGCCTTTTGATCAAGCAAAACAAGTGATTGAGTATGAACTTGAGCAGCCTTTGGAAGCATTGTTTGCAGAATTTGATCCGCAATCAATAGCGGCAGCTTCGGTTGGACAAGTGCATATAGCAAAAACTCATACTGGAGAAACCGTTGCTGTTAAAATTCAACGGGAAGGTATTCGCGATATCTTTGAATCTGACATGAGAATTATGGCCCGACTTGCCCAAGTGGTTGATTATTTTAATTTGCTGGGTGGTTTAATCTCTGCCAGTGATACGGTATCTGAATTTTCCAGTTGGACAAGGGGAGAACTTGACTTTCAACGAGAAGGGCACGTTGCAGAGCGTTTACAAATAGCGTTGGGTCACCTAGCAAAGGTGCCTAAAATCCATAAAAACCTAAGCAATAAGCATGTTCTCACTATGGAGTTTATTGAGGGTTATACATTAGCCCGTGTCTTTAAAATTATCGAACAATCAGGTGTCAAAGCATTATACACCCAAGTCCCTGAGTTAGATTTAGAAATATTTGGCAAAAACTTGGTAAAAACGGTTCTCTACCAGTTATTTGTCAGTGGCATATTCCATGGTGACCCCCACCCCGGCAACCTGATTGTCTGCCAGGATAATCGAGTCGGACTAGTCGACTTTGGTATTTTTGGTGAATTACAACACGAACAACAAACCATATTAGCGCGACAAATAGAAACCATATCCATCGGTGATATTAATGGCTGTTTTCGCTGTATAGCCAAGCAGTATTACCCTAGCGACGAGACGGACTTTGATGCCTTTGAACAAGATGCCAAGACCTTATTACGCCAGTGGTATCAAGCGTCATTAGACCCGGATAGTTCTCTTAAAGAACAACATCTAGGTAATCACAGTGCTGAGTTGATGGAAGCGGCAAGACGCCATGGACTACGTGGGGGCACAAACACCCTCTTGTTTTGGCGCAGTCTTTACGTACTGGACGCAACTGCCCTTAAATTGCGCGACCATTTTAATTTATTTGAAGAAATGCATGTCTTTTTTACCGAGTACCGTTCTTCCCTACCACAAATATTAGGTAACATTTTCACACCAAAAGACTACCAGCACGCAGCCATATCCGTTTATCAACAATTACCCCACCACCTAAACATGACCGATAAGATCAATCAAAACCAAATCGGCACCCAACACCACACGATACAAGCAAGCAAACATCGACAGAATGAATGGGTATCTAATCACCAGATCGGCATACTACTTATTTCGGTATTTATATTTACTGGCATATACTTCTTTCTAACACGTAAGATGGTACCCTTACAAGCTCTGATTGCTGACCTATTACTATAAAGGCAGCAATAAAGAGTATATTGCCTATTTCTGTCTTAGTAGTCAGTGGGAAACAGAAAAAATCGTTATGAGAATAAAATCTATATGATTGCAGCAGAAGAAAATATACCACTTACCCAAAGAAAGCTTATCACACCTGCCCGTCTACGACATTGGTTAACCCGTAAAGGCCCGATATTCATTAAGTTAGGGCAATTTTTAGCTTTGCGACCTGATATTATCCCCCAGGAATACTGTGATGAACTGATTAAATTATTAGACCATATTCCTTTTTCCCCTTGGTACGAAGTCAAGGATGTTCTTACCCAGGAATTAGGGCGTGACCCTGAAGAGGTATTTACCTCTATTAATAAACGCCCAATCGGGGCCGGCTCTTTAGCTCAGGTTCATCTGGCCAGTTTACCGAATGGTAAAGAAGTCATTATAAAAGTACTACGCCCTGGCATTGATAGACAAATAGAAAAGAACTTAAAACACGCCCGCCTACTGTTAAAATTACTCTCCATTGGCCCCTTAAAACTACCTATATCCTCCAACGAGTTGATTAACGAATTATCTCATTGGTTATATCAGGAGCTCGATTTTAGTCGTGAAATGGCCAATCTAACCCGCTTGTATCACCTGAGTAAAAACAGCCCGCAACAAACAGTTCCCCAACCTTATCCTCAGTGGAGCAGCCGCCGGGTAATCATTACTGAATATTTAGAAGGTGTGCCACTCAGTGAAATCATACACTTAGTACAAACCAAAGCATATGAACACCTAGCCCGTTTACATATTAACCCGGATGAAGTCGCAAAAAACCTGCTGGAATCCTGCCTAACACAAATGTTTGATTTCCACTTTTTTCATATGGACCTCCACCCTGGAAACCTCATTATATTGCCAGATAATACCCTGGGGTTTGTTGATTTTGGTTTATGTGGTTACCTCGATAGCACCATCAATGCTCGCCAGGTGAGATACTTTTCTGCCATGCTTAGTGGTCATTCTGAAGACATGTTCCATGCCGCAATAGACATTTTGGAAACTGATGAATTTTCAGATGAAGAAGCCTTTAAACGAGACTTCTATACACAAACCAGCGTGTGGCAAGCTAGGCAACCAATCGATGTTTCTACCAATCATGTGGTTCCCTCTCAAAATAGCCGTTCAAGAACGGGGGAATGGCTGGTACAAATTATGCGGTCTGCTCGTAAGGCCAATATGAGAATTCCCACTGGCGTACTGGCCATGTATCGCACATTACTCACGGCAGAATCGGTCTGTCATTTACTGAGCACAAAACATAGCTTACCTAGCGTTGGTAAACGCTATTTTGTTAACCATCAGACCAAAGAGATTACACGTTCACTCAGCCCGGAAAATTTACAACCACTCATGGTCAATATCATTGGCTTGTTGCGGGATTCTCCTGGGCGGCTAGAACGTATTCTGGCTGATATTTCGGAAAGACGATTTACTATCAATGCCAATGTCAACGATACCAATAAAAATCGCAAAGCCGCTAATCAGCGTTTTCGCTTACTCGCTTTATCTATATTGTCAGTTGGTTTAACCATCTTGCTAACCATTGACAACTTACCCGTCGTATTCGGAATAGCCATGGAAACATGGCTTGTTAGCGTTTTAATCTTCGTGTATATGTGGATCTTATTATTGTGGCGCCAACTAAAATAACAAATCACTATCAATGTATTTACTGCATGTTAGGTGAACGTTACCGCGTTCCATTATCTGGCCCATTATTACCCAATGTGTCTTCACTATCATTACCCTTATCAGAACAATGGTCACAGAGTGTAGAAAACTTCAACCGTATGTTCGCAGTTCCCTTAACATCGCTGTTTTACCCAGCCTTTACAGTACATCCTAAACAAGATCAGGTAGAAAATGAACTGACGCCAATTGTCCTGAAAATACGACGTTTGCTACGCGAAATAACCGGGCAAGGTATGGATATTGATATTGCCAACAAAATAAAATTAATCGCCGAAGGAGGCCAGCAATTCAGTCGAGCCCTAGTTGCCTGGCTATCATTTATTGACACTCTACTGAATTCTGCCAACAAACGCTATGGTACAACAGAAGATCAGATAACCACTCGAGAAGTAAAAGCCGCCGTACGCTTGATATACCGCTCCAGAAAAATCGATATGCCCCATATCCCTAACTGGATCGAACCAATCATCATCGATTTGTTGGTCTCTCTATCGGTAGATATAATAAGGCTTGCCGCCCAACGTTACGGGCTCTGGGAAATGAGTAAACCACCCGACATCAGTTTGTGGAGGAAGGGATTGAATCTTTTCTGGCGCTATAGAATAAACTTGTTAATCTCAGCGGCACGTTTTTTTGGCAAGGTGTATAAGTGGTGCTCTGATCGCTATTGGAAATCGGTTCATTTATCACCGGATGTTCTAGAAGCCATTGACCTGGTTGAAAAAGAAGGTTTAATGGCATCTATTATTTCCCACTCAATAGACGCTGGTATAGACACTTTTGTTCATATTTTCAGAAAATACGGTGTACTTTCTAAAGAGTCTCAGAGTAAAGCAAACATTTAAGCCACATAACGGTATTCAATAGTTATTAGTGGCAAAGAACCGAACGCTTTAGCATCACCCTTTTAACAATCGCTTGGTTGAAGAGGACGATCAGTTCAGAGGTTTTCTATGGGTAATTAAGACGAAACTTATTACCCAAAGTTCCCCTTCATTTCGTGATGATGATAAAAAAGACTACTTTCCATAAAAGTTCTAACGTGATAGAAGCGATTAAGAATGCCGATCATCCACTGGGGTTTCTTCTACCTTACCGTCTCGATTTTAACCCTACGGCATATTCATGGGGGCAGACTAAAGCACTGAGAAAACCGTATCGCTCTGATAATATTAACCAGCTATTTTCTGAGTATATAGGTTGTACCGCTTTATAATTTTTTAACCATACCAAAACAACATAACGCTTGTGAGTGTACACCTGCATGACCACGCAACTCAATAAAGGATTCTCTGTCTGATCAATCAGTTTCTTTGTATGTATTGATATTTATTTTTCACGAAAGATTTTACTTTTTATCCATGTAAACTTTGTTAATTGTGTGATGAAACTCATAAAGATACTGTAATAAAATTGTCATCCGGCTGGTTTCCCATATAATCCCCGTTAGCAGATTATGTATTGAAAAGTGAGAAGTACCGTGGGATATTATATCAAAGAGTTACTTAAATTATACTGTATTTTATGTACAGGAAAAGTTGTGGAGGAGGAAGCTGATTGATCCAAAACGTTGAATGCGTATTCCACTGAAGATGATCACCGCCAACGATTAAACATGATCGCTTTTTCTTCCTAAGCATTCAGAATGTTCT
>MDLC01000092.1 GCA_001723645.1 Candidatus Endobugula sertula | reverse complement strand
TCTGAAAAGATATAGTACCATTCTGATGCGTTAATCATAACTCTAAGAGTTAGGTCCGAAAGGAGACAAAAGCTAACTGACATAGAGACGTCAACATGTTAAGGAACGTTTTTGACGAGCTTGAGATGAATATAATTGGATGTAAATTTGGAAAGCAAGTTTCGAAAATCTTAGGATCCAAGTGGGGCACTTCAAGCATCACTTTGATTTTAATTCAATTTAACTTCTAACCTATTCTAAAATCAACTAGGAGGAGGATTCTCCAATTCGTTAATCATTGCCAGATCACTATTATATTTTTCGTTCATGTCCTCTTTTAAGGAGATAAAAAAGTCAAACAGGTCTATGAGATCCATTCTGAAATCGATCAAAGCGTTCAGACGTGTTCCGGATACTAAGTAACGTCTGGCATTATTTGCTGGAATTCTCTTAAACTCGAGTAGTTCAGGAGGCATAGAATCAGGCTTAAGTGAGTCCCTAATAGCTGATACGTCCCCGCCTGCAAGACCACCATAATAAATTACATTTTGTCTCGTTATATTCAATTGCTTCAAAAGTTGATCCCTAAGGTCCAGAAAATTAATGTATAAGAAGTCTAACCTCTCCAAATAGGTTTTCATCACATTAACATGACGTTTAAATAACGCCAATCTGTCTGTATCGTTCAGATCACGATCAAACGGCACCTGCAATGATGGATCACTCTCAAATACGTTCATGACCTCCGCTGCTAACTCATTTGATTGATCTTCAAGATACTGACCCATATTCAAATTTGTCCCCATATAATAATCCACAGCTTGACGTGCTTCATTTGCTTGTTCCCGATTGAATTGTGAAAGGCCTTCAACACTATGTCCCGTTTCTCCACCAGTTTCACGAAACAACCGCTCATCGAAATCTTTTGCTCTATCTTCAAACTCTACTTGAAATTCACGAAATATATTTATATATTCATCGTCATCATCATCTTCATCGTCGTCTTCATCATCATCACTTTCTTCCCCCGAGGGTTCATCTCCTCCTCCTGGGGGATCACCTCCTCCTCCTCCTGGGGGATCACCTCCTCCTCCTGGGGGATCACCTCCTCCTGTATCCTCAAGTGAAACAAGAACAGGCCTAAATCGAGAACCATGATTTTCTCCTGCATCATTATTATCTGTATCACTATCTTCTGTATCACTGTCATCCAACATAAAACCAACTCCAAATATATTACCATATTCTAAAATACCAAGTTTTTTGTAATAGGTTCCATAAAGTATACATTCCATACCATCTCGAAATGATGACAATAATGCTTTTGCTATGGAAGCTGCTTTATCTATTAATGACAATCCTCCTTGTGAGTCAAAGAAGTCTGCAAAAAGAATTTCCTTTATGTCCGTATCAGTTATTCCATTTTCTTTTGCTTCTTTTACTTTTCTTCTCACATTATTTTCCTTAAATTGCTCCTTTATCTCATCCATTTCAACAATCATTGTTAATGCAATTTCATTCTTCAGGATCTCCAAATCATCTATATATTTTTGAGTCGTACCAATGTCCTGAGCTCGTATTGCAACCAATTCTGCAACTTTGTCCGCATCAGTATCTCTTTTGACAAGTTTAACCTCTTCTGCCGCTGATTCATTAAATCTCGCAAGTTGAGCTTTACCCAATCCCACCTTACGCTTTGCCTGAATTATTTGTAATAATAATTGCTTCCATTGTGAACCCAGCTGTTCAAGTTCGCCTCCATAAGTTTCCCCGTACTCATTTGCCTTCTTTAGTAACTTCTTATTTTTATCCTGCTCAAGTATCGTTCTTCCTCCGAGCGAGTTGTCCAGAAGAAGAAGATAAAAGCAAAAAAACAAAATCAATTTACTTGAAATCATCTTGAGGCCAAACTTGTTAGGACACAACTTTCATTATTATTAAGTCTTAGAGAAATCAATCATTTGATGACAAAGTCAAGAATTCCAATTTACACAACAACATAGGAGGGGGATTCTTCAGAAATATGCACAAACGGGTTCTGGATTCAACATCAAAATACGTCGAGCCGGGAATATTGAATTATTGTGAACATTGTTGTGCATGCAAAATATTAAATTGATTGAGGATGTTTTGCATTGCAATCCTCATTAAAAAAGAGTCCTTGTTATCGCATTACAAATGTGAGGAATGAGACAGAGTTTATGAATATTTTACTTTAATTGACAAGTTGACTTGCCTCACAAATACTTAAATGGGGGTAATAAAAGTATTATTGTGCAACAATGCGCTAATCCTCTGCTACACGATGCCAGATAGCGAACGAATTGGTTGTATCAAGTAGTTGGATAGTATTTACCGATTTATGTTAAGTGTTTTGCAGTATTATAAAACTGCGCTTATTCGCTCAAGTAGTTGAGATGTGGATTGTCTAAATGATCAGTTGGTTAGATATTCGGTCCTTCCTTTCGATTTGAACCCTAACCTTTTGTTTGGATGATTGCTGGGTCAGTAGGATAGATTTTCTTCCTAAACCGATCAGCTATTTTGATATGGCAATTGGATGGTATGCCAGGTCATTATCCTCAAGATGTAAGGCACATGGGTTTATGCTTATCTGCTTAGGAATGATTAATGAATGAAAAGATTAAAGAGCAAAACATTTTAGAGTTAGGCGACATTGAGGCCGCCTTAGGTGGCCCAACAATTCCTATGTTAGAGACTCAACTTCATGAAGTTGAAAAGGGAATTGGGACGTCTTTGCCAAGTGAATATAGGTAGTTCATTAAAAAATACGGGGCGAGTAAGTTTGCTACCCTTGTAATGTTTCGGCCTCAGGTTAATTTGCCTGATGAAATATCCTGATCAGGGTGTGTTTGCTTCGATTACTTCTTCGGTGCCGATAATGAAGAGGGAGCCTGTTCATTAAAATGGACTTTCAACGCTTGTTAAGAAGAATGTCTGAATGATTATTTCCGATAGGAGGTGACTTAGGTGGTGGAGTGATGAGTACAGGTTACCCGTGTCTGCCCGAAAAACTGACTTCTTCAGGATTATCTGGTTTCGTTACACAACCTGCCAGAATCGTTGTTTAGGTGATCGTGGTTATTTGTTTAGGGGTGTTATTTGGTAGTGATTAACCTGCCTAATAGCCAATACTTTCTGGTCAATGCAAAGTGTGATACTGAGTGGCAATTTTTAATAAAATATCACCACTCTTCTACTAACGTTAGCTCTGTTCCCTCATTTTCAAACAAGTATTTTATGGATTTGTGGCAAGTCAGAATTCCACTACAACCGCCCATCTTAAATAACAATTTCTTGTTGAGTGGCGTTTCATCAAGAACTTTTTCATTTAAGCGGTATCTGCTTATGAAATACACATCTTCATCATAGTAATAATCTTCAAGTGTCACGCATTCACATTCCGATGTTTCTCTATCCCAGCAATCAAACTCTTCAGTAAATGTACAAAACCAATAATCCTCATACCATTCACCATCATCATGAATATAGACCGCTGGATGAGTAAAGAAATCAGAAATATCCAGGTCAAGCAGTGCCCTTCTAATATCCGTTGTGACCAATATATCTGCCCCATTGAATTAAACATTTGGAAGATTTCTAATAGGTTCTATACCTTCTTTTGCATTTTGCTCTTTCCAGCAGTTGTAAAAGGTCAAAGGAGGCGTACCTGGCTGCTGCCGCTGATATGAAAACTTCCGATTAGCTGTACTTGCATCTGCTTTTAGAAATGGCAATCCATCTAAATCCTTTTCTTTTTCAATAAAAAAGTAGTCTTGACTGTATTTACTCATTATTACTGTTAGAGATTACGCAAGTCACGAACAACAACTTCAGACTTGGTAAGCAAACCAATTTTTTGTTGTGAGGTAGCGAGATATCACATCAACTCCCACTTGCATCAACTTGTATAATAAAAGCGCAAGTTTTAAAAAAATACCCCTATAGTTGGTAAAATACAAAACAAATATAATGTATATTTCTACTTTTGTGTATTGTAAATCAAAACATTTTAAAACCAAAGAGATGAACATGGGAATTGCAGATATGGAATGTTACTACTGGGGCAGACTAAAATTACGCATCCAAATACAGACGATGAGAAAGTCTCTCTCTCACTCACTCACTATCTCACTCTCTCACTCACTCACTCACTCACTCTCTATCTCACTCACTCACTCACTCTCTATCTCACTCACTCACTCACTCACTCACTCTCTATCTCACTCTCTCACTCACTATCTCACCCACTCACTCACTCTCTCACTATCTATCTCACTCACTCTCTCTCTACCAATCACTCACTAAATATCATCAATATTGCCAATAAAAACTTTCATGTATTAAGATGACAGTCATGGAAACAAACTTTACACAACAATAGCAAATTGATCATCATCTCAACAGCATAGTCCAAACCATTCAGCGTATGGTAAGGTCGTACCTGCTTTCACATCGGGCACTACTTGGAAACTTGAAACAATGGATTGACACAAAACTATGAGAGGAGCATCAAATTAAATCAACATTGCTACCAAGTAGCTCATTGTTAATTTGATTACCTAGAATTGGAAATAGTTTTTGACAACGACGGATTGAGTAAAGAATGGGATGAGCTTCAAGGGTTCCATTGTCATACTACAATTGTTTAATGTTAAACTGCCATTTGCTTTCATCTTGTCTACTTTTCACCATTGCTACTGATTGGATAAAGTAACCAGATATCAGAAATATGATTAAACCCAAAGAATAGCTACACTGTTGCTATTTTATCCTAAATCACGCTCCATGACAAGACAAGGACTATCCATCACATCAAATGTGCAATCATAACTTGGCATTTACGACTGGAGTAGATATATACTCAAACAGTTTATTACTTGCATTTTTAACGTCCCATGTAAGCCCATTATCTAAGCGTGCCAGAAACGGACCCTTGCATTCACAATTGTCGCCGGATATTCATGAATTGGCTGAAGTGGATACAGATACTCATCACTCCCATTGGCTTATAAGTCTCATGTAGTTATATCACAAAGCAAACATGTCTGGCAAACAGTTTGTGTGGTTTTGACCAACTTAAACCGGGCTGATCATAAGGAGGTCGCGAAAGAACTAAAGCGTCAGTAATCATAGTGAAGGCAAGTTCATCCTCCTCACTCCCTATAAATGCTCGTTATTTCCTTTCTCCGCACGCATTCTCGCTATAATTTCGTCTTCATCTTCTACTAATCTGTCGCTACAATATCAGGTACAAAGATATCCTGCTCTTTTCATAGATCTCGCTACGATTGAACCAAAAACCTGCGTTTTTATGTCCCTCCCATGACATGGCTTCCGGCGGTGTTTGTGATAGTCAAGTGCCGCAAAGATTTAATCGATAATCTTCGAGTTGAAATCAAGAGCTACAATATAAGCTTTGGCAATTAGGAACATACTATTAATTTGAACAGGTACTCTTAGTCGGAATCGAAGATAGCGAACCTAGCGCCGTAAGCTGTCGAGGTGAAATTTCATGCGAACACTGGATTTGGTTTGAGGATCTACAAAGCCCACTACGTACAAGGAGTGTTATAAGCGGCTGACTGGATGATATTCAAGAGCATCCAATGTTGGTTACCAAGGTGGTGTGGTTTTCTTTTAATTGGTGCTTTCGTGTTTAGGGGAACTGATTAAGGATTGTTTCATTTCTTTGAGGGCGCTGCATTATCGTTTCAAGATGGGTTCCTGGCTAGCTCAAACCAAACTGCTTATGTGGCGAAACTGGCTTGTCAAGAAACGGCATCCTTTTTCGACCTTG
>MDLC01000091.1:4067-6366 GCA_001723645.1 Candidatus Endobugula sertula | reverse complement strand
AGTATTTTCAACATCCCCGTTTTCGCCCGCCTTACACGAGGCGCAGCGCTACCGCTTTGGCAGCGCGAATTTATCATGGCCGCGCGTGTCTGTGGCAAAGGCGCGAGCCGTATTTCTCTGGAACATATCTTGCCCAACGTCACCAATTTGCTGATCGTACAGGGCACCATTCAGTTCTCGCTTGGTATTCTTGCCGAAGCAGGGCTTTCATATGTCGGACTTGGCGCTCAACCGCCTCTTCCCAGCTGGGGGCGCATGCTTGCTGATGCACAAACCATGGTGAGCTTTGCGCCGCATCTTGCGCTGATGCCGGGCGGCGCGATTATCCTTACCGTTCTCGGTCTCAATCTCATGGGTGACGGGCTGCGCGACCTACTTGATCCGCGCATTAGAGTGGAGCGCACATGAGCACGAACCTGCTTGCCATTCAAAACCTCAATCTTAGCATTCATGGAAACGCGATCCTAAAGGATGTGAACCTTGATGTCGCCAGCGGCGAAATCCTCGCGATTACAGGGGAAAGCGGTTCAGGCAAATCCCTGACGGCGTTTTCAGTGATGCAACTGCTACCTCGTGGAACCGTCACGACAGGATCAATCACCCTTGATGGAACCGAATTACTAAATGCCTCGGACAGCGAAATGTGCAAGCTGCGGGGCAACGATATCGGGATGGTGTTTCAAGACCCCATGACCGCGCTCAATCCGTTAAAGACCATCGGTGATCAAGTGATGGAAACCATTCTGTTGCACACTGATACCACGCGCGAGGAGGCGAAAAAACGCGCTGAGGAGGCGCTCACCCGCGTCGGCCTTCCTCCGGAAAAATATAAACTCGCACGTTTCCCGCATGAGCTTTCCGGCGGCCAGCGTCAACGCGTTGTAATCGCTATGGCTATCGCCTTGCGACCGCGTTTACTGATCGCAGATGAACCCACAACCGCGCTTGATGTGACGACACAGGCCCAAATTCTGGAGTTGCTGAAAGACCTTGTGCAGGATTTCGGCATGGGCCTTTTGATGATCACCCATGACCTTGCCGTGGTGTCAGACATGGCCGATCGCATCGTAGTCATGCGTCACGGCGAAGTTGTGGAAACCGGTGGCACGCAAGCGCTCTTTCGCAAGATGCAACATCCCTACACCCGCGCACTATTTGAAGCCTCCGCGCATGCCGTGGATTTGCCTGAAGCGCCGAAAGTTGATGATGCACTTCTCATTGTGAAGGAGGCTGTTCGCGATTATCCGAAACCCCGCACAAGCCTATTTGGTCCGCGCACCTACACACGAGCGGTGAATGGTATCAGTTTTACCCTAAACAAAGGCGAGCGCATCGGCCTTGTTGGCGAAAGCGGCTGTGGAAAATCCACCCTCACACGCGCCATTCTTGGGCTCGAACCGCTACAAGGCGGCACTATCCAAGCCTTTGGTCAATCCGTCGGGCCCGATATGGCCCCCGCTTTGCGCGCCGGATTGCAGGTCGTCTTTCAAGACCCCTACGGCAGCTTCAACCCTCGCCATAAAGTCGCGCGTATTATCACTGAACCATTCCACCTTCTGCCTGATCCACCACAAGGCATTGAGCGGCAAAACCGCATTTCCGAGGCATTGATCGCGGTTGGCATGCATCCCTCTGATGCGGACAAATATATTCACGCATTTTCTGGAGGTCAGCGCCAACGCATTGCAATCGCACGTGCTTTGATAATCCGTCCCGAACTGATCATTTTCGACGAAGCGGTGAGCGCGCTTGATGTGTCTATCCGTGCGCAAATCCTTGATTTGATCGCGACCCTAACCCAGAGCCATAACCTCAGCTATCTGTTTATCAGCCATGACTTATCCGTCGTACGAACCATCACCGACCGCGTTTTGGTCATGAAAGACGGTGAGATTGTCGAGGACGGCGAAACCGAACAAGTGTTTAACGATCCGCGCCATCCCTATACCGCCAGCTTGATTCAAGCAGCCCCAACCCTTCCCGATGTGAAAGCCTTAACCGATGTCTCTGCCTGATCTTCCTTTCAACCCGTCCTATTGCTTGATCAATGGTACGTGGCGCGCGCCTGCCTCAGGTCAAACATTGGCTTTGATTGATCCGTCAGATGGTAGTCAGCTAACCCAAATCGCGCGGGGCGATGACAAAGATATCGACGCCGCGGTGACGGCCGCGCAGGGCGCATTGGACGGGATATGGGGCAATTGCACGGCCCTTGAACGCGGACGCATTCTGACGCGCATTGGGCAATTGGTACTGGAGCAAGTCGACCTGCTCGCCGAACTTGAGGCCCGAGACGTCG
>MDLC01000091.1:0-4005 GCA_001723645.1 Candidatus Endobugula sertula | reverse complement strand
AGCCGCTCACACAGGCGCGCGCCGATGCGGTTGCCCTTGCTCGCTACATGGAATTTTATGGTGGCGCGGCTGATAAGATTCACGGCGAAACCATCCCCTATCTTGACGGTTACACCGTCTATACCCTGCGCGAACCCCATGGCGTCACAGGGCATATCGTACCATGGAATTACCCGATGCAGATCATTGGTCGCTCTGTTGGCGCAGCGCTTGCGATGGGCAATGCTGCCGTTCTAAAACCCGCAGAGGAGGCCTGCCTTACGGCCCTCATGTTCGCCGAAATCGCGCGCGCCGCGGGTCTCCCTGATGGTGCGCTCAACGTGGTTCCCGGCCTTGGTGCAGAGGCGGGCGCAGCGCTCTCATCGCATTCAGGCGTGCAGCATATCTCCTTCACAGGTTCCGTTGCGACAGGTGCTTTGGTCCAGCAATCCGCTGGCGCGAACATCATCCCCGTTACGCTAGAACTCGGAGGTAAATCTCCGCAATTGGTGTTTGAGGATGCGGATTTAACCGAAGCACTCGGGTTTCTTGTCAATGCAGGCATACAGAATGCGGGGCAAACCTGCTCTGCGTCCTCACGCATTCTGGTACACGCAAGTCGCTTTGACGAAGTCGTAGCAGCCATGTCTGAACGCTATGAGGCCCTCACCGTAGGCCCTGCGCTAAACGATCACAACGTAGGGCCGCTTATTTCGGCCCGCCAGCAAGAGATCGTCCTCGGTTTTCTCGAACAAGGCAGCGATCTGCAAATCGCGGCGACGGGGCACATCCATGAAGCCTCTCCGGACACTGGTGCCTATGTTGCACCGCATTTGTTGCTTTGCCCTGATCCAAACCACCCCCTCGCCCAGAAAGAAATCTTTGGGCCCGTCCAAGTGGTAATCCCATTCAAGGATGAAGCTGAGGCCCTCAAGATCGCCAATGGCACGGATTACGGCCTCGTTGCGTCGATCTGGACAAAAGATGGCGCACGTCAGATGCGTCTGGCGAAAGCGTTAAAATCTGGTCAGGTTTTCATCAATAATTACGGCGCAGGGGGAGGCGTTGAACTTCCCTTTGGTGGTGTTGGCAAATCCGGTCACGGCCGCGAAAAAGGCTTTGAGGCCCTCTACGGTTTCTCCACTCTCAAAACGGTTGCGGCAAAGCATGGCTAAAACGGCAGTTTTCATTCTCCTTTGTTTTTGCGCAATGTTTGCCGCCGCTGCCTTTGGCGCGGTGCACAATCAGATCAGCTTCACCATCGGGGCGAGCTATTTCTATGATGTGAAATTCGCGCAATTCGCAATTGAGCCAATGTTTCATAATCGCATCGGAGCGGCGCTCGTTGGGGCACTGGCTAGTTGGTGGATGGGATTGCTCATGGGACTGCCAGCCTTTGCGCTAGGGGCGGTCACACAAAAGGGACGCCGTCGCTTTTTCTATGCGGGACTGCGGGCTATCGGCGTTGCTATTACAATCACAGCGATTGGTGCTTTCGTCGGACTAGCCTTTGGTCATATCGCAGACATTAACGCTCTCGTGCGGTATTTGCCGATGATCGACGCCTTTTCCGATCCCGTCGGTTTCGTGCGCGCCGCAATCATGCATGATGCCAGTTATGCGGGTGGGGCTATTGGTGCGCTTGCTGCCCTTTACGTCATGTGGCGCGCCCGCGAAGGGCGCTCAACTCAGGGAGAGATCAATGCAACTTCAGACTAAAACCGCTATTGTCACGGGCGCCGGTTCAGGCTTTGGCGCAGGGATTGCGCGCAAACAAGAAGACTGCGGCCGAAATTGGCGCAACGCCCTGCACAGTTGATGTGAGCGATGGCGCAAGTGTCGATGCAATGATCGCGCAAGCTCTCGCCGTCTTCGGCCACATCGACATCATCGTGAATAACGCGGGCGTCACCCATCTACCTGCCCCGATGGAGACAATCTCCGAGGATGATTTCGACCGCGTTTTTGCAGTGAATTGCAAGTCCGTCTATCTGATCGCACGCGCGCTTACTGCGCATATGAAATCCCGAAAAACCGGCGCAATCCTAAATGTCGCCTCAACCGCCGGTGTCAGCCCGCGCCCCAATCTTAACTGGTACAATGCCTCCAAGGGTTGGATGAACACCGCGACCAAAGCGATGGCTGTTGAACTCGCCCCATTCGGCATTCGCGTGAACGCCCTCAACCCTGTAGCCGGCGAAACGCCTTTGCTTGCCTCTTTCATGGGCGAAGACACACCCGAGCGGCGTGCGCAATTTCTCTCAACCATTCCTATAGGGCGCTTTTCCACACCCGAAGACATGGGCAACGCCGCTTGTTTTCTATGCTCTGACGCTGCCTCGATGATAACAGGCGTCTGTATGGAAGTTGACGGCGGCCGATGTATCTAATCCCTCGTGCTTCATCTTCCCCTTAAACTCCCGCCGGAGGCTCCCTCACCATGCGACCAGGTCCCAAAAATCTGATCACGGACGTGCAAGGTCTCAAAGTTGGCCACGCCGAAAACGCTGATCTCAAATCTGGCACGACTGTCCTTACCGCGGATCAACCGCTTGTCTCATCGGTCCATGTTATGGGCGGAGCACCGGGCAGCCGTGAAACAGCGCTACTTGATCCTGACAAAACCGCTCCTGGGGTTGATGCCTTTGTCCTTTCGGGCGGCTCTGCCTTTGGGCTTGATGCGGCCAGCGGCGTGATGCAGGGCCTTCGCGATCTGGGTCGCGGCTTTCCGGTGCACACTGCCCGCGTGCCCATTGTTCCCGCCGCGATCATCTTCGATCTGATAAATGGCGGCGATAAAGACTGGAACTCCAGCCCCTATCCTGCTCTGGGGCAGGCCGCATTGAGCCGCGCAGAGGCTAATTTCGCACTCGGCAGCCATGGTGCGGGGACAGGCGCGATGACTGCAATGCTAAAGGGTGGTGTCGGCTCTGCTTCACTTGTCCTTGAAAGCGGTATCACCGTTGGCGCACTTATGGTCGCCAACCCTATTGGTTCAGTCACCACCCCCGGGGAGGCGCATTTCTGGGCGGCCCCATTCGAGATCGACGGCGAATTCGGAGGGCTCGGCGCGGATCCCCGATCAGACCTCGGGCGTGACCTGAAATCAGACAAGATCACCGCAATGATGCGCCATGCCAATACAACCATTGGAATTGTCGCAACCGATGCCAAACTCAGCAAGGCACAATGCAAACGCATCGCGGTTGCGGCCCATGACGGGATTGCGCGCGCTTGCATGCCAGCGCACACGCCGATGGACGGGGATTTGTTGTTTGCTACGACAACCGGCACGAAAGATCTCACTGCACCTGATCTCGAGCTTGCCAGGATTGGCCATGCAGCATCTCTTTGCGTTGCCCGTGCCATCGCGCGCGCCGTCTATGAAGCGACACCGGCTGAAAACGATTTATTGCCCACGTGGCGCGAAAAGAACGGACACTAGATAATGCCATCGCTAGCGCTCTCGGACATAAATTTGCACTATAAAATTGACGGAACTGGTCCGCCCGTTGTGCTTGTGGCGGGAATGCTCAGTGATAGCGCCAGTTGGGGCACTCTCGTTGAACCGCTTGCAGCGGATTTCACGGTTATCCGACCGGACAATCGAAGCACGGGCCGCACGACACCTGCGCTTGCGCCCACTTCGCCGCAGCAGAACGCACGGGATATTTTGGCATTGATGGATCATCTGAACATTCCCAGTGCCCAGATCGTCGGCCATTCGATGGGCGGCTATATCGCGGCGGAACTTGCTGTGCTCGCGCCTGAGCGCATCCCCTCTTTGACGCTACTGTGTAGTGCGCCTATGAACCTGCGCCGTAGCTGGCACGTGTTTCAGACCTTCTGTGACATTCGTCTGAATGGGCCTGAAGGTCTGTGTCATTTTAATTCTACTGTATATATATATGGGTGCTAGAGAAGTTACAACTCGAGTCAACTTACTTAACTGCTAATCACAGTTAAACTCTTGCATCAAAGGCTGTACCTCCACCTCCCCGTGGTGAGAGTCGGTAACTCTGGGAC
>MDLC01000090.1 GCA_001723645.1 Candidatus Endobugula sertula | reverse complement strand
GAACATTCTGAATGCTTAGGAAGAAAAAGCGATCATGTTTAATCGTTGGCGGTGATCATCTTCAGTGGAATACGCAAACGCCCCAGCTATTGTCATTGCCGCTTGAGACCCACTTTGATTTCCATGCTCATCACATGTTGCCCCAATACCTGCAAAAACCATTGAGATAATAGTTAGTAATCCGGCAATCGAGAAAATAGCAGTATTTGATGATACGTTAGATCGATAAGATACATCTATCAACCAGCTAAATAAAAATACCAGCCCCCAAATCACCAAGGCGATGATAATAGTCCAAATAAAACATCCCATCATAAATCGACGGTCTTCTGATTGAGTAAAGCAGCTATCACACCGGGGATTTTTTAAAATAGCATCGGGTAAAGCTACCCCGCAACTTGAGCATACGGTTTGACTATGGGAATTTTTATCATTACCTTTTGGGCGTTTTGTTTTTTCACACATCGTTACAATCCAGTTTATACTCTGAGGAAAAAGGCCAGCATGTCGGTCTATAGTCTATAACACTGGCCTTCCCCCTGTTTTTTTATACCACAGACAGTAACCGTTAGGGTTATCGTATCCTATTATTCGATGCCTAATGCTTTCCATAATTCATCCACACGTTGTTTCACCGCTTTATCCATAACGATGGGTGTTCCCCATTCACGATCTGTTTCTCCCGGCCATTTATTGGTCGCGTCTAAACCCATTTTAGAACCCAGGCCAGAGATTGGGGAAGCAAAATCCAGATAGTCAATGGGTGTATTTTCGACCAGAGTAATGTCCCGTGCAGGATCGGTACGGGTGGTGATTGCCCAAATCACATCTTCCCAATGTCGAGCATTGACATCATCGTCGGTGACGATAACAAATTTAGTGTACATAAATTGTCGTAGAAATGACCATACACCCATCATAACCCGTTTGGCATGACCAGAGTATTGCTTTTTCATGGTGACAATTGCCATCCGATAAGAGCAGCCTTCCGGCGGTAAATAAAAGTCGGTAATTTCTGGGAATTGTTTTTGTAAAATAGGGATAAATACTTCATTTAAGGCGACGCCCAAAATTGCAGGCTCATCGGGTGGTCGCCCAGTATAGGTGCTATGATACATTGCTTGTTTACGTTGAGTGATTCGTTCTACCGTCAATACCGGAAATTGATCGACTTCATTATAGTAGCCAGTATGATCACCAAAAGGGCCTTCATCAGCCATATCATCAGGGTAAATATGACCTTCTAAAATAATTTCTGCAGAAGCAGGAACCTGTAGATCGTTATCAATACATTTGACGACGCTAGTTTTATCACCCCTTAATAATCCTGCAAAAGCGTATTCGCTTAACGTATCAGGTACTGGGGTAACCGCTCCAAGGATGGTGGCTGGATCAGCGCCCAGAGCCACAGCCACTGGATAGGGTTGACCGGGATTCTGTTGTTGCCATTCGCGGAAATCCAGAGCGCCACCACGATGACTTAACCAACGCATAATCAGTCGATTTTTTCCAATAACCTGCATGCGATAAATGCCTAGGTTTTGTCGTTCTTTATGAGGTCCTTTCGTTACTACTAGTGGCCAGGTTATTAAGGGACCAGCATCGCCGGGCCAGCAGGTTTGTACAGGATATTGCAGCAGATCGACTTCATCATTACTAAACTGCTCTGCCTGACAAGGTGCTTTTTTCACTACCTTGGGTGACATATTCAGCACCTGTTTAAAGATAGGGAGTTTGTTCCAGGCATCTTTCATGCCTTTGGGGGGCTCCGGTTCTTTCAATATGGCTAAAAGTTTACCAACCTCACGCAATGCCTCAACGGATTTTTCACCCATCCCCAACGCAACGCGCTTGGGCGTACCAAATAGATTTGCCAGTACTGGCATTGAATAACCTATGGGTTTTTCGAATAATAGGGCTGGGCCCTTAACACGTAGGGTACGGTCGCAGATTTCTGTCATTTCAAGCTTGGGGTCCACGGGAATGGTGATGCGTTTCAGTTCCCCTTGTTTTTCTAATTGATCAATAAAATCGCGTAAGTCGTTATATTTCATAGTGATGATATTTGTTGAAGATAGGACGATTATACGCAGAAACAGACTGGAAAGGGATGATTGTATTTTTTGCCAGATCTTATACTAATGTCTATTTATTGGATGAACACAAAAGAATAAATGATACTTCTGCTGTAGAGAAAAAGTTTCACAAGAAGAATGAAAGCATCATTTTACTGCTTTGTGAAAAATACATCAGCGTTGTCCTGTTATTCTTGCTTTGCTTTTTATAGAAGAGAGAGGGACTTTGTGATTATTGGTGAAAGTCAGTACTAACACAACTATTAAGTAGCCTTTGGGTAATAAAATAAACAATATTGATGTAACCACCCCGAGGGGTTGACTATTTAAATCACCATAATTGCATCAGCTTCAATCAAAGCGCCTTTGGGTAATTCCTTGACACCGACGGCTGCACGAGCAGGATAAGGGATTGTAAAGTACTGGGCCATAATCTCGTTCACCGTGGCAAAATTGCTAAGATCCGTTAGAAAAAGAGTTAACTTGACAATATCCGCCAGATTACCATCTGCGGCTTCACAAACTGCCTGCAGATTTTGAAATACTTTATGGGTTTGATCGGCAAAATCCCCTTCAACGATAGTCATCGTTTCAGCATCTAAAGGAATTTGTCCTGACAGATAGACGGTATTATTGGTTTTAACCGCTTGAGAATACGTGCCAATCGCTTCAGGGGCCTTGTCTGTGTTGATAATTGCTTTGTTTGTCATAATAGATATCTTATCTGTTAAGGGGGGTTAAAATGTAGTGTCAATACTACCGTAAATACCATCCTGGTCAATATTGATATCTTTACTTTTGACACTGTATACAATACACCGTTGTACGCTGTGCCTGACGAATTTCTTTGAGGGGTTTGTTACAGTTTACACAAGGTTTGCCTGCCCGACCATAAACATTGAGTTGTTGAGAAAAATAACCTGGCTTACCGTCACCACCCACAAAATCCCGTAAAGTAGTGCCTCCCTGAGTGATCGAACGTTGTAGTATCCTTTTAATCTCTTTAACCCATAACTCACACTGTTTGTGTGTCAGTTTGGCAGCAACCTTGGTAGGACGAATACCTGCAGAAAATAGTGACTCATTGGCGTAAATATTTCCTACACCAACCACCATATGACTATCCATGATCAATGTTTTCACCTCTTTTTTACGTTTGCGACTGGCAGCAAATAAATAATCTGCAGAAAACTCGTCCGATAAGGGCTCTGGGCCCAGCTTCACCAGTAATTTATGTGTTAAAGGGTCTTCATTTGTCCATACTATCGATCCGAACCGTCTTGGGTCATGAAAACGCAAGCCGTACTGGCCTGAAAAAATAATATCAACATGATCATGTTTTTGCGCAGGTTGCTGTTTTGGATTGACGATACGTAGACTACCAGACATACCTAAGTGAATTAATAAATGGCCATGCTTAAATGCCAACAATAGATATTTACCACGTCGGTCAATGTGTAGTAATTTTTTATGTTGAATGTACCCAGGCAACTGGGCATCAATAGGCCAACGTAACTGATGTTGTCGAATAATAACATCGGTAACCTTTCTTCCCTGGATATGTGGTGAAATACCTTGTCGAGTAGTTTCTACTTCGGGTAATTCTGGCATAGATGGTTGTTGGCTTATGGTTAAGGTGTTCTATAAGAGCGCTATAGTACCCTATTGTAGGAGCTTCTTCGCAGACTCACTATTGAGTCAGTGTACAATTGGAGCACCCTGTTTATTTTCATAGTATGTATGGCGGATATTAAGCACATGCAAACAACGATGGTCAATTTCAGCGGGGTTAACAGGTTTGCCTTTTGCGCCTATTGCTATTGACATGGGTATGTCGGTATGTGGCCACATTTGCTGTTAACCAAGTCACAGGTAAAAACTCCCCAACACTGTCGGGGGGTTAAAAAACGTTAATATCAATAATATTAACGGGGGGGATATGGTTTTTTACCTTTATTTAATTTTGCCTTCTTTGTATACCACATGTTTACGTACTACAGGGTCAAATTTCTTGATTTCCATCTTTTCAGGCATGTTGCGCTTGTTTTTATCAGTAGTATAAAAATGACCAGTGCCTGCACTTGAATTTAAACGAATCTTTTCACGCATAATCTTATCCTCGCTAGTTACACTTTTTCGCCACGAATGCGTAGTTCGGACAGTACGGTATCGATACCTTTTTTGTCGATAATGCGCATACCTTTAGTGGATAAACGTAATTTTACAAAACGCTTTTCAGACTCAACCCAGAAACGGTGAACGTGTAGGTTAGGCAAAAAACGACGCTTGGTGTGGTTTTTTGCATGAGAAACGTTGTTTCCAGTTACAGGGCGCTTGCCGGTAACCTGACATACTTTAGACATTGTGTTGCCTCTATATAATTCAACCATGGCGCCGCGATGATATAAACTATGCGCCGCGTAAATAAAACAATCATAAAATAATAACTGTAAACGGTCATTTTGCAGCTATCGAGTAAGTTGTTGACTTTGCTTTAGCATGTAATAAGTAATAGTCAATACTGCTCTCAAGAGATAAAATCACGCCTCTCCAAAAGAGCGGCGTTTTATACCAAAAAGAGCTCACAATAGCAATCAATTGTTAATAAATCAGCCGACTTCTTAACGATTGAGTTCAAATCTGCCATTCTTAGTAGGCAGCCCGGATTTTAAGGGGCTGACCTCTGTCATTGTTTATCGTGTGCTCAATGCTGTCTTTGCTGTAGCCACAGCAGAGAGGACTTGCTGTGGTGCTGTTCCCCCAACGTGGTTACGGGCTGCAACCGAGCCTTCTAGTGTTAAGACCTCAAAGACATCCTGTTCAATGACGTCAGAGAACGGTTGTAACTCCTCCAAAGTCATTTCCGACAAGTCTTTACCGCTATCAATGCCGTAAGCGACTAATTTCCCGACAATTTCATGAGAATCCCGAAAAGGGATATTCTTGCCAACCAAGTAATCTGCCAAGTCGGTAGCAGTAGAGAACCCCCGCTTTGCCGCTTTGTACATACTTTCTTTCTTAGCGGTGATGGCAGGAATCATATCAGCAAAGGCCCGTAAGCAGTCTTTAACGGTATTCAAGGCATCAAACAGTGGCTCTTTATCTTCCTGATTGTCTTTATTGTAGGCCAAAGGCTGTGACTTCATGAGTGTCAGCAAGCTGATCAGATGGCCGTTAACACGTCCTGTTTTGCCTCGTACCAGTTCTGGAACGTCAGGATTTTTCTTTTGTGGCATAATCGATGAACCAGTGCAGAAACGGTCCGGCAGATCAATAAAATCAAATTGTGATGAACTCCACAGTACCAACTCTTCACTGGCACGCGATAAATGAGTCATCAGCAAGCTGGCAAAAGCACAAAATTCAATCGCAAAATCTCTATCACTCACAGAGTCCAGTGAATTGGCCGTGGGCTTTTCAAAACCCATTAATTCGGCGGAATAAGCCCGGTCAATCGGGTAAGTGGTTCCTGCTAGTGCTGCAGCGCCTAATGGGGATTGATTAACGCGCTTGCGGCAATCCATTAAGCGGTCATAGTCTCTTTGTAGCATTTCAAACCATGCCAATAGATGATGGCCAAAAGTTATCGGTTGCGCCGTTTGCAAATGGGTAAAACCCGGCATAATAGTTGCAGCCTCACGCTCAGCAACATTGAGTAAGCCGGTTTGTAAACGTGTTAATTCCTTAGCAATAGTGTCAATTTCATCACGAACATACAAGCGGATATCTGTAGCAACTTGATCGTTACGTGAGCGGCCAGTATGTAATTTTTTGCCCGTAATACCAATCCGTTCGGTCAGTGTTGCTTCAATATTCATATGCACGTCTTCCAGTGTAACTGACCACTGAAAGGTGCCATTTTCAATCTCTGCTCGAATGGCTTCCAGGCCATCAACAATTTGCTGTTTTTCCTCATCGCTTAATACGCCAACTTTTGCCAACATGGTCGCATGAGCAATAGAACCATTAATATCGTGATGGTAAAGCCGTTGGTCAAAGCCAACTGATGCGGTAAAACGTTCAACAAAAGTATCCGTTGCTTCTGAAAAGCGTCCGCCCCATGGTTTGGTATCGGGTGGTTTTTTGGGGGTGTCTTGGTTCATAATGATTCCGGAATGGCCATAAGCAGTAGCAGAAAAGGGAGCTGGCGATTATACCGTGGAAAGCCCAACCATAAAACCAGAGAATAGCCTTGACAGGTTTTGAAATTTTATCTCTGTACACGACAATGTTGAGGTTAGACCACCAAGCAATAACGGTAACTGATTGATATCACGGTAAAAAACCTATTA
>MDLC01000089.1 GCA_001723645.1 Candidatus Endobugula sertula | reverse complement strand
TCATCAAAACTAAATCTATAGGCCAAGCCTTGAGAGTCTCACTAGTCAAACGAGTGGCTTACCTGTCATTGAGTTAATTGTAAATAAAGAATTAAAAAGTGAATCACATACGCATACAATTTATCTAAATATGGTTTACATAATCAACCAATTATTAACAGGCCATCTGTAAGATAAAAAGGAATAAAAAAAGTGGTTGGCGCTTTACGGATTGTTAATACATTTAGAGGAAGATACGGCAGCTTTTAATCTAAAGCCATTCAGCAAAAAGTTTTAATCAAATAACCTTAACCAAATATTTATGTAAAATATACTAAGATGAAACAAGGAATAACGGGGCAGTTATGGGGCAATTATCATCACAAGAGTTAGCGCAGCTTATTGCGGCGAATTTTCCGCCAAGCGATGATTTATCACTTCAACCCGCTTTTACAGGAAGCGTGGGTGCAGCACCATTAAATGCAGTCAATGATACGGTTGTTGAGGTGGATGGGAATAAAGCGCATGTTTCGACGAATGCAACACAAGCTGACATTGATAATACTACCTCACGTCTTAATGCCGAGAATTTAGACGAACAACGTATTGCTGTTAATTCCGGTACACAGACGAATAATCAATTTATTGGCACACAGCAAAATGAAAAGAGAAAACTTGAAGCCAAGAAAAAAGCAGAGCAAGCACGAAAGAGCAATGCTGATCTTCTGGCTATGTTGCAAGGGCAATTGGATGCTCTCTACGAAGAGCGTAATGAAGGTCTTGCAAATTATCTATCTCAAGCAGAAATAGATGCCATTAACAACCTGTCCCGCGAACAACAGGATCAAGCGATACGCGACAAAATGCAAGAAAAGCTTGAGAACGGTGATATTACTCAAGCCCAATATGATGCGTGGCAAGCTTGGTATGATGATTGGTCAAAGAAAGAGTTTAGTAAACAGCAGGAAATTCAAAATCTCAAAGAGGCCAATACACAACAAGAAGCGAAGGTTGCCGTTGAAAATATAGGTGTCGAAAACTCAGCCGTTCATGCGAAAAGCTTCGATGCCGAGCAGAGAAATACTGTAGAAAATGCGGCAGAAACTCTTGTTGATGCAGGAGATACGACAAAACAAAATACAGTAGAGGGATTTTCTGGCCTAGCTGCATGGGGGGCTACTAGCACTGCAAATGTAACTTCTGTAGCATCTCAGGAAGTACCTACTTCTGGGGTATTGAATAATGCCCCAAATATCAAATTAGCCTTCGATGTATCGGCTGCCCCTGCGGTAGAAAAAGACTACGCTCTTACAGTGGATATTTCCTATGAAACGCAAAAGGATGCATCCCCACCATCGCCTGAGATAGCATAGCTATTGTTGATTTAAAGCTAGTGTTTGATTGTTATCATCAAGTGCAGCAGTCTCAAGAGTCCATGCACCACTATGGCGGGATACTAATGTATCGAATTTTTCTATAACCTCGCTAATATTGTAAGTATAGTTAACACCCTTGATATAAAATGTGATATTCGTCGCTGTACCGCGAGATTGATTGTAGCGATATTGTACAGGCACCTTTTTTTCGCCGAATTTATTGCGAAAAATTTCACCAATTTGCTCTCCTGTAAGAGGCGGGTTTTTTTGTAAATTAATAAAAATCCCAACACCTTGAATTGAAGCATCCCTCGAATACTCTTCCATATCTTGTATACCTTGAACACCATCAAGGCCACGTTCGCCAGCATTTAAAGATTGTGTTGCTGCTACGGGCTGAGCAGTGACAGGGTTTTCAGCTTGAGCAGCATCAGAAAAAGTCAGGCTGGCTATGGTTGTGGCAGCAGCAACAGTGGATATAACATATCCCGTTGCGCTTTCCTGAAAATCTTTTAACGCTCTCAGCATTTCCCTTGCCTTACAAAATAACGTTTTACTACTTATCTTTTGTATAGATTTTGGCTTGGTTTGTCCAGTTTTAATAGCAAACTCATATTGTTGTCGCATGGTTACCACTCACTACATTCGTTTTAGTTGTTGTGGATGAAGTAGAAAAGCCACTTTAAAACGCTTGTCTTTTTGGCTTGGGGAGCGTCTAACAAAAAGGTATGTTTTTGGTAGTATTTAATAATAATTGCTTGGAAAAATAGGCAATTAGAAAAAGAGTAGAAAAATCAGCTTGTTATGGAATGGTTTTTATTGAGTGATAACGCGTATTTGTGTGCCAATAAAAACATACGTTTTTGTCTATCCTGTTATGGAAATCACTCACATCAGGCATTGCCATGCTAAAACTGGGGTATATCCGTACATCGACTGACAAGCAGTTAATGGATCGACAGATTGACCAATTGGAGGGGATTTGTGATGAAGTCTTTATCGAAAAAGCCGTATCCGCTAATGCACGCCGCCGCCCAGTATTTGACCATGTAGTCAGTCGGCTTAGTGAAGGTGATCAGTTCGTCATTACCTCACAAGATCGGGCGTTTCGGGACGCAGAAGAGGCGCTAATATCGCTTAATCTATTCCATGCTAGAGGTATTATTTATCATAGCCTCACACACAAGTTTGATACCCGCTTACCTGACGGAAAATTATTATTTACCATTCAGGCCGCATTATCAGAATGGGAAGTCAGCACCTTATCCTTGCGAGTAAAAGAAGGGCTAAAAGCCGCTCAGAAACGCGGCAAGCGCCTTGGACGACCTCCTAAACTCAACGAAGCAGATTTAATGGAAGCAAGGCGATTACTGGAAGCTGATTTTTACGCTTCCATTGCCGATGCTGCTAATTCTTTTCGGGTGCATGAAAATACGTTGAAGCGTGCTTTGGAGAAAATACAGGATGATTAACGGTGCTCATATAAAAATTCCGTTACTTTTTGCGCCAAAGAGTCGAGATAATGAAAAGTCTTAGAGAATACTTTACTATGCGTAATCAATCTCTAATGACCAATTACAAGTATCACGTTATTTATGGCTTTTTACCGCGTAATTGTACTAGCTATAGCCAGTACTCTCATGTTTCTTATTCAAACTTTTTTTCTTCCTAGTGCTGGGAAAAATATTAGCGATAGATCCTATGAATATATTTTTCAAGCGAACTACTGGAACGAGATCATATATAGAAAGTTTGATAATATTGTAGATTCCGGATCATGGCAAAAGATCGGTCTTTATAAAAATAAAGTATCCGTTGATGATAAGTTTTTTCCTTTACTTCTACGTTATGACTATCTTCTTGGAAGATTCTATGAGGCGGTAAATTATAATGGTGAAACTGGCCTTGAAATTTTTGCCTCTCTGGAGGAAATTCTTCCTAAAGCAGTTATCAATATGCCCCCTGATGAGATAAAAGAAATCGAGAAGTTTTTTAAAGATTATAAATCCCAGCAAGATAAATACTTCGCTAAATTTAACGAGAAACAAGAAATAACTAAAAAAATAAAAAGATTTCAGGACGAAGAGTATGACGAAGAAATTGATGCGAGAATAGCACTTCATAGGTTACTTGTTGATCTTTACGGGAGTGAGAGTTACCACCTTAATGGAAACATAGACTCTTTTGAATTTATACGTGATCACGCAGAATTAACCAAAACTGCTATTGATCACTATCGGGTTATCTTAGAAGCTTATAATAAGCAAGTTGATTTAGAGTTAGCTATTAAGAATATCATTTTGCTACTCATTGTTTTTATTACTCTATACGCCACTATTTCGGATGATTCTGCGTGGCTAAAAATAAAGAGCTATTTTTATGTCTTCATCAAACGAACAAGCCAAAAATAAAGAAGCACTCCAAAAAGAATTAAGTAACGAGCACAAAATATCATTACTGCATTTAATTGTAGCAGTTTGTTCTTTAGCTATATCATCTACGATAGGCTATTTGGGGTATTCCATCAGCCATTCAGCAGAGTTAACCAATCGGCAGGCTAGCTATATTCAAAATGCTAAAGATTGGAAGTCATTTTGGAGAGATATTGATAGTGTAGAACAAACTATTTATTCCCAAATGGGAGTTGTTGGTACTGATGTTGCCAATTTTAATATTGCTTATATGGAAGTAATTGCTGAAATAATGAAAGACGCGGATAGAAGTGGCGGCAAAACATTTGATAACAGAAATACTCTTATTCTTGCTAAAAAAACAAAACTGCTGTCTACTTATATGTCTATTTATAATTCCATGCAACAGATGGTAATAAGGTACGAAAATAGCGTGCTGACACATCACCAACTAGTCTCTGTATTGCAAATTAAAGGCTGGAATGAATATTTAGCAATGAGAGATGAATTTAAGCCTTGGCAAAAACGTACAATGCGCCCTTATGATGAGGCTTATAATATTGTTAGTTCGATGGTTAAGTCGGGTGAAGTGCCTTCTGATATATCCAATATAATTGCCAGTAGTGTATTTCAAATCAGAAGTTTAGCGGATATTATTCCTCCATCTCTTCAAGGCATTATTGATTTGAAAAATGCGAATTATCCATCATCAAGTAATTAAGGATAGTGCATTATGATTTTGAAACTGTATGTTTCAACGCTCTAAGCCTTTAGTTTGGTCTTGTTGTTTAACTATACGATCAAATTCACTTTGGTATTGTGTCACATTTTTATCTGGCAGCTTGGAGAATACAGCCTCTTTCATTGATTGTAATTCTTCCTGTTCTTTTTGGCGGTAATTATTAATCACCGTTTGTATATGCTGGCGTTTACCCTGTTGTTGAGCAATAAGCTGATCGTATTCTTCTTGGTCGCGGTGTTTGGAGGCTTGGGCTTCCTGTTCGTTTTGCTTACGGGTTTTGCTGTGTCTACCTGTCAAACGATCCCATAGGCCGAGAACGCCTTTTCTTAATCTGGCTTGGTGTTCTTGTATTTGTTCCTGCTTGCGTTGTAGCTGGGCTTGTTTCAGGGCTTTGCGTTCTTGTTGGTGTTCAGTTTTTTGGGCTTCTTTGCGTTGAATGATTGGCTTTAACGCATAGTGATAGTGCGTTTTGATGTTTTGAATTAAGGTTTTAGTCTGCGTTGCGCGTTTTTGGTCGATATTGGTGGTGACTTCATCAACTGAGGGTAAAGTTTTATGGTCGCCCAGTTTAGTTTTTAATTCCTTCTTATTGGTATTTAGCCATCGAGAGAGTGATAATACTTCACCGCGCCAGTCAACGACAACGTAACTACGGCGATCACCTCTGGCGAGGTAAAAGCCGCGTTTTTCTAATGAGGTTTTAAAGGCTTGTAACGTTTTGGTATTTGTCCAGCTATCGTTGAGAGCAGCTTTAATTAATCGGGCATCTTCGTTTAAGCGTTTGGCTTGTTGCCATTGTTCTCTTGTAAAGTTCAGCGGGTTACGCATTTCACGGTTGATAAAGCCTTTGGGTAGTTCCCAGCCGTAATCTAAATACAGGGACTTAGAGACTTCCGTCATGCGGTTTTTGAAGTACGGCAGGTTAATGGCTTTCATTTGCTGGGCATCAATTCTGCTCCATACGACATGCGCGTGTCTGCGGCCTTCTTTTTCGTGGAAGACAATCACGCGAGGTTGGCCTTGTAGTTTCATGGCTTCTTCTATGCGTTTGGTGGCATCTTCATAGGTAGTAATAGTGACATTTTCTTGTTGTGGTGGGCTTAGGCTCACAGAGAACACAGGTTGCTTACAGCGCGTACCTTTGGAAATAGCATAGGTTTCATCCATTGCCCCGCGTAGATGGTGAGACATAAAGCCGCTGACCTCATACACTTCGACATGCTCATTATCCTGTTCATTGAGTAAATGGGCAGCGAGTTTGGCTGTGCCGCCGCGTTGGCTGGCCTTAATAATCATTGGCGGCTTTTCTATGACCGAGTACGCGCATCAGCTTGTGACGTATCGCGCTAATATCGGCACAGGCTTGGATAACGACGGCGGATTCTTCGGGTGAAAGAATCACTAAGCCTTGCTGTGCGGATTGAGCAATAGAGCCAAGATGTTCGGCATAGCGTGATTGACCAATGCCACCTAATACCCAGCTTGCCACTAGCTTGACCTGATCTTTGGGTAGATCAATGGCCTCTATAGGCTCATTTAAGAGGCTGCGGCGCATATATTCCCCCAGAGGCAAATCACTGGCTTTGCTTTTGAGCAGTGCCTTCTGTTCCGCTGTAAAGCGAATAGTGAAGGGGTAGGTTTTGGGTTTGCTGGCAATCTGAGACATAAGCCCAAATTACCAGACCCATACTTAGAAAGTGGGGAAACAGAGCGAAAAAAGTAATGCCTTATAATGGGGTTGGTGTTGGTTCAAGTCCGAAATCAAGACTTGAATTATCTAAAGAAGACCCCTTGAGTGCATGGTTCCAGTCTGCTAGAACGTCCAAAGCTTGGTTCAAGGTTTGTCCTTCCAAGTGCACCAACTTGATTTTCGCCATATCTGGCTATATCCATTTTTTCCTTTCTAATCAATTGGTTAGCCTTGATTCGTGCAGGCATCTGGTTGTATAAAAATAGCCATACCCTGTTGTATTTCGCACTACTTTGCGAACAAACTGCGAACGCTGCGTATTCCACTGAAGATGATCACCGCCAACGATTAAACATGATCGCTTTTTCTTCCTAAGCATTCAGAATGTTCT
>MDLC01000088.1 GCA_001723645.1 Candidatus Endobugula sertula | reverse complement strand
AACGCAAAGGTACGCCTAAACATACGTACTTACCAGGGGAACATCTTGGGGTGTTCAACTCACAAGGTTTACTCAATACGGATGAAGTTATTTTATGTGAAAGTATTATTGATGCGTTAACGTTTTGGCGTTGGGGTTTTCGGCATGTGACGGCCAGTTACGGGACGAATAGCTTTACCGATGAAATGTTACACGCCTTAATCAGTAATAAGGTAAAACGGGTATTGATTGCCTATGATCGAGACGAGGCAGGTAATACCGCCGCTGAAAAGTTAGCACCTGTGTTACAACAAAACGGGATGGATGCGTTTAGATCTTGTTGCCTAAAAATAGGGATGTCAATCAATATGCCCTACAAACATCACCACCACAGAAAAGTTTAGCCTTAGTCATTAGAAAAGCGGAATGGTTAGGTAGCCCTTCCTGCGCATCCATGCGCCCAGGGCATACCGTTCGTCCTGAACATAACGGTAAACCACCCGAAAGACAATTAGAGCTAACAGAGTTACAAACAACGACGATACAATCATTAGTAGTCAAAGATAGTAACGAACCTATAACCCCTGAAAAAACAGTATCAAACGAATCCATACCAGCACCAGAAAGTAATTCAATCGATCAAGTAGCGTCACCACTTCCTTCCTTAGCTGCCAAAGAGGTTGAGTTACAAACCACCGGAACCGAAATAATCATTACTCTCGGTGATCGTGTTTATAGGGTTCGTGGTTTGGATAAAAACACCAGCATCGATCAATTAAAAATCCAGTTAATGGCCAAGCGTGAAGAGCAGTTCCACTTAGATAAATTAGACCTGTACAGTAGCAAACAACGACAGGTTTTTATTAACCAAGCCTGTGTTGAGTTGAGCGTTAAGGATGAGGTGATTAAAAAAGATTTAGGCAAGGTATTACTGGTGCTTGAAGAACAGCAAGCCAAGCAGCAAGAAGCCAACAACGAAAATAATGCTATCGAGATTGATAGCGAAGAGCGCAAAGCTGCAATGGAATTATTACAGGATGAAAACTTATTGGATCGTGTGTTATCTGATTTTAGGTGTGCGGGTGTTGTCGGAGAAGAAATCAATAAATTAGCGGGTTACCTCTCTTGTGTATCGAGAAAGTTGGATAAGCCCTTGGCTGTTATCATTCAATCATCCAGTGCGGCGGGTAAATCTTCCCTGATGGACTCTATCTTGGCGTTAATGCCCGAAGAGGAGCGTGTTCAATACTCGGTGATGACGGGTCAATCACTATTTTATATGGGCGAGACGAATCTAAAGAATAAGATATTGGCGATTAGTGAAGAAGAGGGCGCAAGCAATGCCAGCTATGCACTAAAGCTGTTACAGAGTGAGGGTGAGGTCACGATAGCCAGTACGGGCAAGGACGATAGTACAGGGAATTTAGTCACCAAAGAATATACGGTACAAGGCCCTGTGATGCTCTTCCTAACCACAACGGCGATTGATATTGATGAAGAGTTAATGAATCGGTGTTTGGTGCTATCAGTGAATGAATCGCGGGAACAAACGCAAGCGATACACCAAGCCCAACGACAAAAAAGAACCTTGCAAGGCTTACAAAACAAGTTAGAAAAAGAACGGATGATTAGCTTGCATAGAAACGCACAGCGGCTCTTAAAACCGTTACAAATAATAAACCCTTATGCGGATCAATTAACGTTCCTGAATGATAAAACCCGTACTCGTCGAGATCACGAAAAGTATTTAACTCTTATCGATTCTATAGCGCTACTGCATCAATACCAGCGTGAAGTAAAAACCATCGATTACAACGGTGAAAGTATCGAGTATGTTGAAGTCACTCTGGAAGATATCGAAACGGCAAATAAACTGGCTCATGATATTTTAGGCCGTACGCTGGATGAGTTACCACCGCAAACCAGAAAGCTGCTAAAACAAATACAACAGCTCGTACAGTCTGAATGTGAAGTGCAAAAAATAGAACAAAACCAGTTCCGTTTTAGCCGCAAACGAATACGAGAATTTACTCAGTGGGGCAATACTCAATTGAAAGTCCACCTTCACCGATTAGAAGAAATGGAATATCTGTTAGCGCATCGTGGTGGTCGAGGGCAATCCTTCGAGTATGAATTACTTTACGATGCAAAAAGTGATGAAGTGAATCACTTAATGGGATTGTTGGATACAGAAAAATTAACGTACGACAAAAAGAAGTCGGGGGTTAATGGTAAGAAGTCGGACTTAAATGTCAACAAGTCGGAGTCAAGTCGGCCCCAAGTCGGTAGGGTGTCGGCCTTGATAAAAGCGCCACAGGCTAAACCCACTATAATCTATAGCGATAGTGGGTCGGTTTTATCGGAATGCACCTCTAGGGGTGTGTAAAGAAAATGGCCTTACGACGCAAAAAACATAACTCACGCACTCGGTTTAAGCGAGTGGTTGAGCACAATGGTTTTTACCCTTACTTTAGTCGCTATCTGTCGGTATGTGAATCTCAGGGAGTCTCGAAGGATACGATTAAACGCCGAGATAGCGCCTTACGGCGATTTATTGAATGGTGTGATGATCAAGGTCTGGATGATCCTAAAAGTATCACCAAGCCGATGTTAGAACGGTATCAGCGGTACTTGTATCACTATCGTAAAGATAATGGCGAACCGTTAAGTATGGGCAGTCAACATGTGATGTTAACGCCCGTAAAAAGCTTTTTTAAATGGCTGACGCAAGAGAATTATTTACTCTACAATCCGGCGAGTGAATTAGTGTTACCCAAGAAACCGAAAGGCTTGCCGAGAAATATACTGACCGTTGAAGAAGTCATAAAAATACTCAACCAACCCGATACCACCACCTTGGAAGGGGTTCGGGATCGAGCGATATTAGAAGTCTTTTATGCCACGGGAATACGACGCAGTGAATTAATTCATCTAAAAATCTACGAAGTGGATCATCACCGCCAGACGGTGTTTGTGAAGGAAGGAAAATACAATAAAGATCGTTACTTACCACTGGGAGAAAGAGCGTTACAGTGGATACAAAAATACCAGTGGGAGGTGAGGGATCATCTACTGACCGATCACCAGGAGCCACACTTGTTCCTGACGGATTACGGCGAACCGTTTAATGGTAGCTATATCGGCCACCACGTCAAAAAATATATCGAACAAGCCGGAATCAAGGTCCCTGGTTCTTGCCATCTGTTCCGTCATGCGATGGCGACGCATATGCTGGAGAATGGTGCCGATATCCGCTTTATCCAAGCGATGTTAGGTCATGCGGATTTATCGACGACAGAGATTTATACGCGAGTATCGATAGAAAAGTTGTGTGAAATCTATAATGCCACGCATCCTGCCAAACTGGAACAGGACAGTCTGGGTTAATTGGTTTATGATGACATGAGGTATGGTTAAATGATAGGTATTGCAATGGAAAAATTAGATCGAATTACCAGTGACCCTGAAATCCTGAGTGGTCAGCCCTGTATCCGTCATATGCGTTTATCGGTAAAACGTGTATTGGAAGCGATGACCGTGACACCCAATTGGCCTGAACTGATGGAAGAATATCCCGGTCTTGAGGAAGAAGACATCCGACAATCACTGGTTTGGGCAGCCCATAATCTGGATGATCATGTGATCCATCTAGGTGCTGCATGAAAGCATTTTTAGATCAAGGCTTACCGTATTCTACGGTAAGGTATTTACGGTCTGTTGGTTGGGATGTGATTCATACCATTGATGTGAATATGGAAAGAGCAACAGACCGTGCCATTATTGAATATGCCCGTCAGGAACAACGATTCTGCGTGACACTGGATTCTGACTTCCACAGTATTATTGCGGTTGAAAATAAATCGTCTCCTTCAGTGATTCGTATCCGTCAAGAAGGATTAAGCGGTGAAAACATGGCGGAATTAATCCACCGTATTTATCCGGACGTTGAAGCGGATATTGCCAAGGGTGCATTTATTACAGTGATGGATAATAGTATTAGAGTGCGTCGTTTACCTGTTTGACATCGTGACAGCCGGACACACTGTTCACCCGACCGCTGTCACTGCCATTGCAATAAAAAAACGCAATGTCAGGCGCCAGCTACATCGAAAATCCTCTCAACAAAAGTGGTAGTCTGGAAGTGCGCTAAATAATGTCGCGGCCCGCTCGTCCCTCGCTAAGCGCGCGGCTTCCATAGCCCTGGGTCCTGCGCGCACCTTGCCCAGCCACCTTGCGCCGGCCATCCTTCCACTTTAGCCGTTCACCCTAAAAAGCAAAAACCAGGGTGAGCGGCTTGTCGTTCCAGGCTGTCCGTTGCAAGCGCTGCCCCGTGATGGCCAGCAAAAAGACGCTGGCCACATAGCACCTATCGGTGCTAGTGCTTGCTAAAACATAAAACAGGTGTGGAGTGTTGTAAGTCAGGCTGTACTGCTACGCACGTGTTAGCTTATTGCTTCTTGTCACCATCTCCCGCCGTGCGTGGCTCCCTGCGGTTGTTGGTTTGCGCAAAAAGCGCGCAAACCAACCATCCTCGGCAGCTTTGCCTACAGGACGTAGGTACGCAGCGAGAGCAGGATGCGAAAGTGTGCATAAAAGCCCGTTAGCAGGTTACACTAGCGTCTATGAAAAAGTTACCCCTTATCTTTAGCCAGCTTGTTTTACTGCTGATACTTGTAATAACGAGTATCGCGCCAGCTAGCGCCAAAGTCGCGTCTGGGCTTCAAGAGTTAGGTGCAGGGTTGCACCAAGGCCAAACGCCTGTAGAGTCCTTGCTACGTCTAGGCTTAGGGGTTTCTAGCTACGACGGTGTGTCAGGCTCCTCCCTTGTTCCAAAGGGCGCAGGGAAATCAATAAAAGACCAAGCTGCTGACCTTGTCCCCGCTAACGCTAATAAAAACCGAGTAACTTTAAGGTATGATAAACAGCAATTAGAAATAGATTTGGCTGGTAAAGATCATGCAGGCATCCCAACTCCGCACACTAAAGTTTCTCCTAGAAATACAAGGGCTCCTGATCATTTACAGCCTGCGTACAACACTAGCGAAAGGAAATCGACTTTAAGACCATCAACTCAGCAAGACATAAGGACTGCTCGCCGCTATTTGGAAAGGCAGAACCGCTAAGATGGAAAAGAATTTTACTATTGAGCAAGCCATTTCAATCAATTGTGAAGATCAAAATTTTGATCTTCACAACTGTTACGATTTTAAAGAGTTAAAATTTGAAGTTGCTACGAAGACAGTGATCTTAGCGTTTGAACTGAATAAAAGCATTTCTGGTTTGGATGGTAGTGCTACTTCAATTACCTTTAAGTTTACGGGTATAGATCACTTTGAGTTAAGTCCACAGTTTGCTAATTATGTTAACCATGAGTTATCTGAGATGGGTTATAAAAATCCCGACGATACAGATTACGATTGGCTAGTAGATGAAAGCAAATCCACGAACTCAGACCATATATTTTTCCGTTTAGCAAATGATGAGTATATTAGGCTACATAGCTGTTGGGCTGTAGTATCTACTCAGCCGTAACTACTAAACAACCCTCCATCACTCTCACCTTCACATGTGAATCAATCTCAAACCCTGTTTGAATCAGCCAATGGCCTTTGAGATGAATCTCGCCAATCGGTGTGCGGTCAAGGGTATTTTGGTTTAGCTGGTAGGAATGGTAAGCCTCCCTGACTTTTAATTGTCGTTGGTTCACCGCTTACTTTTAAAGCGTAATAAACTGCTTGAAAGCTAACGCCTAATACTTCAGCACGCTCACGCAAGTAGGCATCTGGATAATCCTTCACAGGTTGCACTAATTTCTCCATGTTCAACGTTGGTTGCGGGTTTCTTTCTTTGGGTGGTAGGTTCTAGTTGACGTTGCCATCGAAAGATCGTTCGTATAGGAATATCAAATCGTTCACTGGTTGCTTGAAAGGTGAGTTGAAATTTATCTTTATTGGCAAAGACTTTTTGGCGGAACTTGAGAGAATATGCCATAACCCGTATTATGACATATTATTTTAGAATAGCTATAATTTTGGCGGTGAGGGAGGGATTCGAACCCTTACGACTTACATACTTTCCAGGCATGCTCCTTCGACCACTCGGACACCTCACCGAATTTTTATAACCCTCTTAACATACCTATTTTTCAAAAAATAAGTATAAATCAAACAAGCGACTACCCCCAAGTTAGAAGCCCCCATCACGGAAAATGTGGAAGATCAGCAAGTATTGCAACAGGTGATAGATTATTACCACCAAACGTTAAAACAATCTCCAGAAGCGCTCGACTATTTAGCTAAACGTGGTTTAGATGATCCAGAACTCATTAATCACTTTAAACTGGGTTATGCGAATCGAACGCTAGGCTTACGTTTGCCTCAGAAAAATCGCAAAGCGGGTAAACAACTACGGGAACAGTTAAAGCGTATTGGTTTGTATCGTGATACGGGTCGTGAACATTTTAATGGTTCCATTGTGTTCCCTGTGGTTGATCAACATGGTGTGATTGGTGAGGTTTACGGCCGTAAGTTGTTAGATAATCTACGCAAAGGTACGCCTAAACATACGTACTTACCAGGGGAACATCTTGGGGTGTTCAACTCACAAGGTTTACTCAATACGGATGAAGTTATTTTATGTGAAAGTATTATTGATGCGTTAACGTTTTGGCGTTGGGGTTTTCGGCATGTGACGGCCAGTTACGGGACGAATAGCTTTACCGATGAAATGTTACACGCCTTAATCAGTAATAAGGTAAAACGGGTATTGATTGCCTATGATCGAGACGAGGCAGGTAATACCGCCGCTGAAAAGTTAGCACCTGTGTTACAACAAAACGGGATGGATGCGTTTAGA
>MDLC01000087.1 GCA_001723645.1 Candidatus Endobugula sertula | reverse complement strand
GTTTTACTCCATCATATCCCCTTAAATGAAGCTATTAATCTTTTGTCCTGTACTTAGATCTGGTTATTATTTGAAGAAGAATCTACGCTACATTGGACAGGACAGTACAAGCATATATCTACAGATAAACCCGATAGGCTTGGTTCATGGCAAGAGGTTTTTAAAATGATTGCTCGCGAAGGTTGGATAGATAGAAAGCGTTTGATTAAAGCAAGTCTGGCAGCAGTCAATATGAACTTTAACCGTTCGCTGGTTCGTTGGTTTATAGACCTTTTTCAGATATTGGAACTTAGCCAGGAAGAGTTGTTAACCTTTCAAAGCGATCTCATGGCTGTGTTTAATTGCCAACATTCCAAGCCTGGAAATATCGCCCTTGTCCACCTGAAAAATTTGTGCCTGGAGAAAAAGTTTAAGCAGAAGGAATTCTTAAGCTATATACCTGTGCTTTTAGCGAGTGAAACCAAAACAACTGTAAACCGAAGCCTGATGATTTTGGATAAGTTGGCGAAAAAGCATCCGCGTAAAAGAAAAGAGATCTGTTCTTTGGCAGTACATGGCTTGATTCACGAGGATAACGGGATTCAGCTTCGGGTTGCAAAGATTATTCAAAAGTATGGCAAACCTTCCAATCAGGAGCTTTGTATAGAACTGGAGAGCTATCAGGAAATATTATTAGCATCAGCTGCGGAAATTTTAACGCCTTTTCTTCCTGCTCAAGCTGAATTGATTTTAGATCAAGAGGATGTGATTGAGAAAAAAACAAGCAACCCGATTTCTCCTGAAAACCAGATTTCAGTTCCAGGCAATCTGGACGATCTGTACTATTTAGCAAGTCAGGCATTTGATAATAATGATCCGCTGCATTTTGAATTATTGCCTGCTGCTTTATTGCAATTGAACCAAGAACTTGAAGGAGCTAAACTTGATCGTTTTGGCCCGGCTTTGCAACGAGCCTATAAACTCATAATGGGAGATTGGCGCTCTGGAATAGGGATGTTGGATCATATGTTGGCGCATTTTTTCATTCAGTTTATTAATGACCGATTGAAAATGTATCCTGGAGAAGGAGAAGAGCTTCGGAAAATACGGAATAACTATGTTCGGCAAGACAAAAAAGCAAATAGGGAATTCAAGTACTATAAGATCAAGATTATTCCTTTTGTTTCTATCTCGTATGATCGTGAGAGCCTTATTTTTCAGGCCTTTTATTTGAGGCTAAAAGATGTCCTGGCATGTTTACGGATGCATGCTTCTCTTCCTTTACTGTCAACTCCCAGTCACAAGAGCTCGTGGATAGAGCCTGAAATTCTAATAGAAAGGATTTGCCAATGGCAAGCGGCTAAGGTAAAAATAAGCCATGCAGATTTTCAATTGGCCCTTTCACGAACCTGGCTTCCTGATGCAGAGAAATACCTGGATTTGGTAAAATCTCAACTTAAGGGGGAGACCCGTGATTTACTGGTATTCTTATTCGAAAAAGAGGCTGAACCTGTGGGAAATATTGCAAATATCGCGCATTGGTGGACAGCTTCGATTGTAAAAAATCCTGGGCAAGTATATGAGGCCTTTAAAGACTTTATGTATAGCCAGGATGAGCGGAAAATCTATACGGGAGACTATACCTGGAAGTATGAGACAAGGCCTGAAAAGAGCCAGCGTTATGACTATAATTTACGAAAATACATTCCCTATATAAGTCAGGAGAAAAAACTGTATATAGATTTTGACCTGCCAAAACCTGATTGGGTTTCCACCTTGTCCTCTTTTTTTAGCTTTCCACAAACAGCGAAATCTGGAGAGACTTGCATGATTTATAAGAGTCTGGAATTCAAGAATAGGTGGTCCTGGATCATGGCAGCAGATATTACGCGGTTTTTGAGTATGTTTCCCAATAATCCTGAGAAATTTTTTGCCAAGATTTGTCATCGAACCCTTAGAAACCCTCAGTTTTGGGAAGAGGATGCTAAAAGAGTGGTCATCAGATCTTTGGAATACTTGCTTGACTATCCCTTGCCCTTGGGAAATATGGGACACCTATTTGTAGCAGGTGCTTTGACATCTTCCGATAAAACAGCGCGTGCCTTAGCTGCAGAGCTCTGGAATGATAGAATGGGAAATGATAGGATAGATCCTGTTAAGTTGGGGCAATGTTTGGGACAGCAGTTTCGGGTTTCTTTTGTACCGCTCAAGAGGTTTACAGATCTCCTAACGGATTCCATGCTCCGAATTTCCACACAGCATGATCGCGAACTCTTAATACTTCTCGAACATGCTTTGATACATATGGATGTCGCACCTGTTCGGGGGATGAAGAAATTATTAGAGATATACGTAGAATTAGCGAGAAAATATTCAAGCCCTATTCCCGAAAAAATTTGTAACAATTTTAGGTTCTGGGAATCTTCAACGGGTCTGAAAAAGTTATTGAGTATGCTGAAAAATCTTGGTGAAAAACATGCATTAGCAGCCTAAAAAAGTAGGGCAAGCTTATGAGCTTGCCCTACCGATTTGTGAGAATATTTATTTATTCATTCGAAGACAACTGTCGATTTTCCAAACTCAGGTTTTGAAGGTTGATCGGCAATTCCCGAATTCTGGTTCCCGTTGCATCAAAAATAGCATTGGTTACTGCTGGAGCGATTGCTGGAGTTCCCGGTTCCCCTGCGCCACCTGGGAAAGCACCGCTATTGATGATGTGAACGTCAATATCAGGCGCTTCATTCATGCGTATCATTTGATAATCATGAAAATTGCTTTGAGCAACGGCTCCATCTTTAATGCTGATTTCTCCATACATAGCAGCTGTCAATCCATAGATAACTCCGCTCTCAATTTGAGCTTTGAATCCATCAGGATGAACGGCTAATCCCGGGTCTGCCACACAGACCACCTTGTGTACCCGAACCTTGCCATTTTCTTGTACTTCCACTTCAGCCACTTCAGCTACAATGGTCCCAAAGGATTTGTGTATGGCAATCCCTTTTCCCCAGTTTTTGGGTAATTCTTTTTCCCAATCTGCCTTTTCTGCTACCGTTTCTAATACTTTCAGATACCGGGGATCATGTGCTAGCAATTCCCTCCTGAATTCAAAAGGATCTTTTTCCTGAGCATTTGCCATTTCATCGATAAAGGATTCGATAAAAAATCCGTGGGTTGAATGAGCGACACTTCGCCAGTTTCCCCAGGGAATATGGGTTTTGCTGTCTGCATAGTGAACAAACTGATTCTTTATATCATAAGGAATAATACTCGCTTCTTCCGGGTGGTATTTATAGAGGAATTGGTTTACCCAAACACTTGCTTTTCCTTCTGCATCCAGTCCTCCTTTAAATCGACTGACTGTAGCTTCTCTATAAAAGTCTTGTTGCATGTCCTCCTCACGAGACCAGATTAGTTTGACAGGATAATCAACTTCTTTTGCCACCAGAACAGCTTGTTTAATGGCGTCATTTTCTGCTCTTCGTCCAAATCCCCCTCCTAAAAATTGGTTGTGAACCTTTACATTCTCGGCATCCATCTCCAACAACTCTGTTACCATACCTACGACTCCGAGTGGATTTTGCGTACCTGTCCATATTTCGCAGATCCCATCATGCAGCCACGCTGTGCAATTCATGGGTTCCATAGCGGCGTGGGCTAGATAAGGGACTTTATATTCCGCTTCAATGACCTTTGCTGCGGATTTAAGCGCTTCTTCGGGTTCACCGGTTTCTAAATCAATTTCCTGTTCTCCTTTGGCAACAGCATCATCCATTGCTTGGCCAAATTGCGCAAAGAGGGTCTCTTGACTTACTTCATTTTTTTCATTGGAAGTAAATTCAACCTTCAATTTGTTTAGGGCTTGTTTGGCAATCCAGTATCCATCAGCCACCACAGCAACTGCACCGTCTAGCTCTACGACCTTATGAACTCCTTTCATGGCCTTTGCGGCAGGAGCATCCATTTTGCTAATCTTATTTCCAAAAACCGGACTGGCTTTAACTGTGGCATATTTCATATTGGGTACAACTACACATATTTACAAATCCCAATACAACAATATTCCCCTTCAACAAGAAATTTCATCAACTTACCATCTCATTACAGATATCACAATTAGCAAGAACAAATCATAATATTACTTGTTATAATAATTCTATAAATTATATTTATGCAAATGCTCTTTGCTGGTAATAATCTCATTAGTTGGTCAGTTTATACGACATCTAAAGTTAGTTCTTTTCATTTCCAGTCTTGTTGTATATTAATGCTGTATTAGTTGTATACTAATGCTATAGTGGTTTTGTATATTAGTTCCTAAGTTACAAAACAAAATGGAGTTTGTGAAGTAATGAACCTATTGCTTCGGCTTCCACTAACCAACTATATACTAACTTAGCCTGGCAGAATAAAACAGCTTTATTATAAAAATATAGATTACTTTTTGCAACTCAGCAAATGTATAAATAATATTCATGTAATATAAAAGTTCAAGGACAAAATAATTTCCATTTTCATTCAGAGAAAAAATTTGAGCAACATTTTTCCAAGCTTAATGATTTGTGACTTAGTTGATTCCAGCGAGCTTTAAAAAACTGACTATTGAATAAAATAAAAAAACCAAACAATTAAAATAACAAATAAACTTAGCTAATGCATATAATAAGTTCAATGCATTATTTGTCATATAATTCATCAAAATTGTGTAGTAATGGTGTGACTAGCAGTAGATAGTTGATATAAGAATTGTAGAGAGGAAAACTCCTGAGTAGACAAGAATACGGCGTGGAAATCTACAATTACACAGCATGTTCATTGATTAGCAAAAGCCGATGTTTCAACTTAATGAATTCAAAATTTAATCTGAAGATATCACCGAAGACTTAAAATCAAAAACATGCTGAATAAGGAGTTTTACTTCTCATCTCCAATTAATCTATTTTTTTGCAGGCAAATAATTTAGTTAATCAAAGAATTACTAACATAAGAAAGCGTACAAACTTCACTCACCTTAGGGAAGTCACGACTGTAGCACCACAGTCATAGCCAACATCAGCAATGCCCAGCTGCACGCCACATGACTTGCATGACTGCATTCAGTCGTGACGGTTGGCGTATTAGCACTAGATGTCTTCTTGGTGGATGGGACAGGGGTTGAACCCCCGCCACCACTGCTGCTGCCACTGCTGCTGCCAGATGTTAGAGGAGAGGCTGTTGTAGTAGTCACTACAAGTATATCATGCATAGTAGTTCCAGTACTAGAAGGATGGGACGACCCCAACCCACCCTTACTACTAGTACTACTAGGTCTTGCTGGTGGTGACATAGTGGTGACCTCTAAAAGACAATCTTATATTACTCATTTAGATATTTGAAAAGAAACATAAATACAAGTGAAGCTATTAATGTTTACAACAACATTTAAAATAGCCAGAAAGAATGAAGATGTAGTCAGATAGTGATGACATGGCTGTAAGGATTCCAGGCAATAATGGCACAGTTAATAATGGCACAAATGGCAAAGTAGCTAAAAATGGCACACTGATGTTAAATGTTCCTTAGCCTCCAAACCTAAACCCCCCATTCCAAACCTAAACCCGAATATTGAAAATGTGCCATTTTCACCTACTTTGCTATTTGTGCCATTATTACATACAGCTGCCATTTTTACCGGACATCGGCCGCAAATCATAAATGATGTAATCAAACTAAATCCAACAGAATTGAGCTAAAACCTGGCTTCTCTCTGCTAAAGCTTAATGGTTTGAAACCCAGTCACCCCTCCCCTAAGGTAAAATCAAAGATTAAGATTACAGGCCATAAAACGCCTACATAGTTGAGATATCGGATGTCATTCTCACACAGCACAGCACAGAGTTATCTCCCCTAAGACAGACTCACAACTCCTACCTGCACAAGACCTGGGAGCAGTCCCAGTGAGGGTGAAACCAGGATCACATGAACAGCTGACGCCAGCACTAGACGCTGCCCGAGTAAAGTCAGCAGTCTCAGCTGCCGTGTTGTACACACATTTCTCCGCTATGAAAGATTTCCCATCAGTAGGAGAGCTGTTGTTAGCACAGCTGCCTGTACAAAGTAGAGTCAGCACATGAGCATCATGGTGACAGAACAGTTAACACTAGATACCAGACATTGTAGTGAGGTGCATACAGCATGCTAATCCTTAAGAGAAAAGTTAGTTTAGTACATCTTATACCATGAAATAAGCTTCACAGCATAAACATGCAATTATGGCCGATAATCATTATGTTATACTTCATTATAAAGGCATACAACACGTGGCTGTAACAAGGAGAGATAACTCTCACTTGGTTGCAAAATGTCTAAATTTAGCTCGTCTGAAAACTTGGTTATAAATCAATTCCAGCATTAACTTTTTTTAAAAAGCGAAAATTCAAACTAATTATTCAATTAATTTTGCAATGCAAAAATTGAAGAACCAAACTGAACATTTTAGTACGTGTAGTGAGAATTCGCTGAGCCTTGAACTAAGAGCTAAACTCACTGACTTGTCTACTCATTACGTGTCATTAAATAGATAAGTTAATCAATAACATAAACTCAGTTGTATGCAGACTGACAGAATACTTACATTGTACAATGGGAGAAGCATTGTTACTAGCTGGAGTGTTGGGACAAGTTATGGGCAAGGTGTAGAGTCCGGGGATGTATTCACAGTGATAACTGGATATAGTTAGATGCTTGAATAGGTAGCTGGAGCCTTCGTCGTGTATAACCAACCTATAACCTAATCAACAGAATATCTAGGTAGTGTAGATACAAGGTAGGTAGTGTAGATACAAGGTAGGTAGTGTAGATACAAGGTAGGTAGTGTAGATACAAGGTAGGTAGTGTAGATACAAGGTAGGTAGTGTAGATACAAGGTAGGTAGTGTAGATACAAGGTAGGTAGTGTAGATACAAGGTAGGTAGTGTAGATACAAGGTAGGTAGTGTGGATACAAGGTAGGTAGTGTAGATACAAGGTAGGTAGTGTAGATACAAGGTAGGTAGTGTAGATACAAGG
>MDLC01000086.1 GCA_001723645.1 Candidatus Endobugula sertula | reverse complement strand
CTGGGTCATAATAACGATGCCAGTTGTAGTGTAAGCCACTTTCCCTGTCGTGGTATTGGCCCGCAAACGCTATGTTTCTGACATCGCAAATTTATCGATGATCCACCGCAACAACATTTTAACATCTTGTAATAACATATAGTTAATGGGTATCAGTATCAAGGTAATTGCTGTGGCAAAAATAATTCCAAAACCTAACGATACCGCCATAGGAATTAGAAACTGGGCCTGGGTCGCTTTTTCAAATAACAATGGTAACAAGCCGATAAAAGTGGTGAGAGAGGTTAGTATAACTGGTCTGAAGCGCGCAGTGCCAGCAGTAGTAATCGCCTGTAATAGCGGCAAGTTTTTACTGCGGGTTTTGTTAATGTAATCCACCAGCACCAGGGAATCATTCACCACCACACCAGTCAGTGCGAGTAAACCAAGCATGCTCATAATGGTGAGGTTCATACCCATAATCCAGTGGCCAATCATAGCGCCAATAATGCCGAAGGGTATCACTGACATCACAATAAATGGTTGAAAATAGGATTTAAAAGGAATGGCCAATAGCGTATAAATAATTAACAGGGTGGCAAGGCTACCCCACATTAATGAGGTATTGGATTCTCTCTTTTCTTCAGCTTCACCAGCAAATTTAAAGCTGACGCTGGCGTACTGAGCGCTCAGTGTCTGCATAAAGTCGACAAGATCAGCTTGCAGTACGGCCATGTTGGTCGCTGTTTTATCGATATCAGCACGAACGCTAACAGTACGGTAACCATCAATACGATTAATAGCGGAAGGCCCCTGTTTAGCGTAGAATTCAGCCAACTGGGCCAGGGGAATCTGCTGTCCGGTCGGCGAGGTAATTAGCCTATTATTTAAGTGGGCAATGGCATTACGCTCTTCTACCGGGAAACGCACCATCACTAGCACATCATCATGACCACGTTGTATACGTTGTGCTTCGACACCAAAGAAAGCTTGGCGGACCTGATTGATAATATCGGCGCGACTAATACCCAATAAATGCGCTTCAGGCTTCAGTTCAATGCGTAATTCTTCTTTGCCATCACTCAAGTTGTCATTAATATCGAACACGGTTGGATAGGTGGCCAAACGGGCTTTAATTTTTTCTGCCACCTGTGTCATTTGCACCAGATTATTGGAACGCAATTGAATATCAATAGGGTCGCTGGCACGCCCTATTTCAGCTCTGAAAGTCATTTCTTCAACTCCGGGAATAATGCCGATGGCCTGACGCAGTTCCCGTGAAATGTCCGGGCTAGAGATTTTGATACTGCGTTTTTCCGGTGGTGATATTTCCACCCTTACCTTACCTTTATGCGAAGCGCCTCCGCGTTCGCCACGGGAGGAAAGAATATTTAATATCAGACTTTCACCCGTTTCCGGATTGGTATATTTTTCTTTCAATCGTATAGCGGTTTGTTCAATATGTTGAATATGTGTATCTGTAACACTGATCGGTGTGCCGGGGGGCATAGTTAAGTTGATCTTAATGGTTTCGCTGGGAATCCGAGGAAAAAACGTGTAACGCATATGCCCAGAAGTAATAGTGGCAATGGTAGAGATTAATACACCAATAAAAAGCAACAATATACTCCAGCGATACTGTAGGCAAAATGTTAATATCGGTTGATAGTATTTCAATATTGCCCGCTCAAAACCACTGGAGAAACGGCGTTGGAATCGCTGCAGGCGATTTAATTTAAATTCACGACTTCCTACAATTTTGATATTTTTTAAGTGGGCCGGTAAAACCAGCTTGGACTCGATTAAAGAAAATAGCAGGCAGGGAACCACCACTGCCGGAATTTGCGCAAATACTTGCCCTCGGTGCCCTTGAATAAATGCCAGGGTGGCAAAGGCGGTAATAGTGGTAAGTACACCGAAGGTTACGGGCAAAGCGACTTCTTTGGTACCGTGGATTGCTGCATCAATACCGGATTCGGCCTTTTGCAGATGGGAATAAACATTTTCTCCGGTAACAATGGCATCGTCGACAACGATACCCAACACCAAAATAAAAGCAAATAAGCTAATTAAATTTAAGGAGACATCAATAAAGGGCATCACAAAAAATGCCCCCAGAAAACTAACCGGAATACCAATAAAAACCCAAAGAGCCACAGCAGGGCGCAAGAATAGGCTGAGTAGCACTATCACTAAAATCCCTCCCTGGATAGCGTTGTTGGAAAGGGTTTTAATACGGTTACGCACGATCTGAGAATCATCATCCCAGTAGGTCAGTTCGACTCCTTGAGGAAGATTGGCCTGTCGACTGGCAATATAGTCCTTCACTTTATTGGCAACCCCAATGGCACTTTGATCTCCCACTCGATACACCTGAACCGTGGCGGCTAATTTACCGTTAAAACGGGTACGCAGAGCAGTTTCTTCAAAACCATCACTCACTTGGGCAATATCGCCTAATGTTAACATGGTGCCATCGGCATTAGTTTTTAAACGAATACGCTCAAAATCTGCCAGGTGGTACGCTTGTCCTTTGGAGCGGATAAGAATGTCACCACCTTCAGCTTTAACACTGCCAGCAGACAAATCCAGTGAACTACCAGAAACCGCGGCCGCGACATCCTGTAAAGTAAGATTGTACTCGCGTAAAATATCTTGAGCCAATTCAATGGCTACTTCGTAGTTTCGAACACCCGTTAATTCGACTTGAGTGATACCGGGTATGTTTAACAGGTCGTCGCGTACCTCTTCCGCCAGTTCACGAATTTCCCGTTCGGAAATGTTACCAGCAATGGTGGTGGTAATAACCTTCTGTTTCCATACATTCAGTGCAACAATAGGACGCTCGGCATTGACTGGTAAGGAGCTAATGGCATCCACACGGTTTTTAACATCGTTGAGAATATCCCGTGGATGATAGCCTTTTGCCACTTCAATAGTGACAGTGGAGCCACCTTCCGTTGAGTGGCTGGAATATTCTTTTATGCCTTCCAAGTCGTTTATGGCTTCTTCAATCCGGGTAGCGATACCCAATTCGGCATCTTCCGGGGTGGCGCCGGGTAGAGATACGTTGACGGAAATAATATCGGATTCAAACTCGGGAAAAATTTCCAATGGAATACGCTTAAATAACGAAAACAGGCCAACCAACACAATGCCGACAAGTAATAAATTAGCCGCAACATGGTTGCGAGCAAACCAATCAATCACGGAGTTGCTCCTGCTCGTTCTGTAGCCTGTGTATTTTGCTTGTTAACCATGCTCTGCTTGTCAACCGTGTTTGCAAGTTTTACCGGTGTGCCAGAAACGGCCTGACCAATGGGAGTTAATACCAGTTGGTCACCCGCCTTTAAACCGTCATGAATCACTGCCGCATGGCTGTCCTGCCAAACGATATGAATATCTTGTCGCTTAACAATGCCATCGGTGAACAGGTAAACATAGGCTCCCTGATAAATGGCTTTGTTGGGAATCACTATCGCGTCTTTCACAATATTGCCTTCAATTTCAGCCGCGACATATTGATTGATTTTAAGCGGGTGTTTGCCAACGTCTACCGGATTAAAAGGGTCTTCAATACGTGCAACAACAGAAAGCTGACGGCTGTTTTCATCAATAGCGCCACTGGTACGTACCACTTTTCCCTGCCAGCGATGATTTTTATTTAATGATGAGCGAAGCATAACCTTGGGAAGAAGGTCGATTTTGTTGCTGATGTTGGCCACTTCCGGTAGTTGCAGAAACATAAGGTCAGAGTGTTTAATTGGCAGGCGTATTTCAACGGCATCATCGGCGTAAATAACCCCCAATTTAGCATTTACCCCAACCACTTGGCCAATATCAACATTTTTACTGAGTGAGCGACCATGATAGGGTGCTACAATCTTGGTACGTTTCAGATTAAGTTGCGCACGTTTCAAATTAGCCTTGGCAGAGTGCACCGCTGCTTCTGCAGCAGCCAATTGTGGTTTGCGCAGTACCAGCGCTTTGGCTTTACCGCGATTACCCGAACGCTTCCAGTCCTGTTCGGCAACTTCGGCAAGCGCTTCTTCTTCCTCATAGCGTGCGCGAGCATCGGCAAGGTTGGCTTGCGCAATATCCACTTCTACTTGGTAATCATCCGGCTCTATCGCCATCAGCAACTCACCTTCTTCAAAAAAACCTCCTTCGCGGGCATTTTCAGCAATATAAATAATTTTACCTGCCACTTGAGCCACAAGTTGTGACTGCACTCGCGGTTGTACAAGACCGTAAGAAGTAATGCGTATAGGCATATCTCTTGGCTGCAAGGTGACCACCTGAACACTGATTTGCGGTTCATTTGGTGCCGCATGCCTTTCTGCACTAGGTTGGGTCTTAAATATCAACCAAACGACAACCATAAAAAACAAGATAAGTACAAAGGGCAACACATTTTTAATGTGAGTGCGTTGAAATATTGGCATAAAACTCCTTGTTTAAAGGCATTAATAGCTTTTTAGATGAACAACCTATAGGGTCTGTGACGAATGAGTGTATCCCGTAGCTCTGCGAAAATCGTCAAATAAGAGCTTATCTTCTAAACAAACAACCTCTGTTTGTGATGTCATCAAATGACTGGCCTACTATGAGTGAGAAGATAAGATTTTAAGGGATTGACGCTATTTCACAACACTCCCATTCATAGATGGATTATCTCACGTTTGTCCCGAAGTTGGCATGGTGTTTGGCGACAAAGGGTATGGTATTCGCCTGGCCCAACGAATATTTAAACGCGAAGGTTGTCATGATGCGACAATTAAGAAAAATCACATGAAAAGGAAAGATCGTTGCAAAGATGGTTGGCTCTGTGCACTGGTTTTGAACCTCCAGCGAAAGATGACGTTGGGTATTCAAAAAATGGAGTTGCTGCTATTATGTTTGAGTTCAGTGACAAGCCCGTTATCGACTCTCTGACGCTCGACTAGAGGATCTATGTTGTATTTCAGCACCTTACAGAAAAAATGATAGCAGATTCCAAATATTGGGGGCATTTTAACCGATTTTGAAAAGTCTGCCACCATCTTTGCTATCAATTTTTTGTTACTAAGGGCAACTTTTGGAAACATTCTGAAACAACGAAAAATACTAACGGACCTATCCCCCTAAATTAAAACCATGACATTGTTGAGATTTCCACTTAATCTACGGTTTAGGAGATCTCATTATGAAAAAGCGTTACACCGAAGAACAAATAATTAAGGCCATAAAGCAGAACGAAGCAGGGGCAAAAGTCGATGACATATGCCGTGACCTTGGTATAGCTATTCTAAAATAATTTGTCATATTTCATGTGAACAGAAAACCGTTCATCGACAGAGCAGCAGTATCGCTTTCTCATGGCTTTGGCTGGTGCCCACTTATGCTCAATAGGATTCAAGTCAGGGCTGTAAGGTGGAAGAAATTCCAGGATGCACCCGCTATCATAGATGGCTTTAATGATATCCTGTCGTTTGTGAAAAGTGACATTGTCCATTACAATAACCGATGACCTTGGGTAAAAGGTCTTGCAATAGCCATGCATAGAACACATCCGAATGAATGGTTGAGTCAAACAGAGCCAGTGTCAGAAAGGTCAATCCGATGATGGCTCCAATAGCATTGGTGCGTCCCTTAGCATTCCCATTGTGAATACCAAAGCAACGCTGGCCTTTGGGTGTATTTTCGTTTTTTTATAGCGAATCCCTAAGCGTTTTAATGCGCAATAAACGGCTTGAAAGCTAACGCCTAATAATTGTAAATTATTGGGTGCTTACAGATCACCTTCGCTTTAAGTTAACGGGGCAGCAGATATAAAATCTATAAAATTGAATAGCAACTAACACAATTACTTTTTAACACCAAAACAATGGCATAATTGAGGAAACTCTTGTGATCGAACTTCATCTGAAAATTGCTTTACAGTACTCTTTATTTGCGTCCCTATATCTGCATATTTTTTTACAAAAGAAGGGGTGTAATCTGAAAACAATCCTAACAAATCTTCGGTTACGAGAACTTGTCCATCACAAGCAGGAGAAGCTCCGATTCCAATCGTAGGGATGGAAGCCTCACTAGTAATTTCCCTTGCAACCTCCTCCTTCGTACCCTCTATAAGCAACGAGAAAGCACCAGATTCAGAAAGAATTTTCGCATCTTGTAATAATTTTCTAGCTGTCTCTTCTTGCATACCTTGAGCTTTAAAACCACCCATAGAGTATATATGCTGAGGCATCAGACCAATATGTGACATAATCGGGATACCTCGGTTAACTAAAAATTCTACTGCAGGTGCTATTTCTTTACCGCCTTCAAGTTTTACTGCCTGGGCACCAGTTTTTTGCATAACTAGAGCACAGTTTCTAAATGCTTGTTGAGGTGACTCTTGGTATGTACCAAAAGGCATGTCAACAACAACACATGTTCGTTGAGTACCCTTAACAACGGCAGCCCCATGATAAATCATCATATCAAGGGTTACTGGAAGCGTACTTTCGAAACCATAGGCAACCATTCCTAGTGAATCACCAACAATAGTAATGTCAGACACAGAATCAATCAGCTGGGCCATCCATGTATTATATGCTGTTAGCGATACAATTTTTTCTCTTCCTTTTTTCGCCTTAATTTCAGGTACAGTAATACGATGCTGCCTAGTTTGTGTGCTCATACTTATAAATACTAACCATATAATTCATGAATAGGAACCATCCAGCCATAATCATCTTTTGATTGATCTGATTGAATGCCAAGAAGTCTTTTTCTTAATTTTTTCTGTAGCCCTGTGTTTATAGAAAAGCTCATCCGTTTACCCTCATGGGTAATACTAGCAATAGGCTGAAAACCTACGGCCGTTCCAGTAGAAAACATACTACGTATTTTCTTATTTTTATACAGTTCAACTAGATTGTCAAAACAAACTGGTTTCTCTATAATTTTTTCAGAGTACTCATTTTCTAATAAATGTATTATGCTCTCTCTGGTTATACCGGCGAGTGCATATTCCACTCCAAGATGAACACCTTCTCCAATTGAAAATGATCACCCCCTGCGATTAAACGTGATCAGTCTCT
>MDLC01000085.1 GCA_001723645.1 Candidatus Endobugula sertula | reverse complement strand
TTTTCATGTGCGGACAGTAATAGGTTTTATTATAAAATTCAATAGCTTATTTAAAAATCTAAAAATCATTCGCTACAAGTATATATTGTGATATGGCAAAATTTTTTGAGACACCTTCCTAGACATTATCAATCAGAACTCTATCCAAATTATAGTCTAAGGCATTGATTTTTGGATTGTGTCTCAGTGGCCTTTTACAGGATATTTTTTATAGTAGTAATTATTATTAGGAATAAATGAGGTGTTAATATTATGTATGAAAAATTATAACTATAGAAAAAATTCCATTTTTTTCTTATTGTTATTCGATTTTTTATTTTAAAATTTTTCTTAATCCATTTAAAAAAATAACTCAACCTGCCAGATCGCTTTTTAAACATCGGCAATGGTTTTGGCGACCCACTTAAAATGGTTAGTTAAAAATATGGAGTGCTTACCTGTTTCAGAATCGTTGTAACCGATACGACGAAGAGCTATAGGGCTTTATTACCTTTAATTTTGATAGTTTGATCAAGAAGCCATTCCTTTGCCTTTTAAAACCTTGTGTCGCTCAATCACTCGATAAGTCGCATTGCTTTTTTGGCGGGTAACAAAGAATAATTCGTTATCATTCAATTGGTGTTGTTTGTTGGGCTTAAATACCGTGAGCAACGGTTTCTATCAGGTAAGAGACGCCTCTATAGTATCATTCATTGTAGCGCAGAGAGTGCGGAACTTTTGTTTTGCGCTAAAATCTATTCGCTTGATCAGAGGTACTCACAAATAATTTTAAATTCTGCCCTGGTTGAATATATTGTTTCTGATGAATATTGTTCCACGCTAATATGTTATTGACGCTAACATTAAATTTATTGGCAATAGTGGATAATGATTCGCCAGATTTTACTGAGTAATGAATTTTCCGAATAATGCCTGATATTTCCTGTTTAGCACTTTTGGTTGACCAGATAATTAAACGTTGTTTATTACGCAATATATCTTTAGTTGACATATTGTTCCAGTAGGCGATTTTTTGGGGTGGTACATGATAGACACGAGAGATGCTCCACAGTGTTTCACCCTGCTGAACTTTGTGGACTATACGCTCCCTGTCTCTTTTTGCTGTATGACTGTTTTGTCGTTTTTCTAGGCGTTGCCCAACACTGCTATTATAAAACTCTGCGGGCTTTGATGCTTTGGGGATCATCAAGGTTTTTCCAGCGCGAATGATTGACCCCTTTAATTTATTGGCGCTTTTTAGTGTAGCTATATGAACGTCAAACTTATTGGCGATATACCCTAAGGAATCCCCTGGGCGAATGGTGTAGCGCTGCCATTGAATACGTTGACCAATGGGATATTGCTTTAATACTTTTGCGACCAACTTATCTTTATCGGCGGGTATGATTAACGTGTGAGGCTTGGCTGGATCTGTGGACCAGTGATTAAATGCCGGGTTCAATGCATATACGGTATTAATATCGATAGTTGTTAATTCTGAAAATGTGGCTAAATCTATTTGCGATCCGATGTTTGCAACAGTGAATTGGGGAGAATTATTAATAGGTGTCAGGTTGACTTGGTATTTCTGAGGGTGTTTTATCAGAGTGCTCCAGGCCAACAACTTGGGTACGTAAAATTGTGTTTCTTTTGGAAGCGTTAAAGACCAATAGTCTATGGGCTTTCCCTCTTTCCTGTTTTTCCGTATGGCCCGTCCTACCGTACCTTCTCCCGCATTATAGGCAGCAATAGCCAGCAACCAATCACCCTTAAAATGCTGGTGCAGATAAGTGAAATATTGGATAGCGGCTTGAGTCGAAGCAATAACATCTCGGCGTTCATCCATCCACCAGTTTTCTGTCAGCTTAAAACGTTTTCCTGTACTTGGAATAAATTGCCAAAGGCCGGATGCACGACCTGATGAGTAGGCAAAAGGATCATAGCCACTTTCTACAAAAGGCAATAGTGCCAATTCAGCAGGCATATTATGTTTTTCTAATTCGTTGACAATATAGTAGAGGTACAGGCTTGCTCTGTTTGTTTGGCGCAAAATACTATCAGGTCGGTGAGCATAACGGGACAGTATAGCTTCAATGCGTTTTTGGCCTTTAGAGGGGATAGTATTGACAGGTAGTTGGTACCCATCACGAATACGTTGCCAGAGATCGCTAGCTGCTTTATTTGAAGCAACTATGTTTCTTGGCAGAGGGGGAGCTATTGATCGTTGTTGATTCTGCTCTGGGGAATCCGAGAGAGTTTGATTTTTTGTAGGGAGTGTTGCATCACAGGCCGCTAGAGCCATGGTGAGAAAAGAGAGTGATGCAATATTGAATAAGGGGCTTACTTGTATGGTGGTCAGGCAAAACAGTGGCATAATGAGAAATGAGTCGTCCAAAGAGATAAAGCGCGCTAGTCTAATCAAGCTCCGATAACAGTACAACTGGTATTTAGGGTCTGCTGATGTTTTTTTTAGATGAAACAATGGCGAGGATGTACTCTAGAACTCATCTTTCCACCGACGCAGATCAACAAATAATTCACAGGCATTGGCATACTGGGTTCCCCAGTAGTCAGCGACTGACTGGTAAATGCTTTGTTGGGTTGTTCTCATAAAAGGATTCGTTTGTTTTTCTATGGCGATACAAGAGGGAAGGCTGGGAATACCCTGCTGACGTAGTTGTTGTACTTCCTGTATTCGCTGACGTATATGGGTGTTTTTAGGTTCTACAGCTTGAGCAAAGTGTAGGTTATTTAAGGTGTATTCATGGGCACAATATACTTGAGTATTGTCAGGTAACTCTGCTAAAACGGAGAGACTGCGGTAAAGTGCTTCTGGGTCCTTATCCATAACCCGCCCACAGCCAGCGGAAAATAGGGTGTCTCCACAAAATAGTACCGGCATTTTCAGCGTATCTTTGGAAAAGTAGCAAATATGTTCGGATGTATGACCTGGAGTCTCGAATATTGTGAATAAATAGTGATCAAATAGGGTTATTTGATCCCCTTGATATAGTTTATGGGTTATTTGGGGGATGTATGGTGAATCAGGCCCATAGACAATAATGGAATTTTCCTGTTGGTAGTATTTCAATAAGTCATCGATTCCATTGATATGATCATAATGGCGGTGGGTAATTAAGATTCCTGAGAGTTGTAGGTTACGCTTCTTAAGTGTTTCGTACACAGCTTGACCATCTCCCGGATCGACAATATACGAACAGGAGCTTGTAGAATGTGTTATCAGCCAAAGATAATTATTGCTGAAGGCAGGGATAGGTGTAACAGTCAGCATGAGCTTATAGAACCTAGTTGATACTGATTACTCAATATTGTCGTAATCTACCCCTGAGCTAACAGCTCTCTGATATCGATAATAGCGGCATGGGCACGGGAAAGATAGGATGCCATGACGAGAGAGTGATTGGCCAGCACCCCAAAACCATTACCATTTAAAATCATTAGGCTATAGACCGGTTTTTGGGTTTCTTCCAACTCACGGATAATTTGTCGCAGACTAATTAGGGCATTTTTCTTTTTCAGCACGTCCGCAAAATCCACTTCAGCGGCTTTTAGAAAATGAATTAAAGCCCATGCACTCCCTCTGGACTCATAAAAGACATCATCGATTTGAAACCAGGACGTTTTAATAATCATCTCATTAGGAGCTGGGGTTGCCTGAGAAGCGTTTTCTTCTCCCGCTAAATCTGTATTAATACGGCGCTGGCCAACACTGGCACTGAGACGTTGAGACAAACTACCAAGACGGCTCTCCACCGTTGCTAGCCAATAACTTAAATTATCAGCACGAGCATAAAACTGTGCATTCGAGTGGTCAGTATCAATGAGGCGCTGACGGTATGCCTCCAAATGAATAATACCTTTTCGGTACACCGATTCCGAAGAGGGTAAAATCCAGCTATTAGTATCAAAATTAAAGCGTGGCTCAGCAATCACAAGGTCCTCATCTTCTGTCGACTGAGACTGGGAACGACTGAACACTTCTCGTAAAGCACGACTTAAATCACGCACCTGAATCAGGGCGCCATATTCCCAATTCGGGAGATTATCTAGCCAGATACCAGGAGGGAAAACATCATTGGATAAGTACCCACCTCGCTTATCCAATAGTGTAGAAGCTACCTGAATTAAAGCAGAGGTGGTTATGTCACCCGTAATAGCGGTGGTGGATTGAGCACGTACCGTCGTGATGTCAAAGGGTTTGGGTTCAGCACTCCAGTAAAAGCCGATAAACAGTATCAGCAGCAGATATACCAATAACACGCCCAACAACAATCTAACCCAACTAGACTGTCCTGATAGCCTATCCTGGCAATTCATATAAGAATTAGAGAAGCGGGTTCCTATTTGTGAAAACCATTCTTTAAATGCCATAAAAACCATTGACCTCAATCAGTTATCGAGACGGCCATCTTACCGCTAAATAGCGATGGAGGGTAGCTTTGGTATTGCCTTATTGAATGAGAGGGGCGTAGGCCATCAATGGCATTTGGTTAAGACAGTTTAGAGAACGGAAGTATGTAGCTGGTTACTCTAGAAGCCAAGGGTTAGTCCTAGTCACTAACAGCCTCAGAAAATTTAAAAACGTTGATGGTTTGCGTGTTGAAAATTGGGTAACTAAAAAATAGTTGGAATCATTTAAACTTATCTAACATACTGATAAAAAAGGTTTTTTACTAAATCATTAGTCAACTAGCCTGTCTTTTCCTGAAGCCGCTCGTTTCTTATTCTCACTCTGTACATAGATAGTATCCGTCGTTGCCATACTCGAATGCCCTAAGTCTTCTGAAATGTCTTTTAAAGCACGACCACGCTCAACCTCCATACTGGCACCAGTATGTCTTAACCAATGTGTTGAGGCTTCCATAAGCTTTCTTGTCATATTTTCGCCTTTTTCCTGCTTCATTTTCTCATAGGTCTTATCAAACACTTCTTGAACCAGGCGTGTAAGATGACGGGATGTCATGCCCCCTTGACCACGTATTTTCTCTACCAAGGGAACATTTTCATAAGAAGAGGGCAAAGCTGGTAATGCTCGGTACAACCGATATCTTTTCAAATAAGAGAGGTATTGTGTCGGTACGCTAACATCTCGTAATTTACGGCCTTTACCATAAATTTTAAGCCACCAATTGTTCTCTCCATCTTGCCAAAAATGTCGCATTTCTGGGGACCAATCTTTACGCTCAGACAGTTCAGATATGCGCAAGAATAATGTTTTTAAGGTAGCAATAATGAACAAACTACGTTCATAAGCACAATCATTCTCTGCTAGAGAAAACGCTATGTTTAATACGTATTGCCATTGTTCTTCAGTAAGTCGTCTGATTTCTTTGACTTGTGCATCAGCTATAAAGTAGCGACAATCCGTTTTAGCAATAGATGCTGGGTTCCCATAACAGATCTCTTCGTTCATTAAATATTTATAGAAAGCAGTCACACTGGTAAATAACGACTTCAGAGTTTCTTGTGATGGCCTATATTTCTTTTTATCGACTTTGGTATCGCTACTTTGGTTTTTGGGTATTTTCATCCTGAACGGTTGCCACTTAGGATTGACCTTATAATGATCATTTTGGTAGATAAATCGATCATAGGCTGCAAGCCCAATAAGAGAGACTGGTGGTTTCCAGCAAAAATCTACATACTCAAGAATATCTTGTTTACGCAAGCTATCCATAGGCTGCTGTTTAACAAGAAATATCCATGTGAGAAAGCGTTCGGTTTCGTTACGAAACCGATTGTAGGTGTGCTCAGACTTGTTGCGGCCGATATATTGAAGAAAATTCAAGCCCCATTGCCAGTGCTGTAATCGATTGGGTTCAGCGGACTCAGTAAGAAAGGCATTGAGTTCAGGATATAGGCTTAAATCAATATCCTTAATTTCATTGTAAGTTGGGTACAAAGGCAACGGTTTTGCTAATTTCATGATTCTGGATTTTTATGCTTATGAGGTATGTGTTTGTAATATATAGTAAATGTTATTTATAGTCTACTACTCAACAGTATTAGACATAGAAAAGATTTTATAATAACCCCATTTCTCCACTTAGATATGGACGTCCAACTAAATTTAGGCGACCAGGCACTACCCAGTTTTGAGTGGATGAATGATTCCAATACTATGATAATTAGTCTCTAATAAGCTTTTCGAGGGTTACTAATGTATGCTGCTGGGCAAGAATTTGAAGTCCAAAAAACCGACCGAGTTCATCTAGCCAAAATGATCATGAAGTTATTTGAAAATTGGCAGCTGAAGACAGAAGATCAGCTGTCTCTCCTTGGGTTATTTAATAACAGTAAAGCCACCCTAACCCGCTATAGGAACGGCCAGCCACTAGCTACAAATAGGGATATGCTTGAGCGTGTTTCAATCCTACTTGCTATCCATAAGTCCTTGCGGTTAATATTTCCCAAGAATCATGAACTCGCTTATTATTGGATTACCACTAAAAACAATGCCTTCGCTGGAATGACTCCAATTGAAGTAATCACGAAAAGAGGCTTCACCGGGTTATTTATGGTCCGAGCTTATTTGGATAAAATAATTGCTAATTAGAGCTACTTTGTAATTGATTCGGTTGCCAATTAATATTTTCTTGTTCTTGAAATGCAGGATGTTTTTTTAATCCAACTATTTCATCGTGCCATCTAAATTCATGGCAGAGTTTTTCGATTGTATCAATCGACTTTTTATCATCCATAATTGGTTGATTTTTTGCCACCTCTAATGGATTCATTTGCCGTAGAGATAAAGCAAAGCCCTCCTGTTTCGCTGTTGCCGCTATACGGGCCGCAATTTTAAAGCCACCTACATCGATGTCTCCCCAATGCAAAACTGCTGTAGGTCTAGCAAAATATAAAATACGCTTATAGGCAGCCAATAACGATGGTGTTGGGTTTCCTGCGACATAAATGATCAAAAGATCATTGGGGTTTTTGGAGTATTCTGCAGCCTCATTAAAACTTGCTAGATTCTCAATAGTTAATACCGTTTTGATTGAGCCTACTTTACTGCCAATACCAGTAATAACGTCGGGTCGTAAACCAACATAAGGTTTAATCAGTGACAATGTGTGATTATCTATAATAACTTGATGAGCAGAATGACCACTGAGTAAAATCGGTTGAGGGTGTTTAACCAGCCCTAAGTGTGTGAAAATTTGCTCATCTAGCTCGGTACTACCTAATAAAAATGACAGTGGTTTTGCTAGTTTTTCGATACGTTTTGTATCGGAAAAAACCTTGACAAACAAAATCCCCCTGATTATCTGTGAGATTCATAGACATCGTTTCAATTTTTAATTGTTGAATTTTACGACATATTGCTATTGTTTTGCTGTGGGTATGTGGGTAAATGTTGTTTATTTATCCACATACCCATAGCCATTACGCTCTTCAAATAATCGTTTTAGTATTAAATCCTTTTGGTAGTTTGCCTCCTGAATTCTTTCCCTTTTAGGGGCGTAATCTTGTAAAGCTTCTTCTGCCAGAGG
>MDLC01000084.1 GCA_001723645.1 Candidatus Endobugula sertula | reverse complement strand
TACTGAACATTAACTTTGGCAGCCCTCAGGGCTGCTAACAACCGTCAAGCCTCCCGCTTTGCGGGAGCGTTATGACTTAATGCTAACTCGTGCTTTTTGTTATCAACCTAAGCAAATGACACCGTTTAATCTACAATTACAACCATGCTGAGTTGAGAATATTCTGCAAACCAACCCTTAGTGTAGATGGCAACCAGTAACAAAACTAAAGTACCACTTCTCACCGTACTGGTTTGAAACCAATCACCTTACAAAAAGTAAGGTCCTACTATTTAATGTGAATCGATAGAATAGGAGTTCTTATGAGTGATAAAAAAGCCCAACTTACAGTAGATGGTAAAACTATTGAGCTACCCATATTATCTGGTAACACTGGCCCAGATGTTATCGATGTACGCGGTTTAGTCGCCGAGGGTTATTTCACTTATGACCCTGGTTTTATGTCCACAGCCTCCTGTAATTCAGCCATTACTTATATTGATGGTGGTAACGGTGTACTACTTCATCGTGGTTACCCAATAGAGCAACTTGCAGAACATTCAGACTACCTGGAAACTTGTTATTTATTACTGAATGGCGAACTACCCACTCACTCGGAAAAAAACAAATTTAAGCAAGAAATTACTATGCATACTATGGTGAATGAAGCCATGGTCAGGTTATTTCGTGGATTTCACCACGACGCCCATCCCATGGCAATGATGTGTGGGGCGGTTGGCGCTCTCTCTGCGTTCTACCACGACACGTTGGATATTACCAATCCAGAACATCAAAAAAACTCGGCCATGAGACTAATCGCAAAAATTCCAACATTGGCAGCAATGTGCTACAAGCATCATATAGGACAACCATTTATGTATCCTGACAACTCGCTATCTTATGCAGAAAACTTTTTATATATGATGTTTGGTACACCGTGTGATTCACCGTCAGTGAATCCCGTTATTGCTAAAGCCATGGACAAAATATTCCTATTACATGCTGACCATGAACAAAATGCGTCAACATCAACCGTTCGTCTTGCGGGCTCTTCAGGTGCCAACCCATTCGCCTGCATTGCTTCAGGTATTACTGCATTGTGGGGACCTGCACATGGCGGTGCCAATGAGGCAGTACTCACCATGTTAGGTGAAATAGGTACTGTTGATCGCATTGATGAATATGTAGCCAAAGCAAAAGATAAAAACGACCCATTCCGATTAATGGGTTTTGGTCACCGTGTTTATAAAAACTTTGACCCTCGCGCAAAAGTCATGAAAACAACCTGTGATGAAGTGTTGAAAGAACTCGGCCTAGAAAATGATCCATTACTAGCCATCGCTAAACGTTTAGAACAAATAGCTCTAGAAGATGAATATTTCATACAACGTAAACTTTACCCCAATGTTGACTTCTACTCAGGCATTATTATGAAAGCGATTGGTATTCCAACCGACATGTTTACAGTTATTTTCGCAACGGGCCGTACCGTTGGATGGATTGCACACTGGGCAGAAATGATTAGTGGCAGTTATAAAATTGGTCGTCCTCGCCAGTTATATACTGGATATACACCAAGAAGCTACACTCCTATTGAAGAAAGGTAAAAGAGTCAAACTGCTTACCTTAGCAAAAAGCCGCTCAACAAGTGCGGCTTTTTGCTAACAACAGGAAATTTTCTGATAACAATACGCTTTCCTTTCCTGTGCACCATACAAGAAAAACAAACCCAGCTATTCAATCATGTATTTGTCATTTTTATCCACACTCAAAACTGAACAAAATGGCGCAAAAATATTCAAAAATCCAATATGTATTCATAAAACCATCACTAGCGTGATACATTGGTCGCCTATCAAAACGTCTGTGATACTGTAAAGAGAATAACAACATAATAAATAATAAATAGGAAGATAATAATGTTCAGGAGAGAAAACACCGCTTTAAACAAGCAACGACAAAACGACGCGTCTATACCTGATGAAAAAAAAGTGGTTAGCAGTAAAAATGGTACGATTTACAACAATTATAACCACTACTTTTCTACTGGCCTTTATAAATTGCGCTACCCCAGAGTTAATTATCACACTCTCTCATTTATACAAAGTTATATCAATAACAGCGCACCCAAATACCATATTCTAGATTATGGCTGTGGCAATGGTCGTTATTTGATCAACATATTGCGACATCACTTAAATACATACTTTACTGCCTACGACATCTCTAAGGCCCCACTCCGCATATTGCGTGAAAAACTGATTCAAACAAAACAGACATCCCGTGTACAAGTATTGAGTCAGTTTAATCTATTAACAAAACTCTCAGATAGCAACGCACCTTTTGATATGGCATTACTATTATTTGGCGTTCTTTCACACATTTCCTCAAAAAGTGAACGGCAACGTTTACTGATTTATTTACGAAATAATATAGGTTCTGGGCATCTGATATTATCAGTACCTAACCAAAAACGACGGTTTTTATCAATGCAACGGGCACAAAACAGCCATGATATTACTTATACCCATCACATCGATGATCAGATAATATCACTTTATTACCATCTATATAGTGAACAAAGCATAAAACAAGAATTAACCGATGCAGGGCTAAATATTATAAAGATAACCGCAGAGAGTGTGTTGCCAGAAAGCTGGGTGACCCGTGTGAAACCTCTTGGCTGGCTGGACCACCAATTATGTAAACTAGTTCCAGCCCGATGGGGTTATGGCATTCTTATATGCTGTCAAAAAAGAAGACCTGTTAAACCTTAGCTTTATTAGTCACTATATATTTATCACGACAAGCAATGAAAAATATTCCGTTTTATGTTCTCTATTTATTATTAATATTAGGCTCTTCCCAGCTTTTGGCTAATAATGATTCACAGCAACTGGCTGCTATCAAATCACGGGATACACTTATTGTGGGCGTAAAAGCGGACTATCCTCCCTGGGGATACTACGATGACAATGGAACGATTATTGGACTTGAACCTGATTTGGCGCAAGATATTGCTGACCGTTTAAATGTCAAATTACAACTACAGAGAGTAAGCGCATCCAATCGTATCAATAAACTTGAAGAAGGTGCTATTGATTTATTAATTGCCACTATGGGCGACACAGATAAACGCAGGCGGCAAACAGGTATTATTACACCAAGCTACTATTCAAGTGGCGCTACCATTCTCGTTCACAAAGACTCTCAAATTAAAAGTTGGGCTGAATTGTATGGTCGTTCTGTCTGCCTCACTAAAAACGCTTACTTTAATCGTAACTTAATAGAACGGTTCTTATTAAAACCTAAAGAATTCGAAGGTACGCTGGATAACCAAGCAGCTCTCAGGTTTGGTAGCTGTATGGGTTGGGTTTTTGATGATACGGCATTAGCTAACCTGCTTAAAGAAAAAAGCTGGCAGGACTTTAAAACACCATTAAACACAATTATGCTCACCCCGTGGGCAATTGCCGTGCGTTCATCAGAAAAGGAGACCGTTTTCGGTCAGTTGGTATCAGATGCCATTATTGACTGGCATCGTAGTGGAAAGCTACTGGCTTTAGAAAAAAAGTGGGGTATCCGTAATAGCCAGTTTCTTATTGATCAAAACACCCGTTGGAATGAAAAAGACAACAACGGAGCTTATGTTTGTCAGCGTTTACCCAATAATATCTTACCTTTAAAATGCTTAAGCCGTAAAAGCGTTGCTGCTACCACTGCTGTCAAAGACAACCTGCTATCACAATGGGGGATTGACTTTCCACCACTCTATGACAATTATAGCCAAACCACCTTATTAAAAGGTATTACCTTAACCCTATTACTCAGTTTACTCGCCATTATCGGCTCACTCTGTTTTGGTACATTCACAGGCATTTTACTCTATCGACTCCCCTCAACAGCCTCATGGACACTTGGGCGACTTAACGATATTTTCCGTATGACACCACCACTACTAAATTTATATATTGTTTTTTTTGGTTTAGGCAGTTTAACTGCATTACATTACGGCATTCAATTTAATGCCTTTATTGTCGCAATTATTGTATTTTCTTTATATGCTGGCTCCAGCAATGCAGTATTACTCTATCAGGCACTGCGAGCCGCCTCTCAACATGCTCCAGGCGCTCCCCTTAACACCCTATTCTCATCAGCATTCCAACATGCTTACGAAGGCATTAATGCTAATTCAGTCAATATCATTAAAGCTGTCGGCCTAGCCAGTATGATTGCAGTCCCTGAATTGATTTCATCATCGAATAGCATTATTGCAGAATATGGCAATAAATCTGAGATGATGACATTTTTATTGTTTTTTTATTTTTTCGTCGTCTATATATTCATATTTTTACTCAATTACTTACAACGATTATTAACAATAGGGGTAGTCAAAAAAAATGGATGAAATATGGGCTGAATTAATCCATTGGACCCCTAACTTTGCAGCAGGCTTTGGCTTAAATTTGTCAATATCACTCACTGCTATGTTAGTCGGCACCTTAATCGGCTGGCTATTGGCTTCAGGGAGATCATCCTCTACACACTGGGCATCGATAATCAGTAGCCTAGCGACGGGCATATTTCGCAATATCCCCAGCTTTGTTTTTATGTTTTATATTGCCTTTGTTATTCCTATTGAATTTGAATGGCAGGGAGAACCTATACGTTTCCCTGTCTGGATTAAGGCGTCTATTGCCCTGGCGGTGCCTGTTATAGGTTTTGCGTCTGATCAGTTTTATCGACTGACCTATGAAATAAAACAAGGGAATATCATTGCCCTACCCATGTTTTTTGTCTCTTGGGCACAGTACTTTGTGATTATTATTATGGCCTCCTCGACTGCATCAGTGATTGGTGTCCACGAAATTGTTGGCCGAGCGAACACGGCTATCGCCGTCATCAGGGACCCCAATAATATGTTATGGATCTATTTGTATGTCGCTGGCTGGTTTTTATGCTCAGCTATCATAATTAACATGATACTAAAATGGGTAACGGGATATTTAAAAAACCATTACTCAGAACAAAATAAAACGGTGGAAGCATAAACCACCATAAATAAACAAATGCTCACACTGACTTTTATTAGTTGACTTGCAAACTGATTTGCTTATCACCAATATAGCGCTTAATAATATCGCTTCCAGACTTATGGCGCAGCAAGCCAATTAACTCCTGATTAATACGATCCTTATCGGGATGATTTGTTCTAAGCCCCCAACCATAGGGCTCAAACTGAAATGATTGTCCATGTACTGTAACTTTATCTCTCAGTTCTGGTATTTGTGATAGATAAACCAACTGTACCCAATCACCCAAAACAATATCTTTTTTTCCATCAGCAATTTGCAACAGTGCATCCTCCCATGTACTGGTAACCTCTAGTGAAGCGGGTCGTATGTCTGAGTCGCATAAAAAGCGTTGTGCTGTTGAACCACGTAACGTAGATACTGAGTATTGACCAATATTTGCCATAGAAAAATTCTTTTGTGGACTAACACTTTGTGTCAATGCCGCAGTTACCATACTAAATAAACTCGTAGAAACAGTAATCCCAAAAATAAGAATTAAAACAGAAAACAACTGCATACTTACTGATGAAAATCCAAATACATCCTTACGTATTCCACTAATATTCAATAAAGAGTATAATACAACATGCATAACCATTGCTGGTTTGCTTTTATCTTTCATCACCGGCATAGCTTGGTAGTATTTAAAGTTTTTGAGCCCCAGAATAACTAAAATCAATAGTAACGTCGCAAAAATAGCAAACAAATACACAACATTATCGGACTTAAATGCATTGGATAGTGTATTAAACGCTTTTTGAAAATCAAAATTAGACTCTGCTGGACTGGAGGCGAAAACCAAACCGGAGTTGAAATACTGATGAGAAAAATCGAAAGATCTCTCCCTCTGCTTAGTAATTGTCAGTGGAGATATAGCAATATCAATAGTTCCCTTTTGCAAAGAATCCAGAGTATCCGATAACCCCACACAGACATATTGATAGTCCAACTCCAAACTATCCGCTACTGTCTCCCAAAAGTCTACCGCTATACCTTTAAGCTTTCTTGCTCCCGTTAAAGAATCTACTTCCTCATAAACAAATGGCGGCGCATTACGTACTGCAACGCTAAGTACCTTGTTCTCTCTTCCCAAAGAAGAAAAGGCAGCACATTGAGCAAACTTCGATTTACTATTGGATGGTGGTGGTTTTTGACAAAGCTCATTGGCATAAGCTATGTTACCCACCCCCCAAAAGACAAGCAAATAAACGACAAACCACTCCCTAACTATTACCTTTCTCATTGTTTGCTGTTCTTATTTCCTGTTATTTTTATTCATTGATTCTTGTAGGTATTTTGCTTTGTTATTTAATATACCGGGAACTAATTTCTCAGAAAAACCTGCCAGTAAACACCACACAATTAACAAAGATAAACCCTGAGCTGGACGAGCCAAAGTACCTACTGCCAGTTTCGTTTCGATTTTTTGAGACAAGGCTTGAACGGGATCAACCGTCGTAGTAACTATCATTCCCTGAAATTTATCCAGGTCACTTACCGTATGAATAAATTCAGGGAAAAAAGCACCACTTAACAAGCCTGATTGTAAAAGATAGAACATAATCAACCCTGCCCCTGCTCCTACCATTGCACGAGCCATTATATAGCCAAATTGGCTCATCGCTCTGACTTGATCAAGATTGGCCGACTGCACACGAGATTGTATTGATGTCAATTGGCTAAAGGTAGCACCCAATATGCCAGAAGTCGCCGCTGTAAAAATATAGTACAAACGCAAATTATCAAATTCAAAAGAAAATAGAGCGCGAAATAAGGTCGGAGTAAAAAACAATACGAAACTAAATAAAAATAGCCCCACTATTTTTTTTCTCATCTAGCTTTCATTGAAACGGACAACCCTTTTCGATTCACGAAACCATTGTAAGTCTGAAACCAAACGCACCAATAAGGCGCGCAATTTACTAGAATCCGCTTCTCCTGTATGCTCTTCATAAAACTCTTTTAGATGCTTAGGTAAACGATTAATTTCAGCTAAACGACGTTGCCATTCCGTCAATAAGGTTATGTCATCATAAAAATCAATCAATGCCAATTCTACTCTATTGGCACTTGACCAAGACACATCACTCTCTAAATGCTTTTCCAATGCCTCTAGTGATGCAGTTAAATCATTATGCTGACCAATCAAGCGAGTAATCATAGTCTGAAGATTGCTACAGAATTGATGCAACATATATTGTTCCTGTCGCATTAATCGATTAAGTATTCTTAAGCTGTTCACACTCATCTCCTGGATTACTTTTATCTAAGCCAATAGCAGACTATGATCAATATTAACCATCCTAGATCAGTCTCACAATGCTCCACCTTCGCTCCTATTAAACCTAAAAAGCGTCAAGGAACCCTAGTATATTTTACAAAAAATGACTACCTTTTCGTCAAAGATATACGTTTTATTTTTAATATAGCACCATTGTTTTGTGCCTTCTTACTCAATAGCAAACCTATCTACTATCAATGAAATAGCGCCAATATTCAAGATCAATTTATCAAATATCCGCAATAAATAAAAAATATGGATGTAAATATCATTAAATAGGCCAAACAAAGTAAAAATCATATTGACTACCACTACAAAACATTAAAAGATGAAAAAACAAACAACAGAACTAAAAACCGTTATTTTAACTCTTTTTGCATATTCCACTCCAAGATGAACACCTTCTCCAATTGAAAATGATCACCCCCTGCGATTAAACGTGATCAGTCTC
>MDLC01000083.1 GCA_001723645.1 Candidatus Endobugula sertula | reverse complement strand
ATCGATGTTGAACCGAGTGATATTGAATTAGCCAATCAGTTAGCCCATGAGGTACTTGGCCGCACGTTAGATGAATTGCCACCACAAACCAGAAAGTTATTGTCGTTAATTGTTGGGTGGGTCAGTGACCAATGCAAATCTGAGCAAGTCGCACAACGTGACTTCCGTTTTAGCCGTCGTCAGGTGCGTGATATGGCAGGCTGGACAGACTTCCAAATCAAAAAGCACATGACTCGATTACAAGAAATGGAGTACCTCTTGGTGCATCGTGGTGGCCGTGGTCAATCGTTTGAGTATGAGTTGTTGTATTGCGGCGAAGGTGAGCAGGATGAAACCTTTATCTTGGGGTTATCGAGTTTACAAAACCTTACAGGCAGCGGTCAGTTGAAGCCCCTAAAAACGGAAAAGAAGCCCTCAAGTAGCCCCCAAGTAGTGGCCAAAGTGCCCCCAAGTAGCACCGCTCAAAAACCGCTACAGGCCAGTGATACCGTGGACTTGGAAGAATTAATCGCTGAAAGCGTTGAAAAGGACTTATTAGAGAAAAATAAAAACACTCCTTCAAGTGATAGTTTACCGTTAAGTGCGAGTGTGTAATGGCAAGAGGAAAACGCGGCACCACGACTGAGTTGCCAGTAATCGGTAATCCTAATGATCCCCACAGCCTGTACCACTGGATGCACCGATTCTTGCAGTATCAAGCGGAGCGTAACTACAGCCAACGCACCATACAAAACCGTGAGAATTATCTACGGTATTTTATTAGCTGGTGTGATGAACGTGAACTCAATCGCCCGAACGAAATCACTAAACCGATATTGGAAAGTTATCAACGGTACTTGTATCACTACCGCAAAAAGAATGGCGAGCCACTGAGTGTGATGAGCCAGAACGGGCGAATGATACCCATTAGAGCCTTGTTTAAATGGTTAGCGAGAAACAATCATCTGCTTTACAACCCCGCCAGTGATCTTGAATTACCTCGTGCGGAGAAACGGCTACCTCAAGCCGTATTAACGCAAGAAGAAGCCGAAACCATACTGAGCCTACCCGATACTAATACACGCTAGGAATACGCGACAGAGCCATTTTAGAGACGTTTTACAGTACGGGTATGCGAAGACTAGAGTTAACCACGTTAAAGTGGTCAGCGATTGATTATGAGCGCGGTACGATTTTTATTAGTCAAGGCAAAGGCCATAAAGACAGGATGGTGCCGATTGGGGATAGAGCTTTGAAATGGATTTATAGTTACCAATACCAGGCACGGCCAGAATTAACACTAGGCCGTGATGATGGCACACTCTTCGTTACGAAACTGGGCGACGCCTTCCACGCTAACGCCATGAGTAAATTGGTACGAGAATACGTAAAGCAAGCGGATATAGGCAAGAAAGGCTCATGTCACTTGTTCCGCCATACCTGCGCCACGTTGATGCTAGAAGGCGGTGCGGATGTAAGATACATACAAGCCTTACTAGGCCATGCGAAATTGGAAACAACAGGGATTTATACCCAAGTCAGCATCAAGCAGCTCAAAGACGTGCATACGATTAGTCATCCTGCCAAATTAGATAAGCTACTGGAAATGCAGCCATAGACTTCAACAAAGACTAGAATATATACGCCAATGGCGTATACTTGCTATATGATCATTATTGAAACACCTATCTTCACTCGGCTTATCAAGGAACTGATGAGCGATGACGAATATCGTCAATTACAGGAAGCGTTGGTTCAACGGCCTGATATGGGATCAATTATCAAGTCCTCTGGTGGACTGAGAAAAGTACGCTGGAACTTGGAAGGCAAGGGAAAAAGTGGTGGTATTCGTGTGATCTATTATTGGGTGGTGGATGATGAGCATATCCGAATGATTTATACCTATCCGAAAGGTAAACAGGAGAATCTCACACCCGCTCAGTTGAAAGCATTACGACAAATTGTTGAGAGGTGGTCTGATGGATAACGATATGTTTAATGAATTACTCGCCAGTGTTGAGCAGATGGATGATATTGTAAAAGGCAAAACAAAAGCCTTACGCTGCGTTGAGTTCCCTGATCCTGAAGTGCGTGAGATACGCGAAAAAACGGGTTTATCACAAACTCACTTTGCCACGATGATTGGTGTGAGTAAGCGTACCCTAGAAAACTGGGAGCAAGGCCGTAGACATCCGACAGGCCCCGCTAAGGCCTTATTACGTATTGTTGAGTCTGACCCACAAAACGCTCTGAGAGCACTCCACGGCTAGTTTATCGGACGCTGTGGGCTTCTACCTCCGCTTGTCATTTGTCTTGCAGGTTCGTTCCTCACAGGCAAGTCAATATGCCAAGCTACCCTTGTGCCATCCTGAGAATAAATCACTGTCGTAAGAGAGCGCGAATAAGGTTGCGGCCCGTTCGCTCCAGGGCGTTCATGTTTGTTGCAAAAGCGGCAACAAACCTGCCCACCCTTCCACTCTCTAAGCGCGCAGCTTCCATAGCCCAAGGCCCTGCGCGCACCTTGCCCAGCGCACTTCAGCTGTCTTGCATTACGTTCTGTCCATTAGCCGCAAAAAACGCGTCTAATGGCCTGCCACTCCATGCCAGCCATCTTCCGCCGCGCTGCCCCGTGATGGCCAGCAAAAAGCGCTGGCCACATAAGCACCTATCGGTGCTTAGTGCTTGCTAAAACAAAAAACCTTAACGGTGCGTTGTAAGTGAGTTCAGCAAACTACGCACGGGTCATTACCGTGTTCTTGTTACCACCTCATGCCGTGCGTGAGTCCCTGCGGGCCACACAACAAAAAGCGTTGTGTGGCTCCTCGGCACTACGATAAGGGCCAATAATCTGCGAGAATAGCGCCCATGCTTAAATCACACGCTAACGTCAATCCCTTTTTAGCCGTCTTTGCCCTGTTGTTACTCAGTGCAATGCTGCTTGTGGCGCCAGTTAGTGGCAAAAGTGCCTTGGGGTCTTCAGACTTTAGAATCGATAATATCTTGGGAAATAGCGTTTCTAACGCATTGATTGTGTTGGAAAAAGTCGAAAATAGTCGATTGGCGGTATTGGAGATTAGTGATGTCCCAGAGGATATTCCGAGTACACAAACACCGAAAAATTCCGAGCCTCAATTTAGTGGTGGCCGACCTACTGTTGATGGAGATCCTTCTAGTCCTGAGGTATCTAATAGGCGTAGTGCCGAATCTTATGATTACTACGATGGAAGTAATCCAAATAGAGGGACACTTACAAACGTTGAAGCTAGAGAGTGGTATATTGCTCAAGAAGCAAGAATCCCCAGTTTAATTGATAAGTCTGCCCCTTTAGAAAATCAAGCTAGACAAGCCTTCGAATTAAGGAATGGCTTTAGAACAGAAGCTCGTGATAGACAAGCTGATAGAGCCAGTGCCTCAGGTATAACTAGGGAAAACCCAAACCTAACTTGGGAGCAAGTTAATAATAGAGCTCGCCGAAGATTGTCTGATAATGGAGTGTCCAATCCTACTAATGATCAAATCTTCCAAGAAATTATTGGTAGCTCTCAGCGTTCAAGAGAAAGTGTTAATCGCCTTTTGGAGATAAAATGAAAGTTATAGCTAAACACAAAAATGAGGAACAGGGGTACATCGAATATCACCTTGTTCAAGTTGGAAGCTGGGATTTATTTGGTGATCTAGTAAGTTTTTTTGAGCAATATTACGATGCACTAGTTCATGTAAAAACAGACGGAATTCACACACGAAAGTGGCAAATCAGGTGTAGGGATGAATACTTTATGTTTGAACATAATGAGGATGTTGGTAATTGGTTTTACTCTTGTTCAGATGAAGGTGATAGTCCTTTAATGCACGAAATTTCTGAGGAACTTGAACGTCGCCTAAGTGAACCCACTGAGTCAGAATAAAAATACAATAGTTAGTTTAGAGGCCTGTCATTGCGACAGGCCATTTTTATTTTATAGTCGGACTAATGCAGTTTGGCAAACTGCCGAATTTCTTGCAGTTGATGCGTCAAATTCTCAGACTCTTGCCGTAGCCGCCGATCAAACACCAGCGCCCCAATCACCCAGAGGCTAGGCTCTTCCTCCTCCTGCGCCAATGCCAGCATGGCACGGGAATAAAAGGTATAGGCTTGTTGCTGATTGTAGAGCAGGTCATCAAATGCCATTAACCGCTCATTGAGTGACTGCCTAAATTGTTGGTGGGCACTTTTTAGTTGGCGTAGGCGTGCTGCTGAATTACACTTCTGTTTACTCATAATAACCTCGCAGTAGGTTGTTGTGATAGCTGGCCTTGGGTGTTAGCGCACCTTTGGTCAGCGCCTTCTCATCGTTAAGATGCTTGTTGCTGCTTAATCAATGCCTCAAGCATCTCACTAATGAATTTTTGTTTAGCTCTTGGCATTAAGCCAATTTGCTCAATCTGTCTCTGAAATTTGGAAGCGGGGCCACGCTTGCTCTTAGCGTTGCCAGATTCGCCTATAACCTCCTCAACAGAAACCTCCAATAATGTTGACAATGTTGCTAGTAAAGCGACAGGGATACGCAATTTGCCTCCTTCATAGTGAGCCATTGTCTGTTGAGCAATGCCAAGTGCATCGGCCAACTGTGTTTGGGTCATATTCTGTGCTTTACGAAATTGAGCAATACGCTTGCCCATAGCGGTATAAAACGAGTTGTCTTGTGACATCATGGCATCAGTCCACTGCGTTAACGATGTCATAAGCATACCCCCTGAATTTTGTTTGCCAGTTCTCAGGTGTTGACAATACTCTATATGGTAGTACTATGCAACAGAGTTATTTTTTACTCTAAAGACTTGACAGGTTTTTTACCGATTGGGGCATATATGGCACGAATATCACAAGACGAGATTAACCGCGTTAAATCCACGGTGAGTTTATTGGATTGGGTGCGTGGTCAGGGCTATGAGGTTAAGAAGCAGGGGAAGGATTATGCGGTGCTGTGCCCCTTCCATGATGAGAAAACGCCCTTGATGATGATTAGCCCTGCTAAGAACGTGTATCACTGCTTTGGCTGTGGGGCTAAGGGGTCTGTCATTGATTGGGTGATGAAAACGCTGAGTGTTAGCTTTCCGCATGCGATGGAATTATTGAGAGAGTTTGCAGGTAATCCCAAGGTGGCCGCTCCTGCGCATCCTGCGCCCGCGGCATACCGTTCATCCATGAACATAAAACGCTCTGGTATGACTCATCTTGATCTTGAGCCGCTGTGCCCCAGTGATGCGGATGGGCAAAGTGCGTTGCAGTCTGTTGTTAGCTTGTACCACCAGAACTTATTAAACACCACCGAGGGCATGAAATACCTTGAAAAGCGCGGCTTGATGCATCCTGAGTTGGTTAAGCATTTTAAATTGGGATTAAGCACTAAAAACTTGGTGTATCGCTTACCTGCCAAGCATACGATTGCGGGCAAACAAATACGGCAAACCTTGCGTAATATCGGCGTATTCCGTGAGTCAGGGTATGAACACTTTGCGGGTTGCTTGGTGGTGCCTGTATTGGACGAACGCAGCCAAGTACAAGAACTCTATGGCCGTAGAATTAGCCCTAAATCAGAAAAGAACCAACGCCATTGGTATTTACCGGGGGCGCATCGTGGGGTGTTTAATTTACCGGTGTTTAATGCGGCCAGTGAGCTGATTTTATGTGAATCGCTGATTGATGCGCTGACCTTCTGGGTGCATGGGTTTAGGAATGTTACCGCTAGCTTCGGCACCAATGGCTTTACCGATGAGTTGTTAGCCGCATTAAAAGATTACAGCATTGAGAAGTTATTTATTGCTTACGATAACGACGAGGGCGGTAATAAAATTGCAGCGGCACTGGCTGAAAAGTTACAGGAAGACTTACCTCAACTACAGCTTTACCGTGTGCAGTTTCCAGAGGGCATGGATGCGAATGAATACGCCTTAAAGGTTAAGCCAGCAGAGCAATCATTAGATAGACTACTACGCCAAGCGCAACCGATGAATAGCAGTACTGACCTACAACAGCAAAGTAATGTTGTAGAACAAGGTGTAGACACTTCTCTTTTAGTCGTCCCAACCCCCCACGTTAATTTACAATCCGATATTGATAAAAAACCAGTTGATGATTGCCCGTTAACGATCACAGAAACAGAGATCAAATGCCAGTTGGGTAATCGTTCGTATCGGATTAGAGGCCTGGAAAAGAATACCAGCTTAGGCCAGTTAAAAATTAATTTACTGGTACAGGTCGGTGATATGTCCAAGGATGGACGGTATGCCGGGGCGCCAGGAGGCAGCGCCCCGGTGTTATTGCATGTGGATACGGTGGACTTATACCAATCACGGCAGCGTAATAGTTTTATCCAACAAGCCAGTGTGGAATGTGCAATGGATGAAAAGAAACTCAAAAATGACTTGGGGAAGTTGTTGTTAAAGTTGGAGCGGTTACAGGAAGAAAACCACCAAAAAAACCCTAGAAAACAAGGCTGAAACGATCAAGGTGAGCAGCGAAGACCAAGCGGCAGCACTAGAATTATTAAAAGATAAACAACTGATTAAACGTATTAAAACCGATTTTACTACCTTGGGTATTGTGGGTGAAGACACCAATGTACTGACAGGCTATCTAGCAGCAGTTTCGCGTAAGTTAGATAAGCCCTTGGCCGTAATGATTCAATCGAGTTCGGCAGCGGGTAAAAGCTCGTTAATGGATGCGGTATTGAATTTAATCCCCAGTGAAGAACGAGTGCAATACTCAGCGATGACAGGGCAAAGTTTGTTTTATATGGGCGAGACGAATCTTAAACACAAAATCTTAGCCATCGCCGAAGAGGAGGGCGCAAGTAATGCGAGCTATGCGCTCAAGCTGTTACAGAGTGAAGGCGAAGTCACCATCGCTTCAACGGGTAAAGATGACCAAAGCGGCCAATTAGTGACAAGAGAATATCGTGTAGAAGGCCCTGTGATGTTGTTTTTAACCACGACGGCCATCGATATTGATGAGGAGTTACTCAACCGTTGTTTAGTCCTCACGGTGAACGAAACCAGAGAGCAAACCCAACGCATCCACCAGCTCCAACGGCAGCGGCAAACACTGGAAGGTTTACTACTGGAAGATGATAAGTCACACATTACAAGCCTTCATCAAAACGCTCAGCGATTGCTTAGACCGCTGTTAGTGGCGAATCCTTATGCTGAACAACTCACCTTCTTGGATACACAAACGAGAACCCGCCGCGATCATATGAAGTATTTAACACTGATTAGAAGCATTGCACTACTGCATCAATACCAGCGTGAAAAAAAGCGTGTCGAGCGTAATGGTAAAACCTTGGAGTATATCGAGGTCGAACCGAGTGATATTGAGTTGGCCAACCAACTGGCTCATGAAGTGTTAGGTAGAACGTTTGATGAATTACCACCGCAAACCCGCAAATTATTATCGTTAATTTATGAGTGGGTCAGTGAGCAATGCAAATCTGAACAGGTAGCACAACGAGACTTCCGTTTTAGCCGTCGAGATGTTCGTGAATCGACAGGCTGGGGTAATACACAAATCCGTGTGCATATGGATAGGCTCGTTGATATGGAATATGTGATTGTGCATCGTGGTGGTCGTGGTCAGACATTCACTTATGAGTTGGTTTATGCGGGTTATGGTGAGGATGGAGAGTCCTTTATCAGCGGATTAATTACGCCAAACCTTACGGATAACGGCAACCTCGCGGGGGTAAAGGATAAGTTGGCGGGGGCAAAACGGCCTCAAAACGGTGCTAAAACGGGGGGTATGCGGAGTGATAAAAATGGCTCTAAGCCAGAGAACAACTGGGATATAGAAGAGTTAATCGCTAAAGAGGCAAAAAAAGACTTATTAGCCGAAAATAAAAAAGCACCGTTACCCGCAAGTGTAAGGGTGTGATATGTCACGAGGAAAACGCGGCACCACCACGGAATTACCCGTTATCGGTAACCCTAATGACCCACATAGTTTGTATCACTGGATGCATCGGTTTTTACAATATCAAGCGGAGCGCCACTACAGCCAGCGCACTATCCAGAACCGAGAAAACTATCTGCGTTACTTTATCCAATGGTGTGATGAACGTGGCTTGAATAGACCGAATGAAGTCACCAAACCGATACTGGAAAGTTACCAGCGTTATCTTTACCACTACCGCAAAAAGAATGGCGAACCACTGAGTGTGATGAGCCAGAATGGAAGAATGATACCGATTAGAGCCTTGTTTAAATGGTTAGCGAGGAATAATCATTTACTCTACAACCCCGCGAGTGATCTGGAATTACCACGGGCTGAAAAACGATTGCCACAAGCCGTATTAACCCAAGACGAGGCCGAAACCATACTCAGCCTACCCGATACTAGTACATCGCTAGGCATCCGCGATAGAGCGATTCTGGAGACGTTTTACAGTACAGGGATGCGCAGGCTCGAACTCACTACCTTAAAGTGGTCAGCGATTGATTATGAGCGGGGAACGATCTTTATCAGCCAAGGTAAAGGGCATAAGGATCGTATGGTGCCGATTGGTGATAGAGCCTTGAAATGGATCTACAGCTATCAATATCAGGCACGATCAGAATTAACGCTAGGCAGGGATGATGGGACGTTGTTTGTAACGAAACTGGGTGACGCCTTCCATGCTAATGCGATGAGTAAATTAGTTCGAGAATACGTGCAGCAAGCCGACATTGGAAAGAAAGGTTCATGCCATTTATTTAGACATACCTGTGCCACCTTGATGCTGGAAGGTGGTGCGGATGTAAGATACATCCAAGCCCTGTTAGGTCATGCGAAGCTAGAGACGACAGAGATATATACCCAAGTCTCGATCAAGCAACTCAAGGATGTGCATACCATGAGCCATCCAGCGAAGATCACTAAAACAGGCAGTATGAACCATGATGAGGTATGATTGTGTATATACAGAATCAAGATGATATAGGTGTTGATATGACGCATTTATTAGAAAAAGCCTTTAGCGAAGTGGCGAAGCTACCTGCTCAGGAGCAAGATATTATTGCTGAACAAGTGCTTGAAGAACTCGCCTCTGAAAATCAGTGGCAACAACAGTTAGGTGGTTCTCAAGATTTATTGAAATCCTTAGCTGATGAAGCGTTAAGTGAGCACAAAGTGGGAAAAACAAAGGATCTTGACCTGAAGCAATGATGCAGTCAAAGACCACCGAGCGCTTTAGAAAGTGCTTTAATCAACTGCCTCAGCATGTACAGCGCCAAGCGAGAGCGGCATACCAGTGTTTTAAAGAAAACCCGCAACACCCCAGCCTTAGATTTAAACCTGTACACCACAATCAACCTATCTACTCTGTCAGAGTCAATCGCCAATACCGGGCGTTATCAGTGAAAGAGGGAGATACCTTGATCTGGTTCTGGATCGGAGATCACGAAGGCTATGATGCACTGCTAAAGTCTTGAGATAATCGGACAGTCAGGCGGCCTGTTTATCGGACGCTGTGGGCTTCTACCTCCGCTTGTCATTTGTCTTGCAGGTTCGTTCCTCACAGGCAAGTCAATAT
>MDLC01000082.1 GCA_001723645.1 Candidatus Endobugula sertula | reverse complement strand
CATCATTAATGAATAATTAGTGCATCATTATCATGAGGTAAATGGCTGACTTTTGCTGGCTTATTCAAAACGTACTACGGCAGTGAGTTTAAGGGAGAATTTGATGCCTTATTAACGGATGCCCAGATTACCCACTTATAGACTTATCCCAGTACGCCAAAGATGAATGCAGTTTGTGAGCGTTTCAATCGTACACTACAAGAAACTTTTGTCGATTACCATGAGGAATTGTTGTTCACCGATCTTGAGCGTTTTAACGAGCAGCTGGCGGACTGGTTGGTGAAATATAACAGCCTACGTCCACACAAAGGCTTGGGCTTAAAGACGCCTGTAGAGTATATTATTGAAAACAAACCAGAGTGCAATATGCGGTGGACTCATACACAAACTTTCTTAGGTGCATGTATTTTGATACACTTGACTCGTTATTATTCTTTAGTATTTTGCCTCCTCTTTTAATTATTGAGTAGATATAAAATGTTTAGCAGGGAAAGTAAAAAACCCATGCTTGATGGTCGACCATTAAACATGACCGTCAATAAAATTGTTTGTATTGGCAGGAATTACACCGCCCATGCAGCGGAGCTAAACAACCCTATCCCAGACACTCCGTTACTATTCATAAAACCCAATTCAACGCTATCGGATTTTTCCGGAAAAGTAAACATACCCTATTCTCTAGGACTAGTTCACCACGAGTTGGAGATTGCAATTCTAATAGGGAAATACCTCACTTCTCACAGTTCTCGACATGAAATAGAGAGGGGGGTATTGGGTGTCGGTTTAGCTTTGGACTTAACCCTTCGAGATATTCAACATCAGCTTAAAAAAAGAGGCCACCCCTGGGAAAGAGCTAAATGCTTTCCTGGTGCTTGCCCAATAAGCGAATTTGCTAGCAGTGATAAAATAGATGATCTTAACAGTCTTAACATACAACTACTGAAAAATAACCAACTCCAGCAACAAGGAAGTTCCAATCAAATGATTTTTCCAATCATTGACTTAATTCAGCAGGTTGCTGAAATATTCACACTAGACCCTGGGGACGTTATTCTAACGGGGACTCCATCCGGGGTGAGCCCCTTAAACCATAGAGACTTTTTAGACGCTCAGTTAGTTACAGACCAATTATTGATTAGAGCTCAATGCGAAATTATCCGAAATTGATTATAGCGCCTCAGAAACACCCTTTAAAAATTTTTAAATAAAACCCTATGTACAGGTGATATGGATGCCTCCGACGTTAAACGATTAAAGAAGCTGGAAAAGGATATCCAGCCATTCGTCGAAAATTAGTGGATTATGCCAGACAAGCACATGCCGTTAGTCAGCGCCGTGCTTGTCGAGTGGTTTAATCGTAAGCCCATCTTACCGATTGTGGATATGGCGAGAGATGCATTAACGATGCCTTTGAAGGTTAAGCCGATAGCGCAGTGATTGGTATAGGTACACACCACTATAGATCACTACCCAAACCCGTTATAATCGAGGCATTGCCATCAATGGTATAAGTACCTCCAGTATTGATCAGCACCTTATCTTGACCAAACGTAGCAACCGCACCTCTCAGTACAGAAATTTGATCAAAGGTATGCACACCCGATAGTGTCTGCCCCTCTATACCACTCAAATCATCAGTCGTTTCCAGTGTGATCGTATCTTCTGTATTACTCACAATGCGGTAATGCGCACTCCCATCTTCTGACGCATCCAAGTCCACATCAATACCCCAACCATACACCGAATCCGTTGGCTTCCATGTCGCGTTTGCGGCGGTGATAATCCATTGATCACCCTCGCCTTGCTCCACAGCACTAATCATATGACGACCCACACTGCGTATCGGGGTACTCCCTGATGATGCCACACCATGATTATCAATCATCAAATGACCATCTGGTGTACTCGCATCTTGAAGATAAACCGTACCCGCGCCTGCTGCGATACCATGTTCACCACTGGAGGTTTGATAACTTCCCGTATAACTGTTCGTGGTCGCATACACACTAATACGACCTCCTGCACCCGCTGGACTGTCGCTAGCATAACTTAGGACATCGCCTCCTGATGCTTCTAAACTCCCCGAACTTCCCCGGAAACTCTCTACTTCAATATGGATCGAGCCACCGGCACCTGCTGTATCTGAAGTCAACAGACCACCAGCGCCATTAGCCTCAATCGAACCATACAAGACCAACTCGTTCGCAATTAACTCGACAATACCCCCGCCTCTCGAATAACCTGAAAGAATAGAGTGTCCCCCACTCCCCGCAAAACGCGCATGTTCATAACGGCCATAGCTACAGCCGGTATTATTATTGGCAATATCTCCATGACAACCCGGTCGAGTATCTTGACTAAAGTCGGGGCCACTCCAGCTCGATGAGGGGTAACCTCTACCACTGACATCAATCGTAGAACGGTCACTCACCGCGATGGTGCCACTGACAACCAGTCGTGCAGCATAAACGGATTTGGCACTGGATCGGGCAGCTAAAGCATTAAGCGTCGCATCTTGTAAAGTGACGTTATTCGCCGTAAGGTCTCCCCCTAATGTGACATGAGCATCAGCACCCAAATTAAGGTCGCCTTCAACCCATAAACCACCCTGAAAGATTACCGTCCCTTCAGGAATACTTAAATCACCCAACACATGAACAGGATCATTAATCACTACGGTTTGTGTGCCCAAACCAAGAGCGGGCAGGCCATCGCTGGCTAATTCGACACTACCACCATCTAACCACCACTCAAGACTCCTTTCGTAAACTCTAACGGGTAACCGTTGGTGACTAATGCCATTATCGACACTAACGCTAAGCTCTGTAGAACCCGTTACCGCATCACCTGCATTATTAAAGATCACCAAACCACTCGCGTTAACGGTAGCAATTAAAGGGTCGGGAATAGAATAAGATAAGGCTATCCATTCAGGCGTATGGGTAATATTAATGGTTTTAATATCACCTTCATGTTCAACAGAGGCAATAACCGTTAACTGCACAGGAAGAATATCCCTATCTACAAACTTCTCAACTTCAATCAGCCCCAATACAGGATCTGGAGTTACTTGTATAGAAGATACTGCTTGCGGATCAATAAACGTTTCCGTGTCATCATTAGGGTTAGAGTGAGACGCAATCGCGAAAAAGTCGGATAATCCATCGCTATCAGAATCAAAGGCAAAGGGACTTGTCAGATGCGTATGAATTTCAGGGCCATCTAATAATCCATCATTATCGGTATCACTGTCATTGAATAATGTACCTACCGTATATTCAGTAAGATTATCAGCCCCATCATTATCCAAATCTTCGGTAGCATCGCTGGCAAGGTTTAGATTAAAACCATGATCAACTTCCCATGGATCTGGTAACCCATCATCATCACTATCTGCTGATAATGGGTTACTATTGTAGGTAACCACTTCGGCATAATCTGTCAGGCCATCACCATCGGTATCGAGAATGAATGGATCAGAGTTGTGAGTATTAATTTCATCAAGATCTAACAATCCATCGTTGTCATAATCGGTAGTCGCGTCCATATAAATATAAGGGTAAGGGTAAGGATCACTGAGTGTTCCTACACCATCTTGATCCCAGTCAGCGTTGCTGGAGATAATACGGGCGCTGCTATCTCTGTTCGCCCCCACGATAATGTCGGCATAACCATCATTATCGATATCCCCAATACTACTCAGAGAGACACCTAGGTAATCCTCACTACCATACCCGTTAAGCTCATACATAACGCTATTATCTGCACCAGAATACGCAATAACCCTTCCAGCATTAGAGAAAACGCTATCATCATCAAAGGCACTGACAATAAAATCATGCACTCCATCATTGTTAATATCACCGGCATCAGCAACACGCCAACCAAATTCTTCATTAGCACTATCACCATAAAGTTTTGTTAGTAAAGCTCCATCACTACCGGAAAATAGCGTTACACTGCCTGTTTGCACTCCTTTACTATCATCCCCGGTTGCACCAACCATGATTTCTTGAATACCATCATTATTAAGGTCATCAATAGAGCTAACTGATACTCCAAATTTATGTCCAACATCTTGCCCTAGCAAAGAATAGATTTCACTACCATCAACACCAGAAAGAACAGACACTTTACCAGAGTCAGTGGCATGACCATCACCTACCAATGCACCGACAATGAGTTCATCAACACCATCAGCATTGATATCTAACAAACGACTAATGGAATACGCAAAATAGTCACCTGCATTTTCTCCATTTACGCTATAAAGCGTTGAACCATCGAAACCAGAAAAGACATACACAGTACCCGAATCAATGCCATTATGGTCATCAAACCAAGCACCTATAGCAACATCATCATAATTATCATGATTAATATCTCCAATTCCTTTAACAGACACTCCAAATTGATCACCAGCAGAGTTACCTGGTAGTCTGTAAATTAATGAACCGTCGCGACCAGAATAAATTGAGACATAACCTGAGTTCGTACCATTCATATTACTGAAAGGTGCACCAACCATGATGTCTTCTACACCATCGTTATTAATATCTCCGGCATTGGCTGCTGTTCTACCAAATTGATCACCTACGGCCACACCATAAAAACGATAAATAATAGAAACATCTGTTCCAGAATAAACCGTAGCGCTACCCGTTCTGATACCACTTTCATTTTTATCAGAATAGGCACCAACAATAAAATCATTGATGCCATCATTATTGACATCACCAAGAACATTGACTTCGCGGCCAAGATCATCACGTGGGTCATCGCTATTAATAAAGTAATACCAATCATTCACCGTATCTGTCGCATCACTAATTCCATCGTGATCGGTGTCGACTAATAGTGGATTAGTTAGATAAACATTCACTTCGTCATAATCACTTAAACTATCACCATCACTATCAGGGCTCAACGGATTCGTTTGTAAATTGATTTCTTCTAAATCAGAAAAGCCATCGTTATCGGTATCGATTTTATTTGGATTAGTACCCAGCAATACCTCGCGATAATCTGTTAATTCATCACCATCAGAATCGGGATTATCAACTTGCGTAAAATATCGATTCTGCTCTGCTTCGTCACTGAGTCCATCACCATCTGCATCTGGCAAAATAGGGATATACCTTTCAGCAATAGAAGCATTATCTCCCCAATCTACAGCACGCACACTCATTGTCACCCCAGCCAACTCAGAAGGAATGGTATAGGGAACCTGATAAGGAGCACTGGCGTCAGTAAATATCCGCTCACCATTAACGGTAAATTCAACATGTTTTACCACTAAATCATCTATTGCCTCTACTTCAATAATGATGGTATCTCCTTGAGCAACATCAGCGTTTGCTTGAGGGCTAACAATATTTACGGAAGGAGGAATCCCTTTGTTATCTGTTACTTGGCGATATTGCGCAATAAAGAGTTTAGTATTACCACTAATACCGTAATCATTACGCACCACAAAAAACTCTTCTGTGACGTAGGCATATTGATTATCAACAGCGATTCCCGTACCGGCATAATCCCCTAAACCGGTTAAATCAATTATTCCTTGAAGTACAGCATTATCTGGTTCAGAAATATTGACATAAGGTAAGGCATTAGCAAATGCTTGTTCAGCAAAGAGAATTAAATCATCCTGAATAGCTGCATCTCTAGGCACAAATTGACGATCACCTGCAACAACCACTGGATTAGAGAAGTCACTAATATCAATGACCTGATAGCCCACACTATACGCTGATAAATACGCATAATCCCCTTGAACCAACACATCTTTAGCCTGATTATTGGCAATTCTCGCCATCTCTTGTAGCGAATTGATATTAGATGCATCAATCAATACCAGCCCAGCCGTAGAAGCGATAGCAATACGATTTAGTTCAACAGCCACCCCTTTCGCACGCCCTATGCCAGACAAACCAGATTGAATAAACGGTGTGTCTGGTTGAATAATATTAGCAATGACTAACCCATTATCTCCATCAGCGACATAAAGATAATCAGCATCAATATCAATATCTTGTGCAAAGCCTTCAGTATCCAATACGCTCACTAATACTGGCGACACTGGATCAAGTACATCAATCACCTTAATACCAGCCTCCCCATCAGCAAGGTACACTATACTACCAAACACTTTCACATCAATGGCCGTACCATCAGTCTCTAATTGAGACACAATAACCGGCGCAGTGCGATCACTCACATCCACAATCACTAAACCAGCAACACCTGCAGCGACATACGCATAATCTCCTTGCACATCCACATTATTGGCATAACCTGGGATATCAATGGCAGACAAGGCCACTGGGTCAAAACGCTCAACATTCACTGTAATACTATCGCTGTAGCCATTATTCGTTGCTGTGATAGTGGTTGTACCTGCTACACCACCAAAGATTTCACCATCGGTGGTACCAAAACTAGCAACCGCTAAATTGGCCGAACTATAACTGGTACCCAAAGAAGACGAGGTAATATTCATTTGGTGACCATCAATTAAATTAGCCAAGACCGTAATCTGACTACTGACTTCGGTATCGATACCATTAAAAATTAAATCTAATGAGCCTGGATTAAGCGTAATAGAGTCCAGCGCATTGGCTAAATCAAAGCTTAAATCATCGGAAGGGTCTGTTCCTAAATCGACTTCTAAACCATCCGAAAAGCCATCGCCATCGGTGTCTGCCAATATGGGGTTGGTGATATAACCATCCTCACCCGTTACCACTTCTTCACCATCGGTAATACCATCGCTATCGGTATCACTACTATTAATGTCCGTACCGGCATTAAACTCTGCCAAGGCATTTAAGCCGTCGTTATCGCTATCTTCTCGGGCATCAATAGGATCGTTAGGGTCAAGACCATTGGCGACTTCATAGCTATCGGGTAGACCATCACCATCCATATCACCACTGAAGGCCACTCTTACTTGCCTGACGGCTACCGCACCTTCTAAACGAGTCGTAATAGCGACACGGCCACTACTTAGGGGAGTCAGCACCCCATTATTATCGACATTGACAATATCTGGGTTAGACGAGCTAAAGTTAATGCCACTAGACGTATTTAATAACGGAGAAAAGGAACCATCACCATAAACGGCCCTGACTTGTAGGGGTCTGGTTGAAGTATCACTGAATACAATCTCTCCATTGGTTTCAAAAGAAAGGGATACGGGTACGGGATCAGGGTCATCAAAGAAAATATCTTCGACAATATTGAGGTTATTGGTGGTTAAATTAAAAAAAGCACTTTGACCGGATGTAGTAACGCCATCACGCACACAAGTCGCACGAGCACGAACACGTCCCATAAATGAAGGGACGTTATTCATACGCCAAGAGCCATCGGGCTGTACTTGTACCGTTCGATTCATAATATTGACAGTACAGTGTTTATCCAAGTCCATAGAGAAGACAGACATAGGCCATACGCTAACGACGATTAGCGCCAACACTAAAACTATTTGCTTTTTTATTGCTATTATGATTTCCATTTTTCCATCCTAAACACACAGTAATGTGCGCCATTGACTATTAATTTTTACTAATATTGATTAACCACTTTTCTATCACTATGGGTAATATAAAATACTACCCTCCTACCTGTTACTGCTTGCTACCTTGTTAAGCCGATGACGCCTCAAGAATAACAACAAGAAACACAAACTTAATACTATAAGTAAAGCAGGACGGTTTTTTTCTAAGAAGACTAACCACTGGTTACCATCAGACCCTACACTTAAGGCAGTCACCTTGTCTTCGTTATTATTACGTAAAAGGTGGGAATAATTTTTCTTTAAATCTTGACTATTGTAAGTATCAGGCGCCAAACAGGGTCAGGTCTTGCATTTTACCTTTTTAACAATTCTACTGACTCTTGAGTAATGTCACCCAAAGCAATCACCTATTTCTCTTAATCGATAAGCTCCACTATCATATGCCATAACTATCCGTTGATCTCTTGGCACATCTTGTAAATTTTTATACCAAACTAACGACTTAGCGAGTACTCAGGATTGGATTCGGGGCACTTCTGATAAATCATTATCATTTCCAATAGTTAAAGACTGTACTCGCTCCACAAACTGCTCATCACCTAAATAAACTTGATTCTTTAAGTCTTGCAATGGAGATGGCTGCCCTTTCCCATTCGCCACAAAATTTATATATGCCCTTATCGCCTTCCTCTTACTATAAAAAAAGCTTGATAGTAGCCAATCAACTTGCAACCATTTTGGAGTATGCTCTACTCCTAATCTACTATCCTCTTATCAATTTACCCACCATGCCATTCGAGCAATGCTTGATCCTGAAAAAATCGAAGACTCTGAGGATTGGTATTTTGGACTCTTTTTGAATCAACAGTGACTTAGGCGACAGGGGGAGCAAGTCATGACTGAATTAGTCAGTGTTAAACAATCACTGAACACGTAAATGATAAAGGCGCGGACTTTAACAAGTACGTGCCTCTTTATTCATCAACTATCGTTGCTATTTTTCATTAACTCCTTGCTTTGAGAAGTATGTCGCACCACCATCCACAGGTTTAACTAAACTTAAATCTGTAATCACTACATTCAATGCAAACTCACCAACATCATCATATTGGGATACAAAATTCAATTTAGTGTCTTTTGGAATAATCAGCTCCGAATCATTATGCAAAACAATAGTCACATCATTTTCTAATGTAACGGCACTAGCTTTACCTACTGACAACAAATCAAGCTTGCTTGTAAAAAGCAACGTAGATAAGGCACCAATTAATATTCCTACAACTAAAATTATTATTTTCATCTCCACCTCTATCGTAATAGCTATTCAACTAATATAGGGCTCATTTCTAAATTAAGCTGTAATGTTTGAGGTGTTGCTACACCAGGTAATGATAAAGATTGATACCAAGGTAATGCTTCTGATAAACCATCAGTCACAACACTAGCGCAATTATTACCTAAAAACGCGTAATCATCTTCTAAAACATACCAATTAGAGCGAGTGGGGTGTCGTGTAGAATTAGCAATCAGATTATTATAATAATCTTGCAATCTAGCTTCTGCTTCAGCAGAAATATTTAAGGTGTAGGAAACTGTAGTAGGATGCGCGGCTAAGTATCCAGCCTCAGCACGAACAACTAATACATTAGCTCCAGCTAAGCCACCTAGCGTTGGTTCTCTGCCCGGAACTGGATAACGTCCAGCAGAATAAACAGTTCCATTAATATTAGTAGCAGCGTGGCCATACCAATTATTTCCACCAACATATACTTGGGTTTCAAGACCGTTTGGATCAATATATTTAAGCGGATTATTTAACACATAGGCGTATGTATTTACTCCACCGTCTAACCCAATCGGATCACTGGTGGTGTACCTTCCCGTTTGCGGATCATAATAACGGAAGTAGTTATAGTGCAGCCCTGATTCTTGATCGTGGTATTGGCCCGCCAATCTGATCTCCCGTCAAATAAGTAATTGTTTTTATATTACCATTTTTTTCATGCTCAATATGCGCTACAGGTTGCCAACCAAGATAAATTGTACTCGTATGACTTTGGTTATTTTTGTTATGCTGAATCCTACGACCTTGAATATCGTAATGATATAAATTAGTAGCTCCATTGGCTAAATTTTTCTGCGTCCTTAA
>MDLC01000081.1 GCA_001723645.1 Candidatus Endobugula sertula | reverse complement strand
ACCTAACCTAACCTAACCTAACCTAACCTAACCTAACCTAACCTAACCTAACCTAACCTAACCTAACCTAACCTAACCTAACACATAAATTCAATATTGACATTATGTTTTAGCGTTATAACAACAATCAAACTGTTAAGAACCATTCTCGCAAAATAAAAGTCTTTCAAAAAGCTTTGGAAGACCGATTTGGATCAAAGTGGACCTTTTTTATGCTCAATATCTAATTCGCTGCCAAGCTTTTGTAAATCAAGTTTATGAAAATGCACAACTGTGATCCAAAGAATTGCAGAATAAATATCCTCTTGTTTTTTTCGTCCATTTACTATCACACAAAAATCAAAACAGTGACTAAATTAAAAGCTTCAGAAACGCAGAAGCCGAAGCCAACGCCAAGCTTTCGCTTTTTTCGATCTAAAGAACATTCTCAGTATATGCACAATTTTTGCGGGGGAATATTGATTGATAATGCGCGGCTGAAATCGAACATTTCGCTCAGGCTTTCGCTTATTTCGAGCTAAAGAACACTTTCAGGCTATGCACAATTTTTATCGGGGAATATCGATTTATAGTATGCGGCTGAGATCGGACATTTAGCTTAAGTTTCGACAAATGCGGAGCAAAGTTTTGACAAATGCGGAGCAAAGATTCGACAAACTCGGAACAAAAATCAACAATCCAGCGACAAACACACAATTTAACTGTACAATTGCTTTCACTTAATATACTATATTAGTATTGTCTTAATTGGCAAGTCGTTTTGATTTGATCAAAAGAAATTGAATTTTTGTTAGGCTTTGTGCTTTAACTAGGAATAATAAACTGCATTAGACCTGTGTCAATTCAATCAACCCGATGAATATGTTGATTCAAGTATTCATACTTTGCGCTCTATGCAGCATTGCTGCAAAAGCAGAAAGCGTTTGTGATAATAAATATCTTGTAGTTAACTCTTTTAAGGATATTGACAGAGTACACGTTTCGTGCTACAGTGAGATATCTAGCTGCAATGTATTTTATTCTCCTTTAGGGCAAGATGACGTCAAGATTAATCTCGGAACTGTGCCTGCAAATGGGTCGAAACTAATTTTTGCGAACATAGAGTTTGGAGGAAGATTACACTCAAACAATCAGTTTGGGGCATTTCACGGAGCAGCGAGCCCCGCGGATCTTGCAAATATTCTTGCGCTGCCTCGCCCGCCTGATGCTGGAACAAAGTTTTCTATGTATTTTTCTTTTCATAAACGCGCAAACCCACCAGGGTATTTAGAAACCTCTTTCTCGGCACTAGTGGAACCAGCTCTAGTATATTATGAAAATAGTTTTGATGATGGTGTACAAGCATTTCGTATTAAAGCCCAGGGATCTATAAAAAGGATGCTTTTTTGGAATACAACCCAGGCCATGACGTTAAAGTTTGTTTCGAATGCGCCGATTATCATAACAAGTTATGACCCACTTCGCGACGTGTTTGTTACCTGGGAACCAATTACAAATGAACCTCTTTTCGCTTTTTTAACCGAGAGTTATTTGACAATAGGTTTGTCAGATTGTGAAACTAATGAAGAGATAACAGATTTTGACAGGGTTCAAGTGGCTTATGCTGACATATCCGGTTCTAAATGCACTGCTTACCAGACTCATTCTTTTACAGCCAATGATTCCATTCTTGCGGATGTTGGGGAGAAGTGTGCTGTTTTGGTAACACCGAAGGATACTCTAACATGTGTATCCCTCTCGGCACAGCTGTACCCAGCAGGCGTGTTGGAGAATGTGGGATACCCTATGTCTAAAGGGATTTTGAAGCTGCGCAACTTTTCCATTCTTTCATTCTTGGGTTCGTTTTCGTATGTACCGGACAACTGCCGGCTTTCGGACATAACGGAAGCCCCGTACACTCAATATACTTTATCTGAAGGCTTACCTAGAGAAATGTATATGCAAAACTATTTTCTCAAGAATCTGCCTTCGTTTGGCAATATGACATGTACTGAGCCTGCTTTTGTGTACATGCTCGCTCGATCACAAATTCCTTTTGGCAGCTTAGGATATCAAGCAGAGGATCTATGGAGACCATATTTTATTGCATTAGGTTGTATTGCTCCGGAACCAACGCCGGAACCAACGCCGGAACCAACGCCGGAACCAACGCCTGAACCTACACCTGAGCCAACGCCTGAACCTACACCTGAGCGAACGCCGAAACCAACGCCTGAACCGACATCTGAGCCAGAGCCGGTAACAACGACTCGTACACCTTCTTCGTCCGGAGCTCGCTTTGAGCTATTTTCCTTGGCATCAACTTTGGTTTCTTTAGGATTTTTGGCGATATATATTTATTTCTAGTTGATTTTTTTATGACAAATGTAGCCTTCAAGACCTAAATAATGGCTTTAACTTGTCATCGAGAGCAACCGGCTCGTTGTGTAGAAGTTATTGGTTTATGAATTCAATTCGTTGATAAAAATATTTTTGGGATAACGATTTGAATATCTCAGGGTCGGCTGTTGTAGTGTTTACTCATCTTATAATAACATTCGTAGCTCATTAATTTATAAATTTATTATGCCTCGTTAGTTTTGAATACGCTGGCTTGCTGTGCGCGCCGCCTAAGTTTGCGCTTGTAAATATTATGCTATTAGTATTGTTTTTAGCTACAGAGTAATAATATGCTTGACTTCAGTCAATCCAATACTTTCTAATGCCGACAAACTTCTCTTTATATTTTCACCTTACGGTTGGCTTTGCCTTACTAGTATGCGGGATGGGAAGTTGAGACACTGAGCTTATGATACAGCTTTGAGAGATATAGCAAATGTTTTGAAGGCGTTAACAATATACTCAAGAAGTGTGTCTTGTGGAGGAAGTTTCAAGGAATTCTACTACGGATCCAAGTGGATCTTCTTAAACTCTGCTTCAAATTCATTGTACGGTTTTGATGCGGCAAGCTTAGTAAACTCTGCTTAAGATTTACTTGGAGCTCAACAGAAATCAACTGTGATTCATTCAAGTATAGGTGTGATATCATTGCTTGAGCGCTGTTTGATTCCCGATGTCAAATGACAATCACTTTGTAAGAAATCGGTTATATCAAGCTGTGCGATTGTATTAGCCTTGTCATTGTCAACAAACGCTAGTGTCGTCAACCATATTTATTTTTTACATCCAGAACGCGTAATACTTTTGTACTTCGAAATAAATAGAGTAGAAACTTTGTGAAAATGACATCATCCTCGTCAGATCTATATCAAAAAGCCTCGTGGGCCAAAAACCATGCACCATCTTGATAAGATTGTCGTGCTTATTCGAAGTCGAGCCTTTTTTGTCCAAAAACAGGAATTTACTGACTATTACGTGCGCTAATTGAGCGTCATATTTTATCCTTAGAAATTAACCGCGGATAACTCTGAGTACAGCGATTAAATTGACTATGTATTTTGAAGCACCTCACTAAGGTTAAAATTGTTCGATTAACGTTTGCTTAAGAAAATTCGCTAGTCTTGTCAATTGCCTCAAGGCAAGGTAAATATTTGTTCGGGGATAAATGACAGCACCATAATTTCCTTCTCTTGACTTCGTATTGTCTTGTGCTTCAAGCGTTTCTTTTATTGTATTGTCTGTAACCTTCAATAAACTGACCTTCTAGCTATTAATTATTTGATTCTGAAGTTTTCTTAACTAAAAGTAGGAACAGAATTAGCTAAGATATATTTTGCTTATTTCTTCATGCATCCATCAACTAATACTATCGACACGGATAAATCTAAGGGGCTTGGACAGTACGACAGTGCATGGGAGACAATCTTTAAACCCAAAATTATATGCGGCAATTACTTGCAACAAAAAGTAAAGATAGCACCAATCTGATGCAGTGCAAGTCAAAGAGAGACCGAGGTTCCTGACCACAACTATCTTGTACCTATCCTTACCCCAAAATAAAAATGCCTTGCGCACGTTAAACCGTCCACAAAGGATTTAATCGCTTGGACGTTCGAGTTTAACTGTTTTGCAGCACGAGCATTCATATTCGAGCAACATTCAATATGTAGAAAAACGATGTGTCTCAAATTCGCGATTGTTCATGATATGCAATAAGTGAAAGTCTGAAAATTGATTGAATAAGTTTATGATGAATAAATTAAAGGAATAAAATTATTTCGATAGGGGAGAGATTAAAAGAAAATTAAACAAACTTGAGCCGGGAGTGTGATACGAACAAAAAGAGAAGAGGAGGAACAAGTCTTTAGGACAAAGGCTTAATCTCAATAGATTGTAGTGCAAAGACTGCTCTCATGCTAACTATACCTTGTCCAAGTCAAGTCCTTTACAAAGAATTTAATCGCTTGGATGTTTAAATGGTGATTGTTTCCAACAGCTTTACCGCTATTGAATTCCAGTATAAAAATATCGATACTCGTTCGTGCAACAAAACGAACAGAATCCTCGCTTCTCCATCACGGTTTCTGGTTTAGAGACATTTAAATATTAAACGTCACGTGGTAGCTTTCGGGGATTGACGTTTCCATATACCCTTTACTAGTCATGTGAGTGTGGTGTTCGTATCGTAATAACCAGAATTTCTGTTGCGATATCCAATTCATCAGAAGTAGGATAAACGCACCTGGCTCAAGTTCTTTTTTAGGGGTCGAGCAATCCAAACATTGCGGTCTAATGCCACCGCGGGATTAAACGAGCCAATATCAAAGGATCAGAAAGCAAATTCGATATGAACGCTCGACTACCAAAAACAGGTCATCCCTATCATACCATTTTTATGAACGCTCTACCATCAGCACGAGCGAACGAACCCGGGCAATGCAATAACACAAAGGCCGTTCAATTTTCAAGCAATATTGTCTTCCTCACATAAGAGTGGCAATATGCAGGTGTTTTGGTTGTGTTCATGGCTTTGTTCCACCCAAAAAAGCCGCATAATTTCTATTCCAGCTAATCTAGCTGCATGGTTTTAATATTTCAACTTCATATAATTTTTTCAAAGGATAACCAAGGAATTACTTTTCACCACATCTACCATTGATTTTGTTCACCGAGTTGAGATGTTGAAACTGTTCCATTTTTGCTGCCGTCAAAGAATGGTGTGAAACAACAAGATACGCGTTCATGACTGATGAGTTGAATCCATTTTCTTCCATCCTCACACCACCACAGGCACTTTCGAAATTCTACCAAGGTACCTATGGGAATCAAAGTACATGTAAACGAAATACGTCGGGATAGTGGTAGGTGTAGTAGCGTGTTTTCTATAAGCAAGCGTTTCACAATATCATGTCAATTAGGGAAAAGCAAGTAAATGAATTTGCTTAATGTAAAATAGTTTTCTTCAGGGTTGTGCCGATGATTGCTTTCTGCCATAATATTGCTAAGGGCGGGTAAGCAGAGTTATTTGTCGCCGAATTGACCGAAATATTGACTCGAAGTGAAAAAAAATTAGGAATAGAACGAGAAAGCTATGTGCCAAGCTGACCAAACTTGCAATGTATATCATAACCGAAATCATTTATTGCAAGAGTGTGATATGAGGACGACGAAACTAAAATATCCTAGTAAAGATTGAATCATAGGACAAAACCGATTCACAGAAAGAAGAGTTTTGACAGTCTTGAAAACTATCCCCGATTTTTTATCCAGCGTAGATCCTCATTAAACCTCAACAAAAAACTTGAAACAATTTTTATTTTCTTCACTATTGATTTCAACACAATCTAGTAAACTCTTTCCCTCCACAAACGCTACTGTTCTAAATTGTCATGAAATGATCGAAACATTTTTTACTGGCCATTAAAGTATAATCAAGCAAATGAAAAGGCGCTTTTTATACTTTAAGTCTACTAAAAAGAGCGGTCGTTGTCTCCTCGTCATTGGCGTATGGAAAAATTGTGTTTGTTATCTGAAAACGAACGAAATTGTCTAAGACGCAAGGTATCCAATATAATTCGGTTTGGTTTGTATTCCCAGACTCTGGGTTAACCTAGAGAAGGATAGAAGAAATGAGGAAAAATTGACAATCAAGCTCGTCAAGGAATCTCGTTGCTCCAGTATAGTCATGTAATTTTGCTTCAGACCGAGGCTTCACAATGCCACAATGCTTTGGTTACTTTATTTTACCGCGATATTTGCTGTTGTTGTACAAGGACAAGAACTCCAGAGCGACACCAACTACTACTACACCGTGAACAGTTTTAAGACACAGGAATCGTTCTCTTTTTCTTGTTACAACTCTACCTGCAATATATTCTCCTCCCCTCCTGGCGCAGGATGTGATGAAAAGTTCATAACAAATATTGGGACGGTAGCCGAGAATGAAACAAAACTTTTGACTTCTAATTTTGTATTTGGTGGCGGATTTTGCTCCGACAATCAAGTTGGCGTGTTTTATTCAGACGATTATAATAACATCCTCGCGCAACTGCCTAGAGCTACAGAAGGCGGGACTAAGTTTCACATGAGTATATACGGCTTTGATGAACCGAGCCATTATCAATGTTCTTTTTCTGCATTATCGTTTACTGCAAATGTTGAATTTAGTCTTGACACTAACGCTGCTAAGCAAAATGTCAGCGTTAGTCGCTTTCTATCGCACCAAATAAACATCACTGTAGATGCCACTGCCCCGAAGCTGATAAAGGTTGTGTCAGATTATTCTATCATTGTCTCGTGCGTTGCGAATATCTCACCAGACCGCTTGGTTACCTTCCAGCCAATTTCCTCTGAGCCACTTTTCACCACATCTAGTCTAGGTAGCTTCGTGTCAGTGGTGTTGTCTGACTGTGCCACAAATGCGTTGGTTACTGACTTTGATCGCGTAAGAGTGACTATTGGATTTTATGAAGATTATGGCTGCGTTGGCACACCCGTAGAATCTGATGAAATTATTGCATATACTACAAACATATTTTGCTCTGTTTTGGTAGAGCCACTTGATGACCAAATTTGCGTGTCAATGGGCAATCAATATGAAAACTCATATCTAGCCAATGTGGGAATACCTGAATCGAAGTTCACTGTTCGATTAGCAAACTACCCAAAACTTTTCAACGCCGCATTTTTTTCTTTTTCATTGGCGACTTGTACGTTTCAAAACAGTGATGATCGCGGGTTACAAACGATTTCTTTGCAATGGTTATATTCTGGAGTCCTTAGTGACAAAATCTCAGTATTTCCTTCTTACATAAATTTTCAGGACGTTGAGTGGGCAACGTGCGATAAGCCCATCTTGGTTATGATATCTGATTTGCGCGGTTTGGAAGCATTTGTTTCGGCTTATCAACCAGAGGAGCTATGGGAACCATTTTTCAAGGCTGAAAATACCATTCCTGCGCATTCGTTGACACCTGCTACTACTACTTCCAATGCGTATCCATTGACACCTGCTGCTACTTCCAATGCGTATCCGTTGACACCAGCTTATCCTGCCAATTTCCCTTCTTTTAGATTAAAAACTTTTGCGCTAGTATTATACTGTTGTGTTCTACTTTGTAACTAATCTTTTTCTTTGCTCTTCCAAACTGATTTACAATGTGCTTAAGCTGGATTGAAAAAAATGTTCCTCGATGTTAACCCTTGCAGGTTAGTATGAATATATTGTATAATATGGTAAAGTCTGTTCACATGCTATTAGTCAGCTCTGAGGTTTGTTTGTCTGTGATTGAATTGCACAAGTTGCTCGTAAAATAATACTTTGTCAAATCACTCAAAGTAAAATTAGTTTGAAACAAGCTGAGATCCCATTTATTGACTTCTTTCAATCACGAACAATATCGGTCCTTGGGACCAACGTACCCGAGAACGAGACAAATGCTTTGAATGACATTTTAAATGGCGAATCTGATAATCAAATTGGTGTGGATTTTGCAGACGACGATGGTAATCTTGTTGTGCAGTTGCATAGAGCGACAGAAGCCGGGACTAAGTTTTGCATTGCATTGGTATACACGAAACCTTTAAAACTCTCGATTTTCAATGTTATTTCTGCATAATCGATGCCTGCGAAAGCTACATATGCTATTGGCACCAACATCTTTGGGCTGTACTTTGACATAAGACGCTTCAAATCACTTCAACTTGTTTTGGTTATCATTGAAGATGACCAGGGTTGATCCATGATTTGTCAGTTTATACCATCATTATTCCCTGCTCTGAAAATGTATCGCGGAAACGCTTGCTTAGTTTGCAGCCAGTAGCCGTCAACCACTTTGGTCAATATTGATGAAGATACTTTTTTTACATTGGCATTGTGCGACTTTTCTATGAACGAACCTATCACAGATCTTGAACGAGTATATGTGAGGTTTGGAAGTGAGGATGGAATGGATTGCAGCAGCAAGAGAGTGAATGCACATGAGGGATTCAAGTAGACGCCGTTTTATTGTATTTGTAGATCAGGCTAATGGTCAGCTTTGCATGTAAATGTCGAGTCAAAACTGCAAACAATTTGTGAACGGATAGAAATTCCCGAATCGAAGTTGACAACCCGGTTCGTAAAGTACCAAGCATTTCAGGCTCTCATATTTCATGCATATTTGTTGCCTAGAATGCCTCATCAAATTGGCGACACTGCTCGAGGTTTTCGTGGACTAAGTAAGGTTTGGATAGCAGGGTTCCAGATCGACGGAGGACGAAAAAAAATTCAGATGTTCTATAAATTGAATGTATTAAATCATCAGTCTTGGCCACGTTGTTTGATTGACTTGGATGGCCGTGTAGAAATTATGTCGGCGAAGCAATCAGACAAGTTGTGGGAGCCATATCTTGAGAGTGAAAGATGTTTGTCTGCAACATTGACAGCAGCTATATGTCAATTTCCATCTTCAGCTACTTACTCCAATTCTTAGCTCTCTTTCATTAGTCAGATTTGTTTTTGCTACTATTGGTCTCTTACTTGCTGTGCTGTGATTGAGTTATTGGCTCTGTTTCGGAGCGGATTGCGCTTTATATTAATCGTGATTGCATTTTTGGATTTTTTTTCTAACCTGGTTATCGCGACGGCGCTGATACGCATTAATTATTTCGGGCATCGATAATCTCTCAAACCTTCTTTTTGACTTTTAACAGCCCGTACCGTTTATCAAGTTGAAAGGTTTTGCACAATAATCAAGAAATACGGTAGTAATGCTGCCTCTGTCATCGCTTGAACGGTCAAAACTTTCTAAATATTTTGCTTTGGGTCACTTGCAGCGTTTTGGCAATCACTGTCCAAGGTCTTGATAACCAAGGTCCACCAGGATAAAGTAAGTCTGCCAACAAAATGGCAATAAGAGACTATTTCTGAGTGATCAAATATGACAAGAGCTGCTGTATAAACAATCTAGTTTGCATTTGGCTATTATGAACTACACAGAAGCTAAAAAATTTCATCAAAAATAAGTTTGCAAGGACGACGCAAGTGATTTGACTTTTCCAGCAAGGCAATATTGATCCTAGAAGACAATTGGAATGGCATTGGCCATAGCAAGGCAGCTTTGATCAAATCCGGTCATTCGCTAACCTATCGGGATCGTAAACGATTGGTGACTTTGTTACAGAACGCACTTGAAGCATAAACGCTTTTTCCAGGCATTACCTTTTTTTTTCTAAAACCGGTCGAGCAAATCCAGCTTCCCCTTTGGCAATTTAATCATCATGTTGGTCGTCAAAGGTGACGTGTTCAACTTTCTTCATTTCCCCTGCTTCGGAAGATTTTCTAAAATGACTGCCGTACAGTGCGTGCTCTTTGTTCTCTACATTATTACCAAACTGGCTAAGCTCTGGCGGTATAGTCTCATTGGCTTCACGGAGTATGTTTTGTAATGCACCTGCAAGGTGTTTATCATGCGATGTAAAAAAAGTAAATGCCTCGCCTTCTGATTCAGCACGGCCAGTTCGCCCAATTCGATGGACATAATCCTCAATAGTTAATGGGAATGAAACATTGATCACGTACTCTACACCCTTGATGTCCAAGCCACGACTGGCAACATCCGTAGCAACAAGAATTGGTGACTCTCCTCGGTCAAATTTTCGGACAGCATCCTCGCG
>MDLC01000080.1 GCA_001723645.1 Candidatus Endobugula sertula | reverse complement strand
AGAACATTCTGAATGCTTAGGAAGAAAAAGCGATCATGTTTAATCGTTGGCGGTGATCATCTTCAGTGGAATACGCAGCCATCACTTTTCTGGTATCCGTTACTTTGGTTCCAGCAACCATAGCAACTTTATTGATGCCAAAGAGTATTGATTTGATTTGCTCAATATCGAAATTCCACATGGATACAGAAAGACCATCTTCTACCGTTTCACCTAAATGAGCCAACTCTTGAAATATGTTTCCTTTAACGTGAATATATTCTGAAATAAGTTGGATGGAAGTGACGACGAGGGTAACTGCGAAATAGCAACCAAAAACATAACGTAGCAAACGGAGACCAATAGTTTTTTTTAAAGGCACTGATGACACACTCGCTCCTAAAACTCACCGATTGTTTTGGAAGTATGGATGAATACTGATAGTGTAGTACAGATGTTAGATAAAGGAAGTTAGCAGTAATAGATAGGGTTGACCCACATTTTTTATTACTTTATGGTATTAAAAAAAATTTTTAGGGTTATTTCACACTTTCATAGTCATTCGGACTTATCGTTTACAACAGGCATTACGCTGCAGTCAACATAATAGATTATGCTTACTCTTTGCAATGCCTCAATAGTGCTTGTAGTGGGCTGAGAACCTTTTTGTTTGATACTCTTTTTACTTGACTGCGGCAAGAAAATCCACTAATTAATAGCTGTTGAGAATTTTCAGATGTTTCAATCACCTTGTCCCAAGAGAGAGAGTAGATGTGCTTTGAGACTTCTACATTAGGTGTTTCATGGCCATAAGTACCCGCCATACCACAACATCCTACATCAACAAGGTCTAATTGGTGCCCTAATGCCATAAAAATAGACTGCCAGTCGTTTATAGAGTCAGAGGCATTGGTTTTTTCTGTGCAATGGGCTAATAGTTTATAGTGAATAGAGGACTGTTTATATGCTTTATTCAATCTATCCGTTTGGGTGGCCAACCATTCCTGAATGAGCATGACCGGCAGAGATTTACCCAGCACTTTTTGGTATTCACTTCGGTAAGCTAATGTCATTGAAGGTTCAACACCAATTAATGGAATAGTTGTGCTGGCAAGTTTGTCAATTTGCTGGCTTGTTTTTATAACTGTCTTTGAAAAAGCTTTGCGAAAACCATGAACATGCAGCGGCTTGCCATTTGGAAAAAATGGGGTCACCCAGGGAGTGAAGCCCAGAGACGTTAATAATTTAATCGTATCAAGAAGCAATTCGGTCTCAAAAAAGCGGGTAAAGGCATCTTGAACAATAATAACAGAGTTTGTTGTTTGTTCTTCATTAAGTTGCTCTATATTGTTGAGTGTTGCATAACGTACTCCCAGCTTTTGTAGTTCACTATCAAAGTTGATCGTGCTGAGTAATGGGATGTTACTCAAACCTACCCAGTGACTCATAGCGTATTGTACCCATGCTGATCCCATGATTAGGTTATAGGTTTTTGGTGCTTTAGCAGCAATAGGCAACATGAACTCCAGGCTTCCAACGACATAATCTTTTAATGGACGCAGGTAACGACTGTAATACAGTTCTAAAAATTTGGAACGGAATTCTGGCACATCAATCTTAACAGGGCATTGCCCTACACAGGACTTACACGCTAGGCATGCCATCATTGATTCGTGCACTTCGTGGGAAAAATCATATTTCCCTCGTGATTTTCCAATGCTATTCTTAATACGTTCAGGGATTGCTAATACTTTTATATACCATTCCTGCTGCTGTAAAGCATCGCTGATATTAATTGCATCCATGTTGTGCTTGTTAAGTTGTCTTAGCCATTCACGAATCAGGGCAGCACGTCCCTTGGGGGTATGCGTTCTTTTACGAGTTCCTTTCCAGGAAGGGCACATAGGGTCATCAGGATTCCAATTATGGCATGCACCATTACCATTACAAAACATAGCTTCATTATAGCCTTTCCAGTTTTGAGTTTTTATCTCCCTATCCCACTCTCCTCGGGTAGTAACTTCATCAATCTTTAATAAGGGAATGTCTGCAGCAGGGGAAGCAATTTTTCCGGGGTTAAGTTGATTTCTGGGATCAAAAGCCTGTTTTATACGTTGAATCTGAGGGTAAAGGTCACCAAAAAACGTTAAGGCATATTCGGAGCGTACTCCTTTGCCGTGTTCTCCCCATAATAGGCCACCATATTTATGTGTGAGCTCAACCACACGATCCGTGATGGTTCGAACCATCGAAGCCTGAGCAGGATCTTTCATATCCAGAATGGGGCGTACATGTAATACGCCTGCATCCACATGACCAAACATACTATATTTCAGTTGGTATGAATCTAATAATGCGCGAAATTCTACAATAAAGTCAGCCAAGTGTTCCGGAGGTACAGCAGTATCCTCAACAAAGGGGACGGGCCTCGCTTCCCCCTGGATATTCCCCAACAAACCGACGGATTTTTTACGCATCCCCCAAATTTTTTCAACATCTTCACCATAAGCAATCGTATAGCTAATATTGTGGTGACGATGATCGTTTAGCTGATTCAGTAAAGCTTGCATTTTTTCTTGCAGCTTAATTTCTGAGTCTGCGGTATATTCAACAAAGTTAACCCCTTCCAGACAGTGCTCATCGTCCTTAGGAAAAAACTCTGCTACATTGGCCCAGATAATGTCACCTTTTGCCAGATTAAGCACGGTAGAATCAATAGTCTCTATCGAGGTGGGACCTGCTTCCATAATAGACTTGGCATCACGCAGGGCAGTATCAAAATTGTTGTAGCATAAATTGATGAGAGCGGTCTTCTGTGGAATCGGCAAGAGGTTTAGCTTGGCTTCGGCAATAAATCCCAGTGTGCCTTCGCTACCACAAAGTATATTGTTCAGATTAAATTGACCCTGTTCATCTCGGATATGTGCTAGATCATACCCGGTTAAACAACGGTTTAATGGAGGAAAGGTTGTTTCAATGTCAGTAGCATAGCGCTTTTGGATCTCATCAACGGTTCGATGAATATGACCAGTACGATTAGCTTGTTGTTGTTGTGACGAGAGAGTGTCATCGTCAATTGTCGATGTATGTAATACACTGCCATCGAGTAAGACGGTGGTGAGTTCCAGCACATGGTTGCGGGTTTTGCCATAAGCGCAGGAGCCTTGTCCTGACGCATCGGTATTTATCATACCACCAATAGTCGCTCGGTTACTGGTTGATAATTCTGGGGCAAAGAATAAACCATAGGGTTTTACTGCTGCATTGAGTTGGTCTTTAACAACACCGCACTGCACTTTTACCCAGCGTTCTTCAACATTAATTTCCAGAATATGATTCATATAGCGAGAGAGATCAACGATTAAACCATCCGTTAAAGATTGACCATTGGTTCCTGTACCTCCGCCACGTGGACTGAGTACTATATCGTGAAACTGATTCGTATTACTGAGTTCAGCAATTTTTACTAAATCTGCGATTTTTTTGGGGTAAATCACCCCTTGAGGCAATACTTGATAGATTGAATTATCGGTGGAAAGCACGATACGGTTTGCATAATCAGGGCATAGCTCACCAGAAAAATCACACGCTTTTAGTAATGCAATAAATTTAAGGTATTGTTGTTGGACTGCTGAAGTATGGTTCAGACGAGGAATTGCTAAACTAGAGACCATGAAAAAGGTACAACCGATAAAGTAAGTGTGATTAGGAGTACATGTTACCTTTTTATCCCAAGTTTCACCAACACCACTAACATTCTTGAATAATTTGCTGTCGGATATCCGCTAATTTAGGGGAAGTATCCATTAAACTGGGTTTTTGGAAGCACTTGGGGTCTCTTGGACACAGGCTCCCACGTGGGCAAATTAAAATGGCATTATTGTCTAGCCCTCTCTCAATCCAGGTAATATTGAGTATTTTACTCACATTGGTGAGTTCTTTTTTAATCGCTTGTGGAATAGGTGCCTCACCATTGTGCTTTTGACAGTTGGTTTTAACCGCTTCAGTAATTTCTCTTGGGTCAATATCCTGAGATTCAATGGCTGGGTTGAGTTCTATGCCCACACAAAGTACATGTGGGTTGCCAGCCATATCTCTGGTTTTAATCGAGTCACAGGAGTAGATTCTATCTTCGTCTCCGGTACGTAAAATCGAAATTTGAGCTCTGGGTTGGGATGTGGCAGATTCATCCATCAACACCCTAAATAATGACCAGTGAGGACAAGGATCCTGAATAGGGCGCATATTCCCAATGGGTAAAGGAATGCCATTACCCCGGTAGATGGTTTTCAGTCTGTCAGGTGTATAGGCATCAAAGTAATGCCAATGAGGGTAAGGAGAAACGGATGTCATCCTCCTCATATAGACGGAGGGTGAAACACCGATAGCCGAGTTGGTGTCAATGGCGTAGGCATGACGGTTCAGATGTTGTTTAAAAGGCGGTTTGGGGCACAGTAAGGCACTGGCAAAGGAGCTGCATTCAAAATCTCTCCAAGCTTGTAAAATATCATTGGAATCAATCGTCATTGACTCGTGTAATTCATTGGCCTCATCACGGGCTCGACTAATGAGGCCATGCCCGGCTGCATTCATACTGGGAAGTCCATCTTTACCATATAGAGTGTAATGTCCAATATGCGTGGCTAAATCAAACTTTAAACGTTCTGGATATTGCTGTAAGGCTTTGTTTATATAAATAACGCCGGGTGGTTCATAGAATGATCGCACTAACGTTTTAAAGGATTTGTTGGTTTCATTCGTAATAGGTTCGGGATCACGATTAAACCACTTGATTTCTACGCCCATTTTTTTTACTAAGGCATAAGTATCATTAAGACTAAGAGGCATTTGTTTTTTGCCAACAGCCTCGGCAGCTTTTTCCAGATCGGGGAAGTTGTTTTGGTTATACTCCTGGTGGGCTCGGATTAACAGGTGGGCAAACTGATCGCCAGAGGTGCCCGTTTGAGAGAGCATTTCTGGTAAAGCACTTTGTAAATGTTGTTTGGAAAAAAGAAACTCTGGTTCCAAGGCTACGCCATGAATTCCCCCCCTCTTTTGCCTGGTGCTGACTATCAAGTCTTGATCTGTTACCTCATCCAAAAACCATTTGGGTTCTTTTTGGAAAACTCGGGCTATAATTTCCAGCATATATTCACTGGGCACCCGCTTACCATTTTCAATCATAGACAGATAAGATACTGAGGGTGCATGGTCTGGATTAATCTGTATACAACGCATAGAGAGATCTTCCATCGTCAGGTTGTTGCGTTTTCTCAAATTGCGAATTTTAGTACCGAGAAAGTGCCCTTTCCTGAGTAATGATGTTTTTTTAATCATATTGTGAAATTAACGTTGTGAAATTTTAATTGTTAAATTGCAGTAAATTTTTACAGTAGAATAACACTCAGTGTTGGAAATAACCATGTGCACTTGCTAAACCAGCTTTTAAATCAACATTAATTGGTTATTAAGAGCGAAATTAGTCGGGAGCTAATCGCAAAACGTACGTCCTAGAGGTAATTGTGAAATGAGCACACGTCAGGGGTTAACCATTAACTCAGAGTTTCGTCAGTTTATTGAAGGTGAAGTATTGCCCCTAACATCGCTAAATGGTGAGCAGTTTTGGCTGGATGTTCAAGGTTTGATGGAAGAGTTTATGCCCATCAATAAAGCGCTGTTGGCTAAGCGAGAAAGCCTGCAACGTCAGATTGATGATTGGCATCGCAACAATGACTATACCCAGGTAGACATTGGAGCCTATAAGCAGTTCCTTACAGATATTGGTTACCTAGTAGTAGAAGGCGACGACTTCTCCATAATAACAGAAAATGTTGATGAAGAAATTGCGGCTGTTGCGGCTCCTCAGTTGGTGGTACCAATAAAAAATGCGCGTTTTGCATTGAATGCGGTAAATGCACGCTGGGGGAGTTTGTATGATGCGCTATACAGTAGTGATGTCATCCCTAAAACCGGTAAATTAAAGCCCAACGGTGCGTATAACGCATTGAGAGGGGCTGAGGTTATTCGGATTGTGCGTAATTTTCTGGACCGCCATTTTCCACTGGAATCTGGTTCACATCATGACGTGACGCTGTATCAGGTTTACTACCAACAATTAACTGCCGTACTAAAAGATGGTACTTACATTGGTTTAAAGTATCCCAAACAATTTGTTGCTTACAATGGTCCTAAAAATGAGCCTACTGAACTGGTGTTTAAAAACAATGGGCTACACGTTGAGATTCGTATCGCACCCAATAGTGAAATCGGCAAGATAGATATTGCCAGTATTGATGATGTACGTTTGGAAGCTGCATTGACGACCATAATGGATTGTGAAGACTCGGTAGCCGCTGTAGATAGTGAAGATAAAATTGATGTTTATCGTAACTGGATGGGCTTAATACGGGGTGATTTATCTGAGGCGGTGACTAAAGGTAATAAGACATCCGTACGAGAAATGAAAAAAGACCGAACCTATACCGATAAAGATGGGGGCCCGTACAATATTCGTCGTCGTAGTTTGATGTTTATTCGTAACGTTGGTCATTTGATGACGACTGATACTATCAAGGACAGTGATGGTAATGATATTCCTGAAGGTATTCTTGATGGCATATTTACGACGCTGATTGGTTCACTGGATATTGGGAAAGATAGAAGTAGTAAAATTTTTAATAGTCAAACAGATAGCATTTATATTGTAAAGCCGAAAATGCACGGGCCAGAAGAAGTGAAGTTTACCTGTGATTTATTGACTCGTATTGAAGACATATTGGGTTTATCTCAGAATACCGTAAAAATTGGTATTATGGATGAAGAGCGTCGTACGACGGTGAACTTAAAAGAATGTATCCGTATGGCCAAGGAGCGTTGTATATTTATTAATACCGGTTTCCTGGATCGTACAGGTGATGAAATCCACACCAGTATGGAAGCCGGGGCGTTTTTACCCAAAGATAAAATTAAAAATGAGCCCTGGATTACTGCGTATGAAAACGCTAATGTGGATATTGGTTTGGCTTGTGGCCTGCAGGGTAAAGCTCAGATTGGCAAGGGCATGTGGGCCATGCCTGACCGAATGGCCGATATGCTTAAAGAGAAAAAAGCGCATCCTCTTTCCGGTGCTAATACCGCATGGGTACCATCACCGACTGCGGCAGTTTTACATGCACTGCATTACCACCAAGTTGATGTGTTTGCTGAACAAGATCGAATTAAAACGCGTACAAGAGCCAGTATTGATGACATATTAACACTGCCATTATTGACGGAAACACTGAGTGAAGAAGCGATAATGAATGAATTGGATAACAACGTTCAGGGTATATTGGGTTATGTGGTTCGCTGGATAGATCAAGGGATAGGTTGTTCAAAAGTACCTGATATTAATAATGTTGGTTTAATGGAAGATCGTGCCACTTTACGCATTTCAAGCCAGCATATTGCGAACTGGCTTCACCATGCTATTTGCACCAAAGAGCAGGTTATCAATAGTCTGAAAAAAATGGCTACTATCGTTGATCAGCAAAATACTCGGGACCCTTTATACAAAAATATGGGCCCTGACTTTGAACAGAGTATTGCTTTTCAGGCGGCAACAGATTTGATTTTTAAAGGTCGGCAACAACCTAGTGGTTATACCGAACCTTTATTGCATCAATATCGTCGTCAGGCAAAAGCACAGTAATCATTAGTTTGAATTAGTCACCACTATAGTGATGATTAACAGTAATGTAGGCGATTTTTTACATATGGATATTTGTACAGAGTCGCCAAGACATTTTTATCTCGGGGTGCATTACAACAAATTACTGACTACTGTTGATTCTTTAGGGTTACAGTTACTAAATTTGCAGTTTCACCGTGATATTAATTGGCCTGGTTCACAGGTTAACACTCACGAAAATGATTTAGCTGATTAGCGAAAATTATTTTTACTGTTTTGTAAATATCGTTATTAATTTAGAGGGATTAACATGTCCAACTACACTCAAGATACTGCAGCTATCGCTGCTTTACGCGAAGCTAATGGTAGTTCTTGGAACGCCATTAACCCAGAATATGCTGCACGCATGAGAATTCAAAACCGTTTTAAAACAGGTTTGGATATTGCCAAATACACTGCAAAAATTATGCGTGATGATATGGCAGCTTATGATGCGGACTCTTCACAATATACCCAGTCTTTAGGGTGCTGGCATGGATTTATCGGTCAACAAAAAATGATTTCTATCAAGAAACATTTTAACAGTACGGACCGTCGTTACCTTTATCTATCGGGTTGGATGGTGGCTGCATTACGCTCTGAATTTGGCCCATTACCAGACCAATCTATGCATGAAAAAACATCAGTAGCGAGTTTAATTGAAGAACTATACACTTTTCTGCGTCAAGCTGATGCCCGTGAGCTCGGTGGTTTGTTTCGTGAGTTAGACACAGCTCGTGAAGCCGGTGATACTGCAGAAGAGGCGAAAGTCCAGGCGGCTATCGAGGGTCACGTCACTCATATCGTGCCTATTATTGCTGATATTGATGCAGGCTTTGGTAATGCAGAAGCGACTTACCTAATGGCTAAACAAATGATTGAGGCGGGTGCTTGTTGTATTCAAATTGAAAACCAAGTGTCTGATGAAAAACAATGTGGTCACCAGGATGGTAAAGTGACGGTACCTCATGAAGACTTTCTGGCGAAAATCCGTGCTGTACGGTACGCTTTTCTGGAGTTAGGTGTTGATGATGGTGTTATTGTTGCACGTACTGACTCTTTGGGTGCTGGTTTAACCAAACAAATTGCAGTGACTAAAGAGCCTGGTGATTTGGGTGACCAGTACAACAACTTTTTGGATGTCGATGAAGTGTCTCTGGATGATGTGAGCAATGGTGACGTTATGATTAAACAAGGTGACAAATTAGTTCGCCCTAAACGTCTAGCAAGCAACTTGTTCCAATTTCGTCAAAGCACAGGTGAGGACCGCTGTGTACTTGATTGTATTACTTCTTTACAGAACGGTGCAGACCTCTTGTGGATTGAGACTGAAAAGCCACACATTGGTCAAATCGGTGGTATGGTTAACCGTATTCGCGAAGTAATTCCTAATGCGAAGCTAGTGTACAACAACTCACCATCATTCAACTGGACTTTAAACTTCCGTCAACAGGTATTTGATGCCATGGTTGAAGAAGGCAAAAATGTATCAGCCTATGACCGCGATAAGCTGATGAGCGCTGAATATGATGACTCAGAACTATCGGCATTAGCTGATGAGAAAATCCGTACCTTCCAAGCTGATGCAGCCCGTGAAGCAGGCATCTTCCACCACTTGATTACGCTACCCACCTATCACACGGCCGCATTGTCTACTGACAATTTGGCGAAAGAGTACTTTGGTGATCAAGGCATGCTGGGTTATGTAGCTAATATTCAGCGTAAAGAAATCCGTCAAGGTATTGCATGTGTTAAACATCAAAACATGGCAGGCTCTGACATGGGTGATGATCATAAGGAGTACTTTTCTGGTGAAGCAGCGTTAAAAGCCTCTGGTAAAGACAATACCATGAATCAATTTTCTTAATCAATTTATTGTCATAAACCGGATGATATAAAAGGGTAGATCGTTCTTTAAAGAATTGTCTGCCCTTGACTATGTTTACATTGGTGCTTGTTAAGATAGCAGCCATTGGATGTAGACAACTCCACTTATTAATTTCCACGCTTGAAAATATCTGCCAACCATTTGAAATGACAAAACCGGTGTAACTCAAACAGAGGCATCACTGGTTATGAAATAACTCACGCGACTGATCAGAAAATATAATTTTTATTCAGGGGGCAAGCACTTATTGATTGCTAAAAAAGCTTTTATCAGAGATCGATCTTGCGCTTTCGCTGCTAGGAAACCTAAGTCCGATAAAGATTACTCAGTATACATGCTGGAGCAGAAATGCGTGTTGCTCCTGACTCAATAAAGGAGAAACCGGTGGCATTATATCCCTTACTGAACCCAGTAATTGTTTATGATAATTCACAGCCCTACAAAAAAACCATTGGGCTCTGAATATACTTGTAGCGAATGATTTTTAGATTTTTAAATAAGCTATTGAATTTTATAATAAAACCTATTACTGTCCGCACATGAAAA
>MDLC01000079.1 GCA_001723645.1 Candidatus Endobugula sertula | reverse complement strand
AGAGACTGATCACGTTTAATCGCAGGGGGTGATCATTTTCAATTGGAGAAGGTGTTCATCTTGGAGTGGAATATGCATTGAATGAAGATGTACATAGGAATAATGGGTGACTATTTGAAATACAGGGTTTTTGCGCCATAAAATTTAGCGAATCAAACTCAAGAAAAAACCTTAACGCAGTACATAATGCCAAACCAACCTCTACATATACATGCCCATGAAAGAAGCTGAACCTATAAACAATTGCTTCATGGGTGGTTTTATAGTCCTGAACGTCATAAAAAAGACTTGTTTAGGTAACCCATAAGTGTCTAAGAGCTATTGGACTTGCGTCGATAGTTCATGGAACTATCTAGAGTATGAGCGGTAAAGAAAGCTGTTGGTATAATGTAGCATCCGCAAGCCTTTTCCATTCATTAAAAACTGAATTGGTTGATCATTGCCAATTCAAAATCAAAGAAGAAATTAAACAGGCTATCTTTGGTTATAGTGGTATATGAAAATGGTCAGCAAGCAGCTTAAACATGTGTCTGGAAAAGTATTGGCACACCAAAAGCCTCACTTGCATACTTTGAATATCGGTCAACTAATGAGTAAACCCCTAGAAGTGTTCTAAACAAACGATGTTATAAAAACACGTGAAGTCATATAACGGTAGTCCATCTGACTAAGCGTATTACAACAACAACAAAGCGCAAAGAGGAAATCTCCATGAAAACACGTATTTTTTTTAAAACTACGTTGCTGGCAGGAATATCAGCAATTTCTTTAGTATCAAACATCGCTGTAAGTGACAATATCAACAAACCCAAAGAGGCATCGGGGTCCAGATATATAGTGGCGGGCACACCAAAAAACAATCAATTTTGGTGGCCGGATCAGTTAGATCTTTCTCTCCTGCGTAATCATGACTTGCGCTCCAATCCTTTAGGAGAATCGTTTAATTATGCCGAAGAATTTAACAAACTCGATCTTGATGCTGTGAAAAAAGATATCGACTTTGTGCTCACCAACTCACAGGACTGGTGGCCCGCTGACTTCGGTAACTATGGTCCATTTTTTATTCGCATGTCCTGGCATAGCGCAGGCACTTATCGAACGTTAGATGGACGCGGTGGCGCTGATGGCGGTCAAATGCGATTCGACCCACTCAATAGTTGGCCAGATAACGGCAATTTGGATAAGGCACGGCGTTTGCTGTGGCCGATAAAACAAAAATATGATGTCAGTCTGTCATGGGCCGATCTAATGATTTTAGCGGGCAATGTAGCACTAGAAAACATGGGCTTCAAAACGTATGGCTTTGCTGGCGGTCGTACCGACGACTGGGAACCTGACTTAGTCTACTGGGGTCCAGAAGTGGAGATGCTTGCCAGTGATCGCCATGACCAAGACGGTGAATTACAACGTCCGTTAGGTGCTACTCATATGGGTTTAATCTACGTAAATCCGGAGGGCCCGAGAGGAGAACCTGACCCAATGGGTTCCGCGAAAAATATTCGAATCGCCTTCAGCCGAATGGCGATGAACGACGAGGAAACAGTCGCACTTATTGCTGGAGGACACACCTTTGGCAAAATGCACGGTGCTTATAAATCAAGTAAATGTGTCGGGCCAGAACCCGCAGCCGGACCGATTGAACAACAAGGGCTGGGCTGGAAAAACATCTGCGGTAAAAGTCATTCAGAAGATACCGTCACCAGTGGCTTAGAAGGTGCCTGGACACAAGCACCAACACAATGGACGACACTTTATTTGAAGAATTTACTTAACGTCGATTGGAAACAAACGCGAAGCCCCGCTGGTGCAATTCAATGGATACCCACTGACGAATCGCTCCATAAATCTGTACCGGACGCTCATATTAAAGGCAAGTTTAATCCTCCAGTAATGACAACTGCAGACCTAGCACTGAAATTCGACCCTGAGTACAAGAAAATTTCTGAACGTTTTATGGCTAACCCCGACGAATACCAACAAGCCTTTGCCAAAGCATGGTATAAGCTTACTCATCGCGACCTTGGTCCTCGTAGTCGCTATTTAGGCAACCATGTGCCAAACGAAGAACTTATCTGGCAAGACCCAATTCCTACACCCGACGACACACTGATTAATGCCAAGCAGATGAGAAGCCTCAAACAAGAGATTCTTAAGTCAGAAATAACGGTACCAGAACTAGTGCGAACGGCATGGGCTTCAGCATCCAGCTTCCGCACCAGTGATATGCGTGGTGGTGCCAACGGGGCACGGATTGCATTAGCCCCTCAAAAAGATTGGAAAGCAAACAATCCTAAGGAGCTAAGCAAGGTACTTGGAAAATTGAGCGAAATCCAAAAAGCATTCAATAATAAAGGGCGCACCAAAGTATCACTCGCTGATATGATCATTTTGAGCGGTGCAGCGGCAATTGAAAAAGCAGCATTGGACTCGGGTATTAAAATAGAGGTACCTTTTGCACCAGGTCGCACTGATACCACTCAAGCCTTAACGGACGTGGCATCGTTTAATCTGCTCGAACCTACAGCTGACGCATTTCGTAACTTCTTCGCCCCCAACAAAAGCTATCGATCTCCGACCGAGATGTTGGTAGACAAAGCCGATCAACTAGGACTGACCGTACCGGAGATGACAGTTTTGCTCGGAGGAATGCGTTCTCTGGATGCAAACACGCATGGTACCCAGTATGGTGTCTTCACGGACAAACCTGGGACCTTAAATAACGACTTTTTTGTTAACTTAATGGATATGTCCATTCAATGGCGTAAAGCGAAAACCGAAGGGTTGTATGAAGGAGTGGATCGTAAGACCGGGCACATTAAGTTCATTGCGACTCCTGTAGATCTGATCTTCGGTTCGAACTCAGAACTACGAGCGATCGCTGAAGTCTATGCATTCGATAATGCAAAGGAGCGATTTGTCGATGACTTTGTCAATGCTTGGACTAAAGTCATGCGTTTGGATCGTTTTGACCTCCAATAGGATCGATATTACAAATATACGTGCAGTTTGTCCTACATATCAAACGTAAACTTAAGGACTAATATTGCGAAAACTTAGACCTCGGCTAACACTTTCTGTACATTAAATACAGTGTTAGTCGGAGTTGATACGTGAATCGACAAGCAGAACAAGACGGCTGAATTAAGGCGAAACCGAGTACCCTCTACCATAAATTTTTTCGGCGCTTTTTCAGCAAAAAACTCTCACCCTTTGTCTTAAATTTACGATCTCTTTTCCTTAGAGTCTATTGACATTTCATCTCCATCAACTATATCGGGCTTATCTTCAATATCACAGACAATATCTCCCTCAAACATCTCAGATTCCGTTAGCACTTCCACCACATCAGATGCACTTTCCGGAAGAGCTTCTGCCGCTGCTGCTGCAACATCAACCACCTGCTCAGGCGCCACTTCAGCAATTAACGTCACCATATCGGTAACCGTTTGCTTACTACTATCGGCCAAACGATCAGCGTAGCGCATTCCTTCCAGGTTATCACTCATATTAGAGAGGTAAGCCTCGGCAATACCGACAACAACTTCTGGATGCTCCTCAACCACCGCTCCGGTTGCTACCTCCAATATTTCAATACTTTGCTCTGGAACAATCTCTGTAATGGCAATCGCCAACTCAGCGACTTCATCCTGAGGTACATCATCAAAGACACCATGAACTAATGCAGCAGACTTTTCTGGAGCTGCGGCAATTAACGCCTCAGCCAGTTCTTTACTGTATTCTTTACGTCCACCTTGAAAGTTTTCTGGAAACGTTTCAATTAAAGCATGATACAACCGGATGGTATCTACCCCCTCAACTGACGCTACAGCACTAGAAACCTCAATCACTTTTTCAGGTAATGATTGTGAAAGTAAACGAATAAAATGAATTGAGGCGACGGGATTTTTACGCGCCATAGTGACTGCAGTTTGAGCTTCGGGGCTCAATTCATTCTCAACAAAAGCATTATCAATACGCGGATCTAACTCGGAAGAAATAACCAAACCTGCTGTTGTCTGAGCCACAAAACTTTCCTGTTGATCTACTGGAATCGATTGACGTACACAAATCCGATAAAACACAAATGCCGCCAACGCACCATGAATAACCGCCATAAAAATAAAGAAATACGCTGAACCCAATAACGCCATGACAACACCTGCAGCATAGGGGCCCATGATGCCGCCAACTGCATAAAAAATGATCATCCCTCCAATCGCTGACCCCATTTCATTCTGACGCAATCGGTCAAAGGCCTCTGCAATACCCAAAGGATAAAGGCTGCCTATCACTCCACTGCTCACTCCCACCAATAGTAAAACCCCCATAAATGAACCAGCAGCAATCACTAGTGGAATAACAAGACAGATAACCATGGATATGATAACAACCGTTAACATCACAAACCGACGATCAAACTTATCTGACAAATAACCGATAGGAAACTGTAAGGCAAACGACCCCATAATGGCAGCTCCGACCAAAAGGGAAACGTCAAAACCAGAGATACCCACCGCTTTAGCATAAACAGGCAACATACCTAATATGGTGCTTAGTAATATGCCACAGACCAAAACAGCCATCACACCAGCTGGAGACAATCGAAACAGCCGAGACACAGACATTGATTCCGCATCTTCTATCCCTGGAGCAGAGACCTTACTCATTACAATCGGCACAACTGCACCACAAAGTAATATGCCAGCTAATATATATAAAGTGAAATCGGTAGGGTCAGCGATATTAATCATAAAAGAACCCAAGGACATCGCCGCTAACAGAACCACCTGATTCGTCGCCAAAATCCGTGCCCGTGTCTTACTAGTCGCACGTTCACTCAACCAACCATCAGACACAACATTGGTAGTGGCTGTACAAAAACCCATCAAAATGCGCATTATCCCCCATAACCACTCACTTACCCATAGGCTACACATAAGAATACTAATGGCAGCTAATGCAGCGCATCCGGCATAGACACGAATATGCCCTACTCGAATAATTAAGCGACGAGAATAAACCCCTCCAAGTAATACTCCCACAAATAACATTGACATAATTAAACCAATATTATCTGCACTGATTCCTTCTATATTGAGCCTTGAAGGTACAAGAATATTGACCAGTCCATAACCTAGCATAAGAATAAAACCACTCAAAAAAAGTGGAAATAAAGACAACAAAGTCATGATCATAACAACAGAGCCTGTCAATAAGATTGTGTAGCTATCTATGATCCCTAACTTGAACAGGAAATAAAAAATACACAATAGAAGCGATATTCAATCTACTATTACCCAAATGGTACAAATTTAAGAGCGCCAATTAACTTCTAATCTCTTGTTTTTATTCTATTTAATATTTTTTCCTGTAGATATAGTTAAAGAATTATAAAATAAAGGTTATGGCATATATCCTAGAATAGCGTGATGTTTGCTCAAACGAGCGAACTATTTGATATCGGTGGTGATAAGGGTGGTCCTCTGAGACTAGGCTGTCCAGACTAAGACATAGGGTATGTTGATGACGTTTACTCATAAAGTGATCGGAGTCATTGTTTTTGCGAAATTATCGCATAAGTTCAGATTATTAACCAACAAACCCATAATGTCATCACGTTTAGTCTTACTGCTCATAGTAACACCCCTTCATGAGTTAGCCCAATTGAAAAAAAACAGCGATTATTTCTGTCTCGATGGTAAATCTTTATATGCCACTGACTATTATGCAATAACCACAAAGTAGTATGTCCCTATGTATAAACTATGTTTTAATCATCCATAAAATACATAAAGATACTATAAGAGATACTATCAATGCCTGTTGATGTCCGTGAACACAATTCCTGTATGTCTGTCAAGAAGGTTCCATACGCTTATGTCCGGCCTACCCAGAGCCTGAATCTATTATCACACGATGAAATAGAAGGCGTTATGAACGCAGGTAGCCATACAAATAAGCTATTCCGCCAATGCGCTTTAGCCATTTTAAATACCGATAATAACGAAGATAATGCTTTGACAGTGGAAAATAATTACAAAGATTTTCAAATTCGTATTATTTCCGAATCCCGAGGTATCAAACTGGAAATGGTAAATGCACCAGCATCAGCATTTGTCGATGGAAAAATTATTCACGGTATCAGGGAACATTTATTTTCTGTCCTCCGGGATATTGTTTATACCCACCATGACATGTCTTCTGACAGTCGATTTGATTTCACCACTAACTCAAGAATCACCAACTCCGTTTTCCGTATTCTACGAAACGCTAATATTATTAAGGCTGATATCCCTCCAAAATTAGTGATCTGTTGGGGGGGACATTCAATACCACAGCATGAATATGACTTTACCAAACACGTAGGGTATGAACTTGGCTTACGAGGTTTAGACATTGGTACAGGCTGTGGCATAGGCGCAATGAAAGGCCCTATGAAAGGAGCAGTCATTGGTCATGGCAAACAACATATCAAAGAGGGGCGTTATATTGGCATCACCGAACCAGGAATCATAGCTTCTGAATCTCCTAACCCTACCGTGAATGAATTAGTGATTCTTCCAGATATTGAAAAACGTCTGGAAGCTTTTGTAAGGCTCGCTCACAGTATTATTGTCTTCCCCGGCGGTGTAGGTACCGTAGAAGAGGTGCTGTATATTCTGGGTTTATTAATGCACCCTGCTAACCAGTCGTTGCATTTGCCATTAATTTTTGCTGCCTCAGAAAAGAGTGCTGAATATTTTGATAGTCTCGATAAATTTATTCGCTGTACACTGGGTGATGAGGCTGCCCAATATTATGAAGTTATTATTGATGATCCCGCGTTAGTCGGTAAACGTACTCAAGAAGGTATTGAAGGCATCCATCGCCATCGTCGTAAGTATAAGGAGCTCTACGCTTATAATTGGTCTCTCACCATTCCAGATGAGCTCCAGCAGCCTTTTACTCCAAGTCATGAAAATATGTTGCAGCTAGCACTTCATAGAAAGCAGGAAAACTATCTTCTCGCAGCCCAATTACGTTGCGCCTTTTCTGGCATTGTTGCAGGCAATGTCAAAACTCAAGGTATTAAACATATCGAGCAATACGGTGTCTATGAACTAAAAGGTGACACAAAAATCATACAAGCTTTGGATACTTTATTAGTGTCATTTGTTAAACAAGGCAGAATGAAGCTGCATGGAGAGTATCAACCTTGTTATAAACTGATTTCCTGATTTATCAGGAAGGGCTTTGTATCCATTACATTTATAACGAGGATTTAACTCGCAAGTGCAACAGGTGGAGGGGTCGAGTAATAGGTGCCCCTGAAAAACGACATCCTGTCGTATTTTCAGGGGTGATTCGTTAGTCTCCTACGTTTGCTTGATTAAAATTAACGACTTTACTATCAGTAATGGCGAGTAGTTGTTCATCTTTATCACCTTCTGTATAGTACACTCTAGCGCTTACGCCAATTTCTGGACGCTCTGAACTCACTATTGCCCGCCCCTCATCAAAAACAAGCTCCGGATTAGGAACTGAGTTACAAGTCGTTATCTCCCCTGGTAAACCCCTTGTACAAAAATCAACAGTAAAATCGGGGGGGATGGAGAAGGTAGTTGACCCTGCGGGAGCGCTGTTATTAACAAAACCTTTAAAATATGCAACCGTTACCCGATTAGGGCGATTTGCCTGGTTGGTAACAGAAACAACGGTGGCTGACCTTATACGTCCTCTTGTTTGTGAATTCATATAGGTGATTAGGTACCTCGGAGTAATAGGAATACTTACAGCTTGCAGGTCATCAAGTTCCCCTATTTCAATAAGGCGTTCTAAATGCTTTAGTTCCTTTGAACCCGTTGGAATATGCGGCTGTTTGGATCGTAGGATTGCTTTGATATTATTTTCCATTGTACACTTCCCAAAGTGTATGTGTATGATCGCCCGCTTAGCTTATACAACTATTAGTATACATTTATTGACTTATATCAATATTTGCGTAACTGCGATTTAATCGTAAGCAACGGGGCAACGCCTGGAAAGACTAGCCGCTACCCCTGCTTTTTAAGGGGAGCGGATACAGTGAAAAGATGAACGGCGCAAGGCTGCTGGGCAAGGTGCGCGCTGGGCTATGGAAGCCGCGCGCTTAGTGACGAAGGATTTTAAAAAAACGCTTGCGAAGTAAGCCAGCATTCACCGAGAAACAGGCTGCGACATTATTAGCGCTCTCTCACGAAGTAACTCCGGTTCCGATTAGCACAACGGTAGCTTGGCATATTGACTTGCCTGTGAGGAACGAACCCGCAAGGCAAATGACAAGCAGAGGTAGAAACACACAGCGTCCGATAAACAGGCTACACCACTATCCGACAATCTCGAACTGTCAGATTAGTTCGTGACTAATGCTGATGAGTTTCCATGTAATTACGCAGCAATTTATTAATGCGTGTTTGATAACCTTGACCTTGAGACTTAAACCACTGCAATACATCAGAGTCCAATCGTAGAGTCACAGGCTTTTTTGGTGGAACGTTAATATCAGCATGAAGGAAGAACGCTTCATCTAGCTCAGGAATATCGCTAGTATCAATGTCATCATCCTTCATTTCTGCTAAGCGTTTCCAATCAGTTTTTGATGGCTTGTTCATATCGACGCACCTCGCTTTTTGTCGCCTTTCGGGCTGAGATAATTCGGATTACATCATCAACACACTCGGTATACACCACAACACCGACTACAGTATTAATCCAACCTATCGATAACCAGCGAGGCTCACCATAGTCCTCACGAGTATCCAAGACAGTCATCACCGGATGATTAAAAATGTCCTTAACATCTTCAAAGTCGATACCGTGCTTACGGATATTCAACGCATTTTTTGCATCATCCCATTCAAACTGCATCACATAATCTGTATTGACGATTGTACATACAGTATAAACCTATCATTTGATCATATCGACCTTCGCTGGATGGCTCATGGTGTGTATATCCTTCAACTGCTTAATACTCACTTGGGTGTATATCCCTGTGGTTTCCAGTTTCGCATGACCTAACAGGGCTTGGATGTATAGCTATTCTAAAATAATATGTCATAATGTTTGCTATGACATATTATTTTAGAATAGCTATAGTGAATGGTGACTGAGGCGTGAGCGGTAGGCTGCCTTGAGGGCAGCGCTTTGACAAAGGGAGATAATGAAGTTTGAGGTTGCAAGCGCTCTCGGTTAATGCGAAAGCGCTGACGATCAATCTTATGTTGTTTACAAAAAGCCGTCTGGCTTAGTTCACTGTTTTCAAATAGTTTGATCAGCTCAAGCTATTCACTATCGCTGCGTTTAGACATGGTTGTATCCTCTTCGGTGAAAAAGAAGTTACTGTAACTGTCGGGATAAATCAGGGATAGAGTGGGGTTGGTTAATCGCTTACTATCAATATTTGCGTAACTGCGATTTAATCGTAAGCAACAGGGCAACGCCTGGAAAGACTAGCCGCTACCCCTGCTTTTTTAAGGGGAGCGGATACAGTGAAAAGATGAACGGCGCAAGGCTGCTAGGCAAGCCGCGCGCTTAGTAAGCGTAGCAAACAGGCCACGATATTATTGCAAGCTCTCTTACAAAGTGATTCCAATTGGCACACAAGGAGCTTGGCACTTGGGCTTGCGTTTTATCTTGCAATCACTAATCACAAACAATATTGTTCTGGGCGTTGAAAGTTACTTACCTACATTATAAACATCATCCACAATCGTTTTAGAGATTAATTCAATGTCCTTCGGTTCATCTTCAGCCCCCCATTTAAAGGCTGCGATCTGAGCGTTTACGGCTATATCTTTAAAACTGCCATATTTAGTGGTAAATTTAGATTCACCAAAACTGGCCAGAAGCTGTCCGTTTTTTGTCACCTTGGCAGTAAAAGATACTTCTGGCTTATTGAGTGCTTTGCCACCCCAGTTAAAACCGTCTTTCATAGTCAATAGACACATTTAACTCTGCATCAACACGAGTCGAGTCCGAAGCCAGTATTTTTTTATGTAAGCGCCAATCGAACGACAGGGTACTAACCTTGGTCTCTTTGTGTTAGGTTCCAAGGCAAACATTTTTCAATGTCCTCAATACTCCGCGCGTTAGGAAGCTCTTTAAAAACCTGTTTGAGATACT
>MDLC01000078.1 GCA_001723645.1 Candidatus Endobugula sertula | reverse complement strand
TACTATAACGGTCCTAAGGTAGCGAAATTCCTTGTCGGGTAAGTTCCGACCTGCACGAATGGCGTAACGATGGCCACGCTGTCTCCACCCAAGACTCAGTGAAATTGAAATCGCTGTTAAGATGCAGTGTATCCGCGGCTAGACGGAAAGACCCCGTGAACCTTTACTACAGCTTCACAGTGGATCTTGATGTTGCTTGTGTAGGATAGGTGGGAGGCTTTGAAGCGGTGACGCCAGTCATTGTGGAGCCAACCTTGAAATACCACCCTGGCAATATTGAGGTTCTAACTCTGGTCCCTTATCGGGATCGAGGACATTGTGTGGTGGGTAGTTTGACTGGGGCGGTCTCCTCCCAAAGAGTAACGGAGGAGCACGAAGGTTGGCTAAGTACGGTCGGACATCGTACGGTTAGTGTAATGGCACAAGCCAGCTTGACTGCGAGACGTACATGTCGAGCAGGTACGAAAGTAGGTCATAGTGATCCGGTGGTTCTGAATGGAAGGGCCATCGCTCAACGGATAAAAGGTACTCCGGGGATAACAGGCTGATACCGCCCAAGAGTTCACATCGACGGCGGTGTTTGGCACCTCGATGTCGGCTCATCACATCCTGGGGCTGAAGCCGGTCCCAAGGGTATGGCTGTTCGCCATTTAAAGTGGTACGCGAGCTGGGTTTAGAACGTCGTGAGACAGTTCGGTCCCTATCTGCCGTGGACGTTGGAAGTTTGAGAAGAGCTGCTCCTAGTACGAGAGGACCGGAGTGGACGAACCACTGGTGTTCGGGTTGTGTCGCCAGACGCATTGCCCGGTAGCTAAGTTCGGACGGGATAACCGCTGAAAGCATCTAAGCGGGAAGCCCCCTTCAAGATGAGACTTCCCTGGGAGCTAGACTCCCCAGAAGAGCCGTTGAAGACTACGACGTTGATAGGCTGGGTGTGTAAGCGTTGTGAGGCGTTGAGCTAACCAGTACTAATGACTCGAGAGGCTTGACCATATAACGCCAAAGCGATTTGCTGAAATAGCAAAGCCATACGCTAGAGAGTGTAGAGCAAGAATAACGAAGCTTATTATTACGAATTTGGATTCCGGAAGATAAAGCACAAGCTTTAACTTCAACCAGTTTTGCCTGGTGACCATAGAGTATTGGAACCACCCGATCCCATCCCGAACTCGGAAGTGAAACGATACATCGCCGATGGTAGTGTGGGGTATCCCCATGTGAGAGTAGGTCATCGCCAGGCACACTATTTACCTTGAGTTCGCTCAAGGCAGTAAAAAAGCCCGTAGAGAAATCTACGGGCTTTTTTATGTTTGGGGAAAAGGCTCTTCGCCGTTTTATATGAATTTAAGAATATTCGCTACAGGGCTGGCGATCATATATATCATCAACAGAAGTGCATCAGTACTTCTATAGCCTCTGGCTCGACTTCTTGCTGCCTGAAACAGGCTGTTCAGGCCTTCCATGCGGGCATTAGTGTAAGTAGACGTCCAGCGTTGTAAAATCCGCGCAGCATGGTTCTTTACCGTGTTTAGTGCTTTGCGAACAGGCTCCAGAATATCGTAGTCGCCCAGTGCCTCTTTTGTATACTTGATAAAGTGAGTTAATCGCCATCGTGCAGCCCTTGGTGCTTCAGCCTTTCTGATCCAGCGAAGTTTCTCTTTGATCTTTCAGGCAATGCCTGTTTTCAAATCGCTCGACTCAAGCTCGACAAGTGCTTCTATCTGTTTTTCAGTGAGAGGACCGTCTGCTTTCGGCTCCTCGCTGTTTGCTATGGATTTCATGCTAATATCTGATCGATAATACCTGCCCCGAAAACTCTCAGGTTTTAGTAGTCATCCATGGATGGTAACCAGATATACATGCTCGGTCTCGGCTTGCAGGCACTCTGGGAAATATTTGATCAACACCTCGATACAACTAAGAAATCCAATGAGTCCACTATAGCCGCATCAGCGGCTCAGTGGTGGGAGTATGTCACTGAAACCGTTGATAGTTTTTTCAGGGCACTAATGCAGTGAAAGCCAAACATTGGGAAAAAGGAACAGCGCATAACCTGCAGCGGCAAATACAGAATCAGGACAAATAAACTACGATGTTACTCTGGATGAGTAGGAGTGTGTGTTGTGGCTGATTCAAAGGTACTGCTGATTACCGGAGCATCCAGTGGTATTGGTGCGGAGACTGCCCGTGAGGCAGTAAAATCAGGTTGGAAGGTAGCTCTGGCTGCCCGTAGAGAAGAGAAGCTTCAAGCTCTATCTGATGAATTAGGAGGTCTAGGTAAAGCCTTGCCTGTTGTATGTGATGTGACTTCGTGGGACGCACAAAAAAGCATGGTTGCCAAAACCATTAATTATTTTGGCGGTATGGATGCTGTGTTTGCTAATGCCGGTATTGTTGGCATACCGGGTGGCTATTCTGACTCTGATCCTGAGCAATGGAAAGAGATGGTACTAACGAATGTTTATGGTGTGGGGCTTACACTGAGGGCTTCTCTTGAAGAGCTTAAAAGAAAGAAAGGCCATGTGTTGATCACGAGTTCTGCAGCGGCACGTTTAACCATACCCGGCTCAATGTATTGTGCAACAAAATGGGCGGTTTCTGCCATAGGCAGTACGTTGCGGGAAGAGCTGAAAGGCACTGGTGTGAGAAGCACCGTAATAGAGCCGGGAATGGTTGATACACGATTTGCAGACCACCCCAGACCTAATTGTTTAAATGTGAAGGATATAGCACGTACAGTGATGTTTGCTCTGTCTCAGCCACCGAGTGTGAACGTGCATGTGATGACGACATATCCTATCCATAGTGACTTTTAATTTTCTGTATCCCGTTGTAAGTGCTCTTGCGGGATGCGAATAACTAATAATGATGTAAGGATTGCTCCCTTACCCAAGAAACATCTTATAAGCCTGATTATCGGTTTCTTCACAATAGTGATAACCAATTTCATCCAGAAAACCATGTACATTCTGTCGTTCATTTTCCGGAACATCAAGCCCCACGGCGACTCGCCCATAAGCCGCACCGTGATTACGGTAATGGAACATACTGATGTTCCAACGATCTCCCAGTTTATTCAGGAAATTGAGTAATGCACCCGGCCGTTCAGGAAATTCAAAGCAATAGAGCACTTCATTTTCTACCGACTGACTATGACCGCCGACCATATGACGAACATGCAACTTTGCCATTTCGTTGTCAGTCAGATCTGTGACGGGATAACCTTTGTCGCTTAATTGGGTGACCAAGCCATCGATAGGTAATTTATCAGGATCAACTTGAACTCCTACAAAAATATGGGCATTTTCAGGATCATGAAAACGATAGTTAAATTCGGTAATGCTTCTGTGGCCTAATGTTTCGCAAAATTGTTTAAAGCTGCCTGGACGTTCCGGTATGGTTACAGAAATGATGGCTTCACGTTTTTCACCGATTTCTGCGCGTTCTGATACATAACGTAGCCGGTCAAAGTTAATGTTGGCACCACTGTCGATGGCCATCAGCGATTGATCGACAACGGCCTCCCGGGCAACGAATTTTTTGAGCCCTGCAACACCAATAGCACCTGCTGATTCACATATTGAACGAGTGTCGTCAAATATATCTTTAATAGCGGCACAAATCTCATCAGCTGTTACGGTAATGACTTCATCAACATATTCACGGCAGAGTTTAAAGGTTTCTTCACCGATTTGAGCAACAGCCACACCATCGGCAAAAATGCCCACATGGGGCAGTACTACACGGTCATCGGCCTCCAGTGCAGCTTTAAGACATGCAGATTCTTCGTACTCCACACCAATCACTTTTATATCCGGACGCAGGTATTTTATGTATGTGGCAATGCCTGCCGCTAAACCGCCACCCCCTACCGGTATAAAAATGGCATCTAGTGGTTTGGAGTGTTGGCGCAGTATTTCCATACCAATGGTCCCTTGACCAGCAATGGTGTCAGGATCGTCGAAGGGATGAATAAAGGTATAACCATGCTGGTCAACCAGCTCCAATGCGTGCGCTAATGCCTGATCAAAAGCGTCGCCGTGCAGAATAACGTTGGCCCCACGGGACTCACAGGAACGAACTTTAATATCCGGAGTGGTGGTAGGCATCACTATAGTGGCTTCAATGCCCAGCTTTTTTGCCGCCAGTGCAACACCTTGAGCGTGGTTGCCTGCAGATGCTGCAATAACGCCCTTTGATTTTTCTGCTTCGGTGATCTGGGAAATTTTGTTGTAAGCGCCTCTTATTTTAAAGGAGAAAACTGGCTGCAGATCTTCCCGCTTCAAATACACTTGATTGTTAAGCCGCTTGCTTAGAAAAGGCGCTTCGTGGATTGGGGTTTCCACCGCGATATCATAAACACTCGCTTCCAAAATCTTTTTTATATAATAGTGAGGCATCATAATCCGTTATTTATACTGACTTTTATCGGTTTTATGCATTCTAAAGGATATTCAGCGGATTTGAGTAGTATAATCCTTGTTTTTCCCATGTCTCATGCTGTTTAAGGTAATGTAATGACCCAGGACGAGCTAAAAAAAGCCACCGCTGAAGCGGCTTTGAAACGTATTCTTCCACATCTGGAAGATAATATGATTATCGGTATTGGAACCGGTTCTACAGCTAACTTCTTTATTGATGCGCTGGCCGCACATAAAGCCAAGTTTGATGGTTGTGTGGCTAGCTCTCAGGCCTCTGCTGACCGTTTGAAAGGTCATGGCATTCAAGTGTATGACCTGAACAGTGTATCAAGCTTGCGCTTCTACATTGACGGGGCCGATGAAGCTAATGAGCATCTTCATTTGATTAAAGGTGGTGGTGCTGCATTAACCCGTGAAAAAATTGTAGCTGCTGTGGCTAAGGAATTTATCTGCATTGCGGATGGTAGTAAAAAGGTCGATGTATTGGGACAGTTCCCTCTGCCGGTAGAAGTGATTCCAATGGCGCGTAGCCATGTTGCCCGGGAATTAGTCAAGCTGGGAGGTGATCCGGCTTACCGCGAAGGTGTGGTAACTGATAATGGTAATGTGATTCTGGACGTTTGGAATATGCAGATTGTTGATCCAATGACCATGGAGCAAAAAATCAACCAAATCACAGGTGTAGTCACCAATGGGTTGTTTGCTCAAAGACCTGCCAATGTATTGTTACTGGGAATGGAAGGCGGCGTTAAAACCATTACTGCCTGATACGAAAAACGGCCGTAAATTAATCGGCCGTTACTTTGTAGTTTCATAATGATTAAAAAGCTGAGCTGAAGAAAAAGTGCAAAGTAGCTAAGGCGCTGCCAAATGAAATGGTCAGAATAATTAACTCTTTTAGCTCTAATTTGTAATGTTGTCCTTTCGTGTCCATAGTACAAAGTCCTCCAGCCATTATCCCGTTGCCAGCTGTAAGGCAGCTAAAACGTTGCCAATAACAACCGTTAGGATAATCATCATTAATTCTTTTGGCTCCAGTCTGTTATTTTCTTCTTTGGTTTTCATAGTCTTACTCCTTCAATGACTGGCTTTGCTATGAATTGTTTAAATAGTATTCATGGCGCCTTTGTTTTTTCCTTTATATTCCAAACTTTAGGAGGCGTTATGGCAGTTGACCTTTAGACTTTCGTCGGCAGTCCTACGTTAGTCTTATAAAAATCTATAGATAATTGCTGATTTGACTGTAAAAAATATTTAATATAGCCAGTGGTAAGCACCAAGGGTTTTAAAATAACAATTTATAAGCATCCTTTTGGGGAAGACGCTCTATGAAGAATAATAAGAAAACATTACTCGGCATTGCTGCATCGGTCGCTCTGGCCGGTAGCATTGGCTTTGCTCAAGCGGCTGATACGATCAAAATCGCTCTGGCTGGCCCTGTTACAGGTCCTGTTGCCCAATACGGCGACATGCAATTTACTGGCGCTAAAATGGCTATTGAGCAGATTAACAAGGGTGGCGGTGTCAACGGTAAGCAACTGGAAGCGGTTATTTATGATGATGCGTGTGATCCAAAACAGGCCGTAGCGGTTGCAAACAAAATTGTAAATGATGGCGTTGGTTTTGTTGTAGGCCATTTATGTTCATCATCAACTCAGCCTGCTTCGGATATTTATGAAGACGAAGGTGTGCTGATGATTACCGCCGCATCGACCAGCCCGGATATTACCGATCGTGGCTATCAAATGATTTTTAGAACTATAGGGTTAGATAGCCTGCAGGGTCCAACAGCCGGTCGTTATATTGTAGAGAAAATAAAGCCTAAAAAAATAGCCGTTATTCATGACAAGCAACAATATGGTGAAGGCATTGCCCGTGCAGTTAAAGAGGTTGTAGAAACGGCCGGTATTAATGTAGCGGTATTTGAGGGCGTTACCTCCGGTGATAAAGATTTTTCTGCATTGATTGCCAAGTTGAAAAAAGAAAAGGTTGAGTTTGTTTATTATGGTGGTTATCACCCAGAGCTGGGGCTGATTTTACGGCAGGGTGCAGAAAATGGTCTGAATATTCCTTTTATGGGACCTGAAGGTGTAGGCAATAAAGATATCTCGGCCATTGCCGGTGCCGCTTCTGAAGGACTGTTGGTCACACTTCCCAAGAGTTTCGATCAAGACCCCGGCAATGCCAAACTGGTTGACGCTATAACAGCCAAGGGTGATGACGCAACCGGACCTTTTGTTTTCCCTGCTTACTCTGCAGTACAGGTGATGGCTGAAAGTATGAGCATGATCAAAAACGAAGACCCTGAAGATGTGGCTAATGTACTGAGGCAAAATGTGTTTGCTACGCCAACAGGAAGCCTGGCATTTGATAACAAAGGTGATTTGAAAGACTTTAACTTTGTTGTTTACAAGTGGCATGCGGATGGAAGTAAGACTGCTTTGGATTGATAGCAGTGTTTGGCATTGTCCATTATGAAATTCATGGGCAATGCTCTATTTTTTTTCAGTTATTAATTTAATCCAGCAGGGGTACTGCTTTTCAAGCCAATCAATAACTTCCTCTAGCTCTTTAATTATTTCATTAATCTCATCTTGTGAAATAAAATAACTCGCCCTTGAAGGATGTTTTTCCACATAGGATAAAACATTGTTTGCATAGATGGTGAGTGCTCTGAACATGTTATAGCAATTGGTAAGGAACCTACTTCTTGATCGTGCTACTGTGATCCTTCTAATTATTGCTTCAATATTCGTTTGAAAAAGATGAGCTCTACTGGCTTCCTGAAACTCTATTTCTTCACTTATATGGTTGTTTAAACGGGTTAATGTTTCTATCTCGGTTCGGCTCCAGTCAGAGAGGTTTGAGTATACGCTGACGAAAAGTAGCCTTGAATATCTATAAAGCAAGTACTCTTCTCGAGACAGTTGATGACCAGAGGCAGTGGATGCGAAGTATGCATAACCAGAATAACCAAGTTCTTGTGTTGCTGCCAAACTATCCATCCATTTGAACAATGGATCAGCATATGTTTCAAGAGGGCAGCCTATAAGCTTCATTAAATAGTGACCGTATTCAGTATAGGGCAAGGGTTCTTCAGGCGGTCTGTGTCGTCTTCTTCCAGGGATGTCAAGAGGTTGGTCTAAAAAAACACGTTCTCTGGAGGTCATTCCCTGAACTGACGTTTGTAACGTTAATCGAGAGGATGACATGATATTGAAAATCAGGACTTGTATGCGAGCTGGAGCCATAAAGGAGGTATGCGGAATCAAATTATCATACAGAGGGTCAACAACGGCGGTTTGTATTAGAAACGCCATGTATAGATCTATCATAGGCCTCAAGTGATTAGCCCCTAATTCAAGATTTAAAGCGCTGGCACCGGACTGCTGATATGACTGTATTTTATCCATTAAATAGGCGAATATAGTTCGTATAATTGCTGTGTTTCTCATTCGGTTTGATGATATTTCAAGGTAGGAGTCAGTAGTGTGACTGTCTATGTAATTTAGCAATGTAATTACTGATGGAGAATTGTAAGGATGGCCTTGTGTTTCAAATGTTTGATTAAATGCATTAATAATACGGCTAATTATAGTGCCAATAGTCAGGCCTGGCTCCGTAAGATGAGATGAAAACGTTTCTCTAGCTAATGTGTATGGAGGTATCGCAACAAAATTGGTTATATCTGCTTGTGGTATATTGGAAACAATAGTAGCTGAAAGCGATTGTCCTGCGGTGGAGGTGGGTAAGCTACCTTTAGTTACAGGGTATAATAAGACTGTGCTATTTATTGAAAATTGTAAAAGCCCATAGTTGGCCAATGGTATTTTTTCCGTATTAAAAAAATCAGTAGTTAAGGCAAATGACTTAAAATAAATCGAACCGGCCAAGTCGTCTATTGGTGACGCCTCGGAATAGACATTAAATATGCCATATAAGGTTATTACTTTAACTAGAGAATGTAGAAGAGGTAACTGAGGAAGTGGTTTTAATTGTGTTTTTCTACCATGAATAGAAGTGGTTGCCATTGAGGCCATATTCTAAAGTACCGTCGTATAATGAGGATTGTTTTTAAATAGTAGTCGATTTATTTTTTTGATGTTTATTTAATCAATAAAGTGAGTCCCCGTAGCCTGAACAATCCTTTCTTCTTTGTGTATTTCATTTTCAATGAATTATGCACTGTTTATGAATAAATACTGTCGTATGATAGGGTCGTCGAGGCTCATAATTGTAAGAATAATAAAAAGAAGTCGTGGGATGGGGAGCAGGTTTTTACCGAAAGTTGTGCCGCATGAAGATGAAACGAGCCTATAAAGAATGATTCTACCCGACACCTGAGCAAGAAAAGCTACTTGCTCAATCGTTTGGTTGTGCTCGGTTTGTCTATAACAACACTCAGCGTTTCCGTACCGATGCTTACTATAAAGACAGAACCAGTATTTCTGATGCTCAGTCTGATAAAAACGATTTGTATCTTACCGGGGAGCTGGAGTAATAAAACAAGTGCAACAGGCTGAAATTTGAAGAGTGAGACAGCTATCGGGTACATTTCTTAGCTGCAACACTCAGAAATAGAAGCCCGAAATGAGTTCACAAAACAAGCAATACCAACAGCTGGCTCAAGGGCAACGATATCAGCTTTATGCTTTGAAGAAAAAGGGATTTTCTCAAACCATTATTGCTGAAGAGCTTGGTGTTCATCGCTCCACAGGCTCTCATGAGTTGAATAGAAATTCTTCTCCTGAGGGCTATTGTCCAGAGGCTGCTGAGGAGCTAAAGACTCAGCGTGAATGCATAGCCAAAAAAGCAAAAACAGTCAGCGAAGAATACGTTCAAATTGTTCGAAAAGGATTGTCATTAGGGTGGTCACCAGAAAACATCAGTTGTCGTATGAAGATTGAAATGCCTGAAAAAGCAGTCAGCCATGTGGCACTGTGTCGCTTGGTAAGGGACGACAAGGCCAAGGGTGGTGAACTGTATAAAGAGTTGCCTCGTTTTGGTAAAACTCGCTGGAAGGGTGGCAAGCGTAAGGCAGGTCGTTCTCTCATCCCTGATCGCAAGGATATCACTGAGAGGCCAGAAGTTGTTGATCTGAGAGCTCGACTGGGAGGCTGAGAGGGTGACACGATGTACGGACAAGACGCCCATCTGGTTACCCTTGTTGACAGAAAAAGCCGCCTTACGCTGATTCGTAAAGTTGATGACAACGCAAGCTGAGACCGTTGCCAACAAAATGATAGAGCTGATGAATCGAGTACCAGGAGCCAAGACAATGACATTAGATAACGGTGGTGAATTTGCCATGCGCAGTATTGTTTCGGAAGCTTCTAATGCGGATATTTATTTTGCCAAGCCTTATGCCAGTTACCAGAGAGGCACCAATGAAAACACTAATGAGATTATTCGTCGCCAATGGCCCAAGAAAAAGGCATTAGTGTCACTGACAGAGGATGAAATCAGAGATATGGAATTTATGATTAACAGCATGCCAAGAAAGGTTCTGGGCGGGCTAACCCCGCTTGAGGTCTACACTGGGAAGTCTGTTGCACTTATTGCTTGAATCCAGCTTTGAGAAACGAAAGGAACGGAGTTTTCAAAAAACTAAAAGAGCTTCTTGAGCCATTTGGTATCAAGAACTTTTATACTGATGATTGAGGAGCCTATGAGCGCAATCTCGACGAAAACAGACACGTCACCGGAAAAGAGAACACTCAGAAAATCGAACGTAAAAACCTGAATTTTAGAACTTGGACAAAGCGTCTAACCAGAAAGACAATATGTTTTTCAAAGTTAGAGCCAGTGCACGATA
>MDLC01000077.1 GCA_001723645.1 Candidatus Endobugula sertula | reverse complement strand
AGAGACTGATCACGTTTAATCGCAGGGGGTGATCATTTTCAATTGGAGAAGGTGTTCATCTTGGAGTGGAATATGCACCGTCCATGATATATTATCGCGATGACCCACTATGGGGATCAGCGTTACTGATTATTTCAAATAACATAATGTCTAGCAACTGACGATCTTTGCCCATATGAAATAAGCTGGAGCAACCAACCGACCATAAAAATCAGTAAAGTGTGTACTCAATGTACTTTCGTAAGTTCAATGAATACTCTGTGTTTAACAGAAAGGGATAAATATACGGTATCAGCTGATGAGATAATGCTCTATTGAGCAAGAGACAAACACCACTTGGCAGGCATAGATGTAGTCACACCTGCAAGCAATACCCAGTAATATCGTCGTATATTAACGTCGCCGAAAGTGGCATAGGTGTGGTGTTATGGCAAGATGCCAGCATAAGGAGCATCACTAAACATTTTAATGCTTAGCAATGCCCTTGATAGTGCTTACATTTTTACTGTTGTGTCGTTATATCTTCTTCCCCTGGTAAGAAATCAGACGGTGGTTCTACTGGTAAACTATCCTTTACAACCGTTGGGTCAGTGTTTTCCTCTTCCATGTTTGCGTGCTGTGGTTGACGATATAGTTTAGACAAATCAAGTATGACAACACGCTCATAGTCACTTTGGCTAACTGTAAAAACCTGATTGATGTCATCGCGCTTAACATAGTATTGCCCATCTTTTTCAAGCCACTGATAAGACCACTTGTTATCACCGATAATATCGACTTTTATCCATGACTCAGATAAAACATCCTGTGTCTCTTGTGCAATATCCAATACAGCCAATGAAGTTAGTGCTTGACTTAATTGGTTAACTTTTTCCTGATCAAGCACACGATCCCCATCATCAACATCATTCTCTAGTAACCAATTATCGTCTGATTTTTTTAGCGTGTAATGAGGTGTTTGTATGAGAGTGATGTCTTTGGCCGCTAATAACGCCTTGTTCATCCATTGTTTATCCTCGTTAGGGAAATCAAAGGTATTTAACGCTAATGCATAAACGTTATTTTCGCCTGCTAATCTCGCATGGACCTTACGAAACCCCGGTGAAGTCCCCAATAGTACATCGGTAACCATGTCTTCACCCTTATACAGGGTAATACGACGCTGAAATTGATCATCATCCACATCAAAACGCTGATGACTACTCTTTGTCGTTGCAATAGGCCAATGATATTTTACATCGACCAGCTTATTGAGGACGCTTTGCAACTGATCCTGATTGACGGGTAAATCATCCAGCGAAGGCAACCGCCACTGTCCCTCTTTCTTTTGCAATAAAGCGGTTTGCTTATCTCCCTGAATCACTATTTTATCAATCATCTCCTGTTTAACATTGAGTAGCATTCGCTGCGCCTGTTGGCCAGTATGTGATGACGTACCCCAGTACAAGCCAATGGCTAATACGATTTGCACAATAAGCAGACTGCTTAACCATAAAAATGTCTTATTCATTGATACCTCCTTAGTGTGAAAACAGTTCAACATATCGACGTTGCTTTAATCGTCGATAACGACGTTCCCATAAAGCAATCATAATGATTGCAAATACCGCCAAACCATAATTAAGGTATTCCCAAAATAACCGATTATTATGCTCCATAGGTGGCAAGGTTCTATTGAAGTGACCACGAGAACGGATACTTAATAAACCTGCGTCTTCCAAGGACCAATCAATAGCATTAACGATCATTTGCAGGGTATTTAAGTAATCCGTTTGATTGCTCATGGATAAACGCAGTACCTGATCACTCAGAAAATCGTTGGAAGCCACTAAAATAATGCGTGCAGACTCCGGTGAACGCTCAATCACATGATTGATTGATACGGTATTTGACACATTATTTTCCGTATCTGTTGATCCTTCCTCAACCTCCGAGTCTTTATCAGATAAGTTTTTTATTAAAGGTGATGGTTTACCTGAAAAATAAGAGTCAAAGCGACCTTTAGAAACAACACCAAGTAAATGACGACCCGTATCACCCTCTGGTTTAAATGTGCTGAGTCCTTGAGCATTTATCTGTGGCATGACATTAAGAGAAGATGATAACCACGCCTTATCAGAACTGTGGAGCAAACGCTCTAGCTGACGCCCTTTTAGCTTTTCTTTATCAATCGTAATAGGCGATGCCCAGGTTAGAGTCGCTTGTGGTAACTGCGAGGTAATCAAATGGTTTTGATTAAGGCCAGACCCCCTTATATCAATAAAATAGGGGTAATCCAGCATGCGCACTTCCTGTATTTGAAATCCACCTACATTACGTGTCAAAGGTAATGGAAACGGCGTATTTTGAGGGTCCAATACCAATTGCTCTTCCAATGTCAAACCATGATGTGACAGCCATTGCGATAAACCACTATCCTGTTTTTGTAAACCTAAACGGCCACCCGCAAAACTCGCGCGATAAGGTGAAGTTGCGGCAATCACCGTACCTCCTTGCATAAGAAACTGATCAACCGCAAAGAGTTGTTTCTCATCCAATTGATTAGGTGCGACCAATACCAAAATATCTGCCTCACCAGAAACACTGCCATCACTTAAATCTTCTCGGGTCACATTTAACTCCGTACCAAGGAAACTTTCCAGTTGAGAAAATCGAGGCGTGTCCTGACCACCAACAAAAGCAGAATTTGGCTGAGTGGGTTCTGGGCTAACAAAAGCGACTGTTTTGGTAAAGCCACTAGCAAAACGCTTAATACCTCCATCTAGATTACGCTTAAAACTGTCTTCTGTCATATCATCAAGAGGGAGCTGAACAATTTGATCACTATTGTTCAATGTCATATAAAAATAAAACTGCTCCTGACTAAACAAGCTGGTGGACATGGGTTTGAAACCAAACTCTTGTTCAATTTGTCGCCCAATTTCCCCACCATTCGCATCCGGGTTAACCCTGTTAACGGAAAAACGACCGGACGATTTTGATTGCATATCTTCAAGAATTTTATTGACGTGGACTTTAAATGTTTTTAATTGATCAGGAAGAGCTGAATCATCGGAAAAATAACCCGTAAAGGTCAATTTATCCTTAACGGTATCAAACAGATTACCGCCAGCCTGGTAACCATGTAGTACCTTTTTAATGGCACGGGTTAAGTCATGCTCAGGGTTACGCAGTTGGACGTCAATATCGGACTCGCTACGTGCCTGTATTTCGATAAAATCACGAAAACCCAGTACCTGATGCTCATCACCGTATTGCACTAGCACATTAAAATAGGAACTGACAATCGATGATTGATAACGATCTGCCACCTGAAATGGTACAGGCTGGATTCCGTATTTTTGATTGGCTTCCTGTTCCAATTCTGGCTCTAATACCGGATCAATCACTTCTACCCGTATTTTACCGTTACCCGCAATTTCATACTCACGAATAAGATCGCGTAACTGAGGGACTAGTGGCGACAATAATGGGTGCGTTTTACTACTGAAATAGCCCCTTAATAATAAAGGTTCCTGCAATTGGCTGAGATAATTTTTTGTTGCCTCTGAGATGGAGTATTGATTACCCTCTGTCATGTCAATACGCAATTTGCCTAACTGGCCTAGCCATAAATTAGCACCCAACACATTCACAATCACTAATACGCTTAGCGTATACCAGCGGCGGTGATGGATACGCTTTTCTCCCGTCACCCAACGTTCCTTTTCCAATACCAAGATATTCAACATTAAAAAGATAAAAACAATACTGAGGTAGTAATAGAGGTCACGAATATCAATCACGCCCCGGGTTATGGAATCAAAGCGAGAACCGCTACCCAGTAAACGCAACCATTCTCCTGCTTGATTACCCAAAAAGTCGGTAATTATCGGAGTCCCTACCACATAAAACAGACCGCTTAGTGCACAGGCACTAATCAGGCTAACGATTTGATTATCACTGCGTGCCGAAATAAATAAACCAATACTCAAATAAGCCGCACCCAGTAATAGAGCAGCCAGATATCCTGCCCAAATCGGCCCCCAATCCAAATCACCCATCAGAGAAACAGTGACAGGCAATGGTAGGGTGATAAGGAGTGCAATCATAAGTAACAACAAACAAGCGAGAAACTTGCCCAACACAAAATGCCACAATGGAACCGCTTGCGTTAACACATGTTCCAACGTACCTGTGCGTCGCTCTTCACTCCATAAGCGCATGGACAATGTAGAACATAAAAATATTAATAATATCGGCATCCACTCAAAAAGTGGTCTAATATCAGCGATATTACGCGAAAAAAAAGCCTCCCCCCAAAAAAATACAAATAAGCTGATACCTGCAAAAGCTCCCAGGAACAAATAAGCAATTGGAGATGAAAAAAACAAGCTTATTTCTTTGCTGGCTATACAACCAATGGTTTTTCGGGCTTGTATAATAGGTTGATTATCAGGCAGCATGACTCACCTCCTCTTGCAGATAACTTCCTTCGTTCACTTCTCTGAATAATGTCTCTAGGTCTCGTTGCTCAACATGTAATTGGTAAAGTGACTCACCACTGTCAATAATATATTTTGCTAGCAAAGCACTGCTTTCATTGCTATTAACATTTTTTTGCAATGCAATTCGATATTGGAAGGATATATCATCTTGCGAGTCGGAAATAAGAGTGATTGACTGAACACCATTAATCACTTTTAAATTGTCAGACTGCTTGACTGGCAAGCTAGTATTGACAATTAAGTACTGGCTTTGACGCAAGGCATCTAATGTTGAATCCACCGCTAGTTGCCCCGATTTTAAAATTAATACGCGAGAACACAGTGCACTCACTTCCTGCATAATATGAGTAGACAAAATAACGGTAGCATCTTTAGCAATATCGCGAATGAGTCGACGCATATGTTGTGTTTGTTCCGGGTCAAGCCCGTTGGTCGGTTCATCTAAAATCAATAACTTGGGGCGACCTAAAATGGCCTGAGCAACCCCCACACGTTGTTTATATCCCCGAGACAAAGTGGATATTGGAGCCAGTAATTTAGTGGAGATATCTGTTTCAGTGACCGCGCGTTTAATTTCAGCCCGTTTATTATCGCCTTTTAGTCCCTTGAGAGCCGCTGCATAATCCAAATAATCAGCAACAACCATTTCGGGATACACTGGCAAATTTTCCGGCAGGTAGCCCAACCTTAATTGAACTTTTTTGGGTTCATCAATCAGTGCTATACTGTCAACATGAATAGAACCTTGGTTAGGTTCCAAAAAACCACTGACCATCTTCATAATTGTGGTTTTTCCTGCGCCATTATGGCCGAGCAAGCCCACAATTTCACCTTTCTTCATTAAAAAACTGACATTATTAACCGCTTTAATATCACCATAGCGTCGAGTCAGTTGATTCACTTGCAGCATAAAGCACCCCCCAAGTTTTAGAAAATAACGTATTGGTTAAAACATGAAATTATTTTTTATTGCTAATAGGAAAAATCGAACGACTAAGGAGGCAACTTTATTGGGACAGACTGATTACCATTCGATAAACACACGGCTTAGCCTCCAATATTAGTAAGGAAATACCCCACCCAAAAAACATTGAGCGCAAGACAGAGGCAAATATAATGATTGAACATAAAAATTCAAGAGGTTGTTTGTTATTTTTTATGTATAATCAATACATTGTCACTTCATATATCTTACATGCTTTCGTTATTACTCATCCCAAACCTCCCTCAACGGTTCACCAAAATCATCATATATAATACGTCTCTTGGGTTGAGGAGACTTTACGGGGTTCGACTTTTTCTTGTGCTTTCTAGCATCTAGGCTATTCAGTTCGTTGGTCACTGGAGTACGCGACTGTTTTTCTTGACAGAAGATCACTTGGCTGTCGATATTCACTCCAATTTCCTTGCCACTGACACCTTGTTGTACTTTTTCAATTTCACCACCTGCAGAAAGAAAACGACGCACTTTATCTGCCAGTTCTTTACGAATATCAGCTTTGGTTTTGACTTTAATCATAATGAAGACAACAGAGACTACAACTGTAATGACAAGCGTTGATTGTGGGGGTGGATACTTTGTACTCCCGATAAATTCAGGGTTAATTCTATTAATTCATTCCAGGCATTGGCATTACGTAAACCCTTAATCGTTTTATCAATGCCATTGGCTTGCCTTAACAATAAAGTCAATTGCTTTTGTGACAAGCGATGTAATGCTCTTTGAACCAATGGTTGCCGCTTCTCCCAAACACCCGCATTTTTAGCCGCCCATGAAAAACTTTGCCCTTGCTCCATCTCATCATACACACCCATTAAGGTGCGAATTTCCCGACCCAAAGACCACAAAATGGTAAGGGGCTCTGTACCATCAGATCTGAGACCATTGAGCGTTCTCACAGCACCCCTTGAATCACCCGATAGTGCCTTATCCACTAAACTAAACACATCGTAACGCGCACTATCAGCCACTGAGTTGGCAATCAATTCAGGAGACAAGCATCGATCAGGCGCTAGTAATTTCAGCTTTTCAATTTCCTGACAGGCCGCCAATAGATTACCTTCAACACGTGTTGCTAATAACTCAATCACCTGGCTATTAGCTTTAAATCCGGCTTGTTGCAGGCGTTGCCCCAACCAACGAGGTAACTGTGATGCACTAATAGGCCAGATGGGTACCCAATAGCCCACTTTATCAATCGCTTTAACCCATTTAGAACGTCGTGTACCACTATCCAATTTAGGTGTGATGACAACAAGAACATTATCCTCACTGATGTTTTCTACATAAGTGAGAATAGCTTTACTACCATCTGCACCTAGCTTACCACTATCAATACGCAGTTCAATGATTCTTTTATCACCAAATAATGACAAGCTATTGACCGATGAAAGCAATATAGACCAATCAAACTGTTTATCTACGTAATAACATTCACGCTCAGTAAAACCTGATGCACGAGCAGCCTGACGAATGACATCACACGCTTCCTGAACCAATAATATCTCATCACCGCTAATTAAATAAATCGGTGCTAACGGCTGCTTGTTCAGACTTTGTTGTAATTGATCACTGTGAAGTCTAGCCATAAAAACACGGTACTATTATTTCGATGTATATCTCAACATGCTATTTTCTTAATAAAATATGAACCCGTCGCAAAATCTGTCGCGACACAGCTCTGACCATTTCTTTACGCAACGTTTGCTTTTCTCTATCAGAGCTGGTGATCGCATTTCGATTAAATGTGTAGTAACGCGATACTTTAGCCGTTGCTTCTGGTATCAGCGGTTTGCCACTAGGATCCAATATTTCATAAGGTATGGATAATACCAGTTGATATTGGGTGGGCTGTAATTGGTTATTAACCGAATGGTTACGCTCATTAAAAAATTCATCACCCAACACTAGTTGTATATCCGCTTCAGCAATACTCACCTCAGACCTTTTACGTGTAATCTCCCGTCGAATATTTTGGTAGATTTCCCCAGAGGCCGGAGCTAGATAAATATTTTGCTTGATATTCAGAGTGTCACTACCCCGCAACCGCCACCCACAAGCAGACAATATCGTTAGCGAAGCAATAAGCGTTAATATCAGTGCTGTTTTCATGATAGAAATCCTGCTTTGTCTGGTTAATTTGCCACAATATTAACAAGCTTATTGGGCACAATAATCACTTTATGTATTGTTTTACCCTCCGTAAACTTTTGTACGTGTTCATCAACCATTGCTAGAGTTTCCATCTGCTCTTTACTGATACCACTGGGGACATCAAGCTTTGCACGGACTCTACCATTCACCTGCACCACTATCGTAATATTTACTTTTACCAATGCCGCCTTATCAGCAACAGGCCAAGTCTGTTCAATCACATTGCTGGTATACCCTAAAGCTAACCATAAAGCGTGACCAATATGAGGAGCAACCGGAGCGAGTAATAAAATAGCGGTTTCTATAGCTTCACGCTCAACAGCTAGAGTTTCAGGTGTAGATCGATCAGCCAAGCGCCCTACTTCATTTAATAACTCCATCACTGCGGCAATGGCGGTATTAAACTGCTGACGCACACCATAATCCTCTGTCACTTTAGCAATGGTTTCATGGGTTTTACGACGCAAGTCCTTTTGTTGCTGATTTAAGTCATCAACACTCAGTGGTGCAGGCTCACCTGCTTTGATATGCCCATAGGTTGTTTTCCATAGGCGACGCAAAAAGCGGCTGGCACCTTCAACACCAGCATCACTCCACTCCAGTGTTTGTGTCGGTGGCGCAGCAAACATGGTAAACAGACGCACCGTATCTGCCCCATAAAGGTCAACAGCGATTTGTGGATCGACACCATTGTTTTTTGACTTGGACATTTTCGTAACACCACCAATATCGACCGCTTCGCCCGTCGTTGTTAATGTGGCTGAAATGGGTTTGCCTTTATCATCTTTCTTCAGTATCACATCTGCAGGATTAAACCACTCGATACTACCGTCATCATTTTTACGATAATAGGTTTCTGCCAGTACCATACCCTGACACAACAAGCGCTCAAAAGGTTCATCACAATCCACTAAGCCTTCATCACGCATTAATTTATGGAAAAAACGTGCATACAATAAATGCAAAATAGCATGCTCAATCCCACCTACATATTGATCAACGGGCAACCAGTAATTCGCTGTATTAGGGTCCAGCATTGCTTCTTTTAGGTTAGAGCAGGTATAGCGCGCATAGTACCAAGAAGACTCCATAAATGTATCAAACGTATCCGTCTCGTGCTCAACCGATTGTCCATTAAATTCTGTTTTTCGCCACAGGGGATCCGCTTTAATCGGCGACTGCACACCATTCATTTCAACCTCTTCTGGCAGTAACACAGGCAGTCTTTCAGCAGGAACAGGAATCTCTCCACCCTCAGGTAAATTGAACATAGGAATCGGTGTCCCCCAGTAACGCTGACGGGAAACCCCCCAATCACGCAGACGGAAGTTCGTTGTCACACGCCCTTTTTTCAAAGCCGTTAACTTCTCAGCCATCGCATCAAAAGCCTGTGCAAAATCCATCCCGTCAAATTCGCCAGAATTAACACAAACCCCCTTCCCCGTATAGGCAGCCACCGATACATCAATATCACTACCATCAACAGGCCTAATCACTTGAATAATCGGTAGCGAAAACTTTTGGGCAAAGTCAAAATCACGCTCATCATGTCCTGGTACTGCCATCACAGCACCAGAACCATAATCCATTAATACATAATTAGCGATCCAAATAGCTACCGACTCCCCCGTCAGAGGATGTATTGCCGTCAGGCCCGTATCCATACCTTGTTTATCGGCCGAGGACATATCGGCTTCGGAAGCCGACTGTTGTTTACATGTCTGTACAAACGTTAATAATTCCGGATGACTTTTTGCCAGCTCTCCAGCAATAGGGTGCTCCGCAGCAATGCTCACATAGGTTACCCCCATTAAGGTATCTGGACGAGTAGTGTAAACATCCAGGCCATCGATACCACCTATCGACTCCACAAGGTCAAAGGTAACTTCAACACCACGAGATTTGCCAATCCAGTTTCGCTGCATGATTTTTACTTGCTCAGGCCAATCAGGTAGTTGATCCAAAGAGGATAGTAGTTCTTCTGCATAATCCGTAATTTTAATAAACCACTGAGGGATTTCCTTACGTTCAACCGTTGCACCGGAACGCCAGCCTTTACCATCAATCACCTGTTCATTAGCTAACACCGTCTGGTCAACCGGGTCCCAGTTCACTGTCGCCATTTTTTTATACACTAGGCCTTTTTCATATAAACGGGTAAAAAACCATTGTTCCCAATGATAATAATCCGGCTGACAAGTTGCCAACTCACGACTCCAATCAAAGCCAAAACCTAAAGCATTCAATTGCTTTTTCATATCATCGATATTGTTGTAAGTCCATTTGGCAGGAGCGGTATTGTTTTGAATCGCTGCATTTTCCGCAGGTAGGCCAAAAGCATCCCAACCCATAGGATGAAGAACGTTCTTACCCTTCATGCGCTGATAGCGGGAGATGACATCAGTGATAGTGTAATTACGCACATGCCCCATATGCAACTTACCACTGGGATAGGGAAACATAGCAAGACAATAGAATTTCTCTTTCGTCTCGTCTTCTGTTACTTCAAAGCAGCGATTATCCTGCCAGTATGCCTGAGCGGTCGCTTCTATTGATGATGGGTGATACTGTTCTTCCATTAGAGTTAAGGACCTTGTCTATCAGTTTATAGATAAAAAGTTTTACTTATCACAAAAAGAGCAATTATAGAGGCTCAAGCCTCACAATGTCATAGAAAATAATCAGATTTTATAAAATGATGAGTTCTTCTCCATAGGATGGACTCCTCCTCTCCCTGACAGCATGGTCAACAGAATGAGTCCACACTATATTTATCTGTAGAAGTTTAGACCTGACGGGCTTGTCGGTTAAGTAGGTCAAACTATGCGATAATTTGCTAAAACATAACTTGAGTCAATCTATGAGCAAACGCGATCAACACAGTTTATTTATCACATTAGATAGTCTGATACCCGAGAATCACCCGTATCGGCAGTGAGATCAAATCATCTCTTTCTCTGACCTCAGCGCCCCTTACCCATCACTTTACTCTGTGAAAGGCCGTAAGGA
>MDLC01000076.1 GCA_001723645.1 Candidatus Endobugula sertula | reverse complement strand
TGTCTCTGAATCGGTTGCCGTCGTTTGCGGCTGCTCTACGGGCAGGTCAATACCCTGGGCTTTTAACTGTTCGTTAATAACCGCTAATTGCTGGTCCAGTTGCTGTACTTTGTCATACAGCGGTAGGCTTTTATCGGCTTCGGTTTCGTTCATCAACTGATGAAGTTTTTTAGCCGGTGCCGGGAAGTGACTGGGTACGGGCTTTTCTGTGGTTAATTCTGTGGCTGTCTTTTCCTCGGTTCCGTGAATACCTGTCATAACATCAACAGGGGTGACGGGGGGTGAATCAGCAGAGTCCCAAATGGCAAAAGCCAATACAGTGATCACCAAAGCGATAAACAGGGTAACGTAAATCCAGGAATGTTTGAGCAGAGGCATAACAGCGGCCAAATTCCCTAATAGGATATTTTTATAGTCAAAGCGTGTGTTCCATACCATCGTATACAGATCGTTGGCCAAGCAATATAATCGATGTTGATTAAGGTGTCAATACTCCGTCTTTTCCAATCAGCTACAGGTCTGACAGAGTAGAAAAATAGGCTTGGGAACAGACAAATTACATCACCCCATTCATGTTTTAACGCAATCGCCTTACGTGCTTAAGTCTAAGTCAGTAAATCCTGCAATAAATGTTGATACCGCTGCTGTTGTTTTTGCGTCCCAAGCCGCAAGGTGTTCACCACACCCCACAGCTCACCTAGAGCCTGCTCAAAATTATCATTGACAATCAACCACTGAGAGTCAGAATAATGAGACATTTCACTAATAGCCTCCTGCATACGCTGCTCGATAACATCGTTATTATCCTGCCCTCTTCCCCTCAAACGTTCATACAGCGCTTGGCGAGAGGGAGGTAAAATAAAGATACCCTGTGCATGTGGCATGAGCTGATGTACCTGATGTGCACCTTGCCAATCAATTTCCAATATAACATCAGTACCCGACTGCAAAGTCTTTTCAACCCAAGCAGTTGATGTACCATAATAATTTTCAAAAACTCTGGCATATTCCAAAAACTTACCCTGCCGTATTTTCGACTCAAAGGTTTCCACATTCACAAAATAGTAATCCACCCCATCTGCTTCACCAGGACGCATCGCTCTGGTCGTATGAGAAACCGACGCTTTAATGTGCTTATCACGAGCCAGCAGGGCATTGACTAAACTGGTTTTACCCGCACCTGATGGTGCCGATACTGTAAATAATGTGCCACCACTATGCGTATTGGACGCGTTCATAAACCAACAACCTTTGTTACTTTTGACATCACACAATGTCCCGATATCACATGAAACATCACGGTAGCAAGGAGAACAGTTCCTAAGCTCTCCCGCTAAAAATGGAAATACTTAATAAAACGGGAAATAATACAACATCAAACCACACAGTAGCTAAGGGATGTTAACACTTTTACATTGAGCTTTTAGTCATTGCCTTTGCTCTTGCTACCTTTCTTCCCTTTTCATAACGGCAATTTGATCTCGAACGGATGCGGCTTTTTCAAAGTCCAGATCTTTCGCTGCAGACAACATTTTCTCTTCAAGAATAGACAATTTTTGAGCAAATGATTTACCTTCCAATTCAGGGTGGACCGTATAGTTGGCTTGTCTCTCGGCAACTTTACCACGCCTACCTTTACCAATAACAACAGCACCTTCCATAATGTTAGCGATTTTTTTGCTAACTCCCTTAGGGGTAATACCATGCTCTTCATTATATGCTATTTGTTTCGCTCGGCGACGATCCGTTTCATCAATAGCACGCTGCATAGAATTTGTCATTTTGTCTGCAAACAAAATCGCTTTACCATTGAGATGACGTGCTGCACGACCAATGGTCTGAATTAAGGATCGGTCAGAACGCAGAAAACCTTCTTTATCAGCATCCATAATCATAACCAGGGAAACTTCCGGCATATCCAACCCTTCGCGCAATAAGTTAATACCTACCAACACATCAAATTCACCCAAACGTAAATCACGAATAATTTCTACACGCTCTACAGTATCAATATCTGAATGAAGATAGCGAACACGAACACCATGGTCAATGAGGTAATCCGTTAAATCCTCAGCCATTCGCTTCGTCAATACCGTTATTAATATGCGCTCATCTACAGCGACGCGACATTGAATTTCTGACATAGCTTCATCCACCTGAGTACTGGCTGGACGAACTTCAACAATAGGGTCAATCAACCCTGTTGGACGCACCACCTGCTCTACCGTTTGCGCACTAAATTCTTCTTCATAATTGCCCGGTGTTGCTGAAACGAAAATCATTTGCGGGGCTATGCGTTCCCACTCATCAAAACGCATAGGACGATTATCTAATGCCGATGGCAAACGGAAACCATATTCCACCAGAGTTTCTTTACGAGAACGGTCGCCGCGATACATACCACCGATTTGTGGTACGGTTACATGAGATTCATCTAAAACCAGCAATGCATCAGGAGGGAGATAATCAAACAAAGTAGGTGGTGGCGCCCCTGATTCACGACCGGATAGATAGCGAGAATAGTTTTCTACTCCTGTGCAATAGCCTAGCTCTTGCATCATTTCTACATCGTATTTGACTCGCTGCTCCAGACGCTGCGCTTCTACAAGTTTTTCATTATCACGTAACTGCTGCAGACGTTCTTTCGCTTCTTCTTTAATTTGTTCTATGGCTTCAAGAATGCGTTGACGGGGCGTGACGTAATGTGACTTGGGATAAATGGTATAACGTGGTATTTTTTGCAAGCTTTCGCCTGTTAAAGGATCAAACAAAATGAGTTGTTCAATGTCATCATCGAACAGTTCAATACGCAATGCTTCGCGATCTGAATCAGCGGGGAAAATATCGATCACATCACCACGAACGCGATAGGTTGCACGCTGAAAAGCGTCATCATTTCGGGTATATTGCAATTCGGCCAAACGTCTTAATATAGCCCGCTGATTCACTCGATCTCCCCTCACCAAGTGCAATACCATTTGCAGATAAGCATCGGGATCACCTAAACCATAAATAGCTGATACCGTAGCGACAATAATGGTATCCTGGCGTTCCATCAATGCCTTTGTCGCTGACAAACGCATTTGTTCAATATGTTCATTGATTGAGGCATCTTTTTCAATAAAGGTATCAGAAGAAGGCACATAGGCTTCCGGCTGATAATAATCGTAGTAGGAAACAAAGTACTCGACCGCATTATGGGGGAAAAATTCTTTAAACTCACCATACAATTGTGCGGCGAGTGTTTTATTATGAGCCATGACAATAGTTGGCCGGTTAATTTCCTGAACTACATTGGCAATAGTAAATGTTTTACCAGAACCAGTAACCCCTAAAAGCGTTTGATGAGCCAAACCATTGCGAATGCCCTTTATCAAACCTTCAATGGCAGAGGGTTGGTCTCCTGCTGGAGTGTAATCACTAATCACTTGAAATGGCTTGTTCATTAATGGTAGAACCTTAGACACCTTACAGTCTCTACTCTGTTCTGTGAGAACACTTGATTATAAAACGTCTCACATTTCATCTTTACTCTGTCAGGCTTTAATTAAAAAACAGTAATGTATCTTCTTATTACGCTGAAAATCAACATCCAATGTTTTCTGTGTAATGTCTTCAACCTGATAAATCTCAGTTAATACTTTGTCTAATGTGAAACTACGCAAATTACTGGAAAAAACCAATGTGCCACCCGGAGTAAGTAGTTCCATACATCGATGAATCATGCTCCCATGGTCACGTTGCACATCAAAGACACCTTGCATACGTTTTGAATTGGAAAAGCTGGGGGGATCTAATAAAATCACATCAAAACCCTCTCGGCAATTATTTAGCCAATGGGTGCAATTGTCCCGCACCAGTTGATGCCGTTGAGTATTGATATAGTTGGCACGGAAATTTTTTTCTGCCCAATCAAGATAGGTTTTGGACATATCAACGCTGGTACTAGAAGTTGCTCCACCCAAAGCTGCATGTAAGGTTGCCGTGGCGGTATAACAAAACAGATTTAGAAAAGTTTTTCCCTGGCTCATTTGACCTATCATTTGACGTACAGGTCGGTGGTCCAAAAACAAACCACTATCCAGATAAGACCACAGATTAACCAAACAATTGACACTGCCAGAGGCTGCTGGTTCTGTAACAGAAATCATGGCCCTATTATTATTTTGTTCCAGACGTTGGTATTGTTGTGTACCTTTATTGCGCTGACGCTGTTTAACAAATAACTGCTCTTTATCCGTTTTGAGGGCCACTATGATAGCACTGAGCAGTTCATCAAAGCGATACTGCGCTTTTTTAGCATCAATGCTTTTTGGCGCTGTATATTCCTGTACGTGCACCCATTGTCCATACACATCAATAGCTGCTGCGTATTCAGGCATATCAGCATCGTATAAACGATAACACTCAATGTCGTTTTTTGTTAGCCATTTGCGCAACTGTTTTTGATTTTTCTTTAAACGATGACATACCATTTGAGCCCCTGGCGTCAGGTCGTCAAATGTTATCGGTACAGGCGTATTGTGTTTTACAGTGGCAGGTTTAATTTTATCATTGGCTAACGTTGGCTGACGTACAAAAGCTTTTTCCTGAATATCAAAATACAGTAAGTCAGTGGCTAATCTAGCATTAAATAATTTATAGATTTTACGTGCCCGAATACCCATATTTTTTGCTAATCGAGTATTAGCCGTAAAAATACCCGCCTGCCAACCTGTAAATTCTTCTTTCAAAGCTGTGCCTAGTTGTCGGTATATCGCTAACAAGGCCCGTTCTTCGCCTAAACGCTCACCATAAGGTGGATTACAAATAATTAAACCTCTATCCATCACTTTATGTGTTGGCCGTTTTAAATCATCAATTCCTTTGACCACGACTCGAATAAACTCTGATAAACCAGCCAAAGCAATATTAGATTCTGCAGCACGTAATATGTGATGATCGATATCATAACCACGGGCTTCAAAGGCCTGCTGTTGTAATTTTTCAATACCTGCTGCTCGCCTTGCCTCAGCCTCATCCATCAAAAACTGCCATTGCGCTTGCTCAAATTGCCGCCAACGAGAAAACCCCCATTGGTGGCGAAGAAGACCTGGAGCAATATCTGCTGCCATTAACACGCCTTCAATTAACAAAGTCGCAGACCCACACATAGGATCAATGAGTGCCCCTCCCTGCTCTGCCATGGCTGGCCATTGTGCGCGTAAAAGTACAGCAGCTGCCAGATTCTCTTTTAGAGGTGCAACCCCCTGTTTGGTGCGATAACCTCGCCGATGTAAACTTTGACCTGATAAATCAATGCTGAGATGAAGCTTATCTTTGTTGCCTGCCTTACCTTTGCTCAGACGCGCATTAATCACTAAGTCAGGATGATCTTTGCTCACAGAAGGTCTTTCACTGGCTTGTTGACGAAATCGATCTACAATACCATCTTTCACCCGTACAGCACCAAATTGGCTGTTACGGATAAAGTCATTAGTGCCTGTAAAATCGACTTTAAATAGGCCATACGCAAGCAAGTGTTCTTCCCACGCAATATTAATGACCGCATCATAAAGATCGTCCACTCGCAAAATATCAACACTAGCCAATGGCAGTAGGACCTTGTTAGCTAAGCGAGACCATAAGCAGATACGATAAGCATCAACCAAATGACCCGAGAAATAAACACCACCCCCTGTTTCTCTAGGCTCTACTACCCCTAGGCCCTTAATTTCATTAAAAAGCAGGTTTTCCAACCCTTTAGGACAGGCGGCATAAAATTGCTGTATATCGGGCGGTGTTTTCATGGAGTTAAATCAGTGCTTAAGTGTTGTAGTATGGGTGTCGTTAGATTACATAGGCTTCACGACATCAATTTAGAAGCCATAGAACCTAGATAAGGGCCTTGTAGTCCATAATCGCCCGGCGCGAGTCCAAAATAAGCTTTGGCCCCTGATAAATAAATCCGGTATATACTTGAACAAGAGTAGCACCTGCTTCGAGTTTTTCTACCGCATCACTGCCTTGAAAAATGCCTCCCACACCAATAATGGGTATGTTTGGCCCTATGTGAAAACGTAGCTGCTGTATCATATGGGTTGATTTACCGATGATCGGGGAACCGCTTAATCCACCCGCTTCACTTGAGTACGGATTACCGCTTACCATTTCCCGGTCCAAGGTAGTATTGGTTGCTATAACACCATCTACCTCGTGTTTTAAAAAGATCTCACTCACAGAGGCAATCTCATCATCACTCATATCTGGAGAAATTTTAACCAATACCGGTACCTTACGTTCATATTGCTCACTTAATTGCTGCTGTTTAATCGATAAACCTGCCAGTAGACAATCCAGACGGTCACCAAACTGTAAATTGCGTAAGCCTGGCGTATTGGGTGAAGAAATATTGACCGTAATATAGTCCGCATAGGGGTAAACCTTCTCCATTGCCATTTCATAGTCGCTCAGAGCGTCTTTTTCTGGTGTCGTCTTATTCTTGCCAATATTAATCCCCAAAATGCCTTGATAACGACGCCTTTTAACGCGCTCTACCAGATAGTCCACCCCCTTATTGTTAAAACCCATTCTATTAATAATCGCCTGGTGCTCAGGCAGGCGAAATAGACGTGGCTTGGGATTGCCCCGTTGTGCTTTAGGTGTCACGGTACCAATCTCCACAAAACCAAACCCTAACTGTCCCAGAGCATTAAAGTAATCACCATTTTTATCCAAACCTGCAGACAAGCCCACTGGATTAGGAAAAGTCAATCCTAGTACTTCAACCGGATCTTGCGGTATATCGGGAATCAATAATGAGAGTAGTTTGAGCCTTTCAGCAGCGCCAAGACAATCTAATGACAGAGCATGAGACATCTCCGGATCAAGAGAAAACAGTAGTTTGCGTAACAGTGGATACATAGTGCTCGCTTGGAGTCTCGCTTGGAGTGTGGGAAATGGGGGTAGGATACTGGAAATGTTAGCAAGATGCGAGGTGCTAAACGCTTTTATCATTTAACCCTACCCTGAAAAAACTTAACCTAGGGAATGAATACAAGTCACTAGAAAACTCGCAATACAGGCTAGGCCGATACTTTTCATAAAGCGTTCCGATAGTCTGAGTTCATACGATGATAGCTCAAAACCTCATTGCCTTTTAAATACCCATAATAAACATTTTCGTCGCTAACCCTTCCTATCTATTTCCTTAGATGACGTAAAAAGTATCGCTTTATTTTATTCTTCCAATCAGAACCAGCTACTGGCGTAATTATGATGAATATTTTTTAGTAACTTGGCACTAAAATTTATCACTTAAAATATATTATCTGCCAAAAATATTAATTAAATAACACATTAAGAAATATAAAAAAGCAATCAATACGACATACTTGAAATTTTATTTTAATAAATTTTTACATTGTGATAATTTTCAAAATATAAAATATAAAAAATTGACTTTTATTATATAAAATTTAAAAATTATTATCAGCTTATCACCAATAGCAACACATTCTATTTAAATCCTACCAGAGTGTTAAAAAATTTTTATTAATTTAAAAATTCCGTTCAATAAACTTAATATATGTATAAAAAATCATTTTATATCTATATAAAATGAAATGAAAAATATTCCCCAAAGGATAATGAATTTGTCATGAAAAGCATTAGTGAAAAAAACATCTTATTAGGAGCATTATGGTCTTTTGGATTTATCACCTTAGAATCTCTTCAAACTGTATTTCTTGGCTCAAAACTTCGCCATGAGAGTTCTTTTTTATTGAGCTTCACTATTTTTTCCATACTTAGTGCAGGAATTATTGTATGGACATGGTTAAAGCATCCAGGGCAATTTTTGATTGCAAGGAAAAATTTAAAATATTTGATATTAGCCAATATAACTACTACATGCTCATGGGGGTTTTATCTTTTATCTGTTGGAAAACTTGAACCAGTGATCACTCTGACTCTTTTTTCAGGAGCAATTTATTTAACGACACTATTTACCGAATCAGATAAGACTAAACAAAGTCATTCTATCAACAAGTATTTGACGAGAATATCCACCCTTTGCATGATATTTGGATTACTCTGGTTGATAGTCACTACTTTATCTGGCTTTTCTAGTTCTACAGGGAGCAACCACAGGGAACATATTTTAGGTATTATTTTTGCCATCATGTCTGGAGTTTCACTTTCATTCATGATATCTTCTTGTGATAAGCTTGACCGTGCAGGGTTACACCCAACCACACAAATTGGCCTGCGGCTCCCTCTCTATATTATTGTATCTTTACTTGCCATATGGATGGGTTTTGACTCTAAAGGGAAAACAGCTGACATGGCATCAGTCTGGACCATACTAATAGCCTTCCCATTAGTAGTACTTCCTATGTTCACATTACAAAAAGCAATTGAAAAATCACCACCTATAACCATTGCTTCAATATTAGCAATGGCCCCATTATTAACCTTTTTACTCCAGATGATTGCTAAAGACTTTCCTTTCTCTGACGCCACACTCGTAGGTTTAATAATTTATTGTTTGGGAACGGTCATCGAATTGCGTTATCGAACTACAATAAAAACTTAACAAGTATATAACTCGCCGCAGTGAATCAACCCACCACTGCGGCCAATCGCATGGCTGTCGGTTTAACTGCCATTGAAAGTCAGGGCTTAATAGATTCTTCTTGCAGACGCATGTCTGAATTGGAAAATACTCAAGCCCTTCTTACTCTTAACCGATCATACCTCTTAGGTCAAACCTTAGAATCATCGTGACCTTCCATTTGATAGAGCGTGACGGGTAACAGGAATTTGTCCTGAAGTACAGGCGTCGTTGTCGTATCAGCATTTTTTTCATGGTTCGCTGGAGCCCATGTGGTATTGGCAAATGATGCAAAACTGGCTAAAAGAGAACTTACACCGACACCAATTCCTATTACTGTTTTCGCTTTAGTCGGTTTTCCTGGAATCATATTGAAACCGATAAATTCAAGTGCAGGTTTTGCCACGTCTTTTGCTTTTAAACCAGCACTAACATGAGTTCCAGGCGATCTTCGATGATCAAACTGCCAATTGGGTAACACAATTTGTCCGTAATTTCCTTCCGTACCGAGTTCCATAGATTCAATTTTGTTTGCACGATATTGTTTATACTTACTATAAGTACCGTAACTGCCCACACCAACATCCGTTGCCAAAGACGCCAACCCAAAAACTCCTGAAGCAAATCCAAGATTTTGAATGGTATCCTGACGAGCGGTATTACCTGTTTTGGCGTCTTGAATTGCCATAGAATCAGCCGCTATACCCAGCGTGTCACTGGCAATGCCCAATGTCGCTCCGGTGATGGCAATACCAGTCGCAATGGAAGCGCCACCAGTAAATACAGCAGTACCGAGAGCAAAAAGATCAACGAATAATGAAAAAATATTTAACCCCAAATCCATACCAGAGCTGAAATGACCTGAAGGATCAGTATAATTGATGGGATTACCTTCGCAGTAAAGGTATGGGTGTATACCACCACCATAAAATGGACAAAAACTATCAGGAGCAGTAAACAAGCCCAATAGTGGAACGTAAGCCCGGGTTCCATTCCCCAGTTGGTAATATCCCGTAACGGCCTCTATCACTTCACCATTGAAGCCAGTTTTTATGGCATTACTATGCCTAAAACCATAGGGGCTATAGGTCATTATGTGTGGTGACAGCATTTCACCGGTTAACTCTATTGCTGACACAACACTGTTTTGGTTATTTACCGCCAACAGTTGTCTCTTATCTCCACTAATCTCTGCAACAGGCATACCCTGGTGAGCAATAAACAGATGATGGCCTTTATCACTCATTTCTATAGCCAATCGATCATCTAGATAGTAGCGATTAGTTTTTCCAACATTAACGCTTTGTGTCACAACAATTCGGTCATAGGGATCATATAAATAGCTAATAGATTCGCTATTTTGTGTTGCAGTCATTAACCGACCTGATACCGAGTATTGATATTTACTGTTATTGGCACTTTCAACTAGATTACCATCAAGGTCGTAGGTGAACGCAACCGATGCAGGGTAATTGGCGTGAGTGTTCTTAATTTCTGTCACCTGCCGTTTACCAGCAACAGTATATTCATAGGTCGATGTATTACTACTTCCATCCTTAAACGCGGTGGTCACGCTACACAAATTATTGAATAAATCAAAAACAAAATCTTGTTTGACAAATGCATTATTATATTCATCTTGTGGTAACAGCTGCTTGTCTTCAGAATCTACACAATAACTCTCTAAACGATTCTGCACATCATAAGTAAACGATTCGTTTAACGTTGTATCGTTCACTATACTCTCTCGGTGAGTGATTTGATTTTCACTATTATAAGTACATTTTATAATATGCTGTGTTAGCACATTATTGGGAGTTGAGACTTCAATATCTCGTTGCATCTCACGACTGTAATCGTCATAGTGAGTGCTGATCGTTTGAGTAATATTCTGAGTCGCATCCATTGTTGTGCAAGTGTTTACTCTACCAAACTCATCGTAAGTTGTTGTTGAAGTAAAATCATTCTGACAGGTACTTTTTAATCTGCCAAACTCATCGTACTGATACAATATGGTTGATAATGACACCTCACCATCCAGGATATCAACCTGAATAGGCTTGCCTAAGAGAGTGCAAGCTATTGTTTTGGTCAAACATCAATTCGAACTTTTATCCGTTACCTGTTCATTTTGAATATACCCGGTAACTGAATAAATATATTCATATTTTGAATTGGCGTTCTCCGCTTTAGCAAGAGAACCGATGGGAGCAGTAGTACTAGCACTTGATTTTTTTGTATATTGGTAGTTGTTATTATTGTCTAAAGTAGTAGCAGTCGATGATTGCATCATCAGTTCAGGAATAAAATCAAAGTCATAACGCTCCCGCAAAGCGGGAGGCTTGACGGTTGTTAGCAGCCCTGAGGGCTGCCAAAGTTAATGTTCAGTA
>MDLC01000075.1 GCA_001723645.1 Candidatus Endobugula sertula | reverse complement strand
GACTGAACATTAACTTTGGCAGCCCTCAGGGCTGCTAACAACCGTCAAGCCTCCCGCTTTGCGGGAGCGTTATGACTTTTATATGGCACGATCTAGGTATGAGGGATCGTGAAGCATCAGAATTAGTGACTAAAGAGATTATTGAAGAGCTGAATGATTTACGCTTGCGTACAGGGATTGGTGCGTCTGCGTTGCTGCGGGGGCAGCGTAGTCATATGCCCTCTGGTCTAGGTTCATGCACTATTACACGGTGGTTAAATGGCAAGACTAAAACGGCTCGTAAAGATCATATTGATTTTGTGTTAACGCTCTGGCGTTCCAAATTGGACAATGACCATAAGCGTATTGAGCTAACACCCGCACATAAAGAAAAGCTAAGGTCTTTCGTGATCGTAGCGGCTTTGGTTCAACAAAGCTATTTAAGCAGCTAAAACAACCACCCAAGGGACTCACAGCCGCCATGATTGATCGGTGGTTAGCGGATGATGTGCTGACTGTGCGGGAAGACCATCTACAGTATGTACTTAATGAATGGGAAAAATTAGCCTCATCACCTACACATCATCAAATTACTGCCTCATTGAAAGAAGAACTCAACGACTATAAGACGCGCTGCTACCTTGGCACACAGAGCTTGTTTAATCTATGTGAGGATATACCGGAAGGTCTAACGTTTCATATAGTATCAGGCTGGCTAGATGGCAGTATTCAATCAGCGCATATAGATCATATCGCGTTTATTAGAGAAGCTTGGAAAGATATTTGTAAAAAGAGGCAGGAGCAATTTTTATCATTGGATGATAAACCTGCATTTTTTAGGACTATCGAAAAATATCGCCACTTGATGTTCTTGCCCGGTAAAATATTTTTACAGGCCAATCATATACCCGATGGCCTAAGCCCTCATATAATTAACCACTGGTTCACTAAACCCTCTGGTGCTATCAGACAAGATTATGTGGATTGGGTTATTGAGCAATGTCAGGCATTAGAGCAGGACGACACCAGAGTTATTATGCTTACCGATGACATGATTCAAGCACTTGATATTGAACGTACCCGCAGTGGTTCAGGCGCAAGCAAGTTATTTAATAAGATTGACAATATACCGGATGGCATCACGATGCCGACCATTTCACGCTGGATCAATGGCCACGCAAAAACTATCCGTAAAGATCATTATGATTTTATCTTGGCAGCTTGGAAAGCTTTGCCGGATAAATAGAATATCGCCTCAATTTCTGTGTATTGGGCGATATTCCATAGATAAAGTATTTGTGCATTAGATTTTTAAGACACTTATTTTTAAAAGCAACAGGTTTCGTCCATGCAAAAGCCGCGCTGTACTACCGTACAGCCGCAAGCGAGTTTAAGGGACTTAAACTCGCTGGTCTTATCAATATGGTGTTTTATCACTTCTCGCATTGCGCCCCTATGTAAGCCCGACCAGCCCAACTTGTAATCAGTACCAACCATAGTAGCAACCGTCACTTAAAATTGTCTTAATATCAGCGATAAGACAATAAACCTAACTCTTTTCCATCAAATACAAAAAACGCCATTTGATTGACAATAGCAGTCATTTGATATACATTGAAACTATCACTGTTTTTACCAAGAGAGGCCAATTATGGCAACGAATGACACTGTACAAGCACGCGTTTCACCCGAATTAAAGGCCGATGCAGAGGCCGTATTTTCCTCTATGGGGCTAAAAACCTCTGACGCTATTCGCCTGTTCCTGCAACAATCGGTAAATACTGGCGGCTTACCCTTCCAGCCTAAAGCCAAAATCCCCAATGCTGAAACACTCGCCGCAATGAAAGAAGCAGAAAATGGCGAAGGTACACGTTATAACTCAGTCGATGCACTGTTCGATGACCTGAATGACTAATGTACACGCTATTTGTCACCAATAAAGGGAAGCGCGACCTTAAAAAATGCCAACGCCAGCAAAAGGATATGGCAAAGCTAAAAGCCATCCTAGAACTGTTACTCGCTGGCGAAGCCTTACCTAACAAAAACAAAGATCACCCACTTATCGGCAACTATGTTGGCCATAGAGAATGCCATATCGAACCTGATTGGCTGCTGATTTACCGCATTAACGAAGACGAAAAGCTGATTGAACTGGTGCGTACTGGTAGTCATTCAGAATTATTTAGTTAAATAATGCCGCCTCTTCATAACGAAGAGACGGCAAAAATCTACGCAGCTTGGTCGAGATAACGACATGCACCTGCAATTCTTCGCTCTGCCAATTCGCAATAGCGTTGTACCAATTCAATACCAATATAATCTCTGCCATTTAAAACGGCAGATACCGCTGTGCTCCCTGAGCCTGAAAATGGATCAAGCACGACACCACCTTGATTAGAATAGGTATTAATTAACGGCGTTAGAATACTCACGGCTTTCTCTGTCGGATGTGACTTATTACCGCTATAGTCCCACGCTTGCACATCGGGCAAGGGTTGTTGTGGTTTAATGGGATTGCCTTTCACTAACAGATAGGCGGATTCGTGGCAGTAACCCACATGCCCCGCACTAGATTGATAGTTTTTATGCCAAACAAAATGCCCCGCAATATTAAATCCTGTTTGCTTCCAACGCTCGGAAAAGGCCGCAATAGTTGACCAGCCATAAAAGCTAATACAATAACTATTCGGCTTTAACACACGGTAAAGCTCGTCATATACAGACAATACCGCTTCGGGGTTATCATCATTCATTACCGTTCGCCCGTCACGATCACGATAATTAATTAAATAGGGTGGGTCTGTAACAACAAGATCAACGCTCTCACTGGGAAAACTTGCCAACAACGCGGCAGATTCACCACATAAGATACGGTTTCTAGGTAAATGTTTTTCATTAGACGGTACAAGGTCATAAGCCATGTTAGGGACTCCTTTTCAATCGGTTAAGGGTTTATGCTCTGCGCATGAAACCCTGACCAACTGGCGAAGTTCGGGGGTGCAAACGTCCAATCAGGGGGAACCACCCAATCTGCACAAATGCAATGCGGAAGATTGGGGGATGATTTGACGTGCGCTGGGGGCGAGTAGCCCTAAGCTAACAAATAAATCGGGGCGTTACGGGGTTTGCCCCCGTTAGAAGGGGGTGTCGGAAAACGCGCGAGTAGCGCAGTTGTAGCAGGGAGAAGGCTTTCCCCTTTTAAATACGGAATTCTTTATAAATCGTAAAACTGAATGTTCTAAATATTTAAAAATGATTATTTAGTATCGCACTTAACTTAAATCTTCATCTAAGGAACCGAAGGCTTCAACTCCCGAATAAGCTGTTCTTGGTAAAAAAGCACAAGCCTCATAAAAGTCATTTGTACGCTTTAGTTTAAAACTTTCCTTTTCTGAATACATACAGTAAAAATTTACATCTCTAGGCTTCAGAGCTTCAATGACACAATGCACTACGGAAGAACTACAACGAAGACCAAAGATAACTTCTTCTAACTTTAAAGGTGAGTCTTGTAATCCAATACTTTCAAAAATTCGCCACTCTTTTTCGTATGCCCAAGGATCAGCTTTCCTGAGCAATACATTGCTATCTAGAGTTTCTTGTGCCCCTGAATCCTGATTGATAAGGGCTTGATAAATCAAACTGGTTTTTACGGTTCGAAGACCACCATATATTACTTTATTAATAAAAGGTTTAGGATTTCTATCCAATGAATATCCTACACAGTATCCATTATGCTGATCACCATAATGACTCCAAAGCAATGGATTATCATATTCTTCAGAGAAACAGCATATTCCACGATTATTCTGTTTTTGAAGCTCCGATTGAATTTCATAGGTAAGGAGGTTTATTTCTGCCTCTTCAGCGCTGACTTGATAGTCAGGATTTGTCGCATGATAAGCTATATTATTGATTTGGTTGATTGCTTCTTGTTTACCTTGCACTTTAGCATGATTTTCGGCATCTTCGCCTTTTACTTTAGCAGCCTTCAGAGACGCCAAAACTTCCTCCGTCACTCGTCTCTCAATAAGTAATGATAAAATGGCTTGCAGCGTATTCTTATCCGAATCACACTCAATAGAAGGCTTGCAATCTAGCGGGTCATTGAAGTTAGATGGATTAGAAAAATAAAGTTGATCATTGCATAGTGTATCAATAGAAAGCGCACTGAATGACTGATAACGATATATTTTATGTGGTATTTCAGCCACTATATGCCCTCTTTATTTTTAAAATCTAAGCTATTGGAAAAAAACCATAGCGACCAACACTCTCATTATGAGAAAAATGAATATAATTCATAAGTGAGTGTAAGTCTGTGTCAGGCTCTTGGTTATCTAAAACAATAACTTGTTTGTCACTATAATAATCACAAAGATCACGATAAAACGCATATATCATATTATTTGTTAGAAAAACCTCCTCGTTATCATTTGGATTTTCTCCCTCATCTTGCTTTCGATAAGTTGTTAAGGGTGAATCCAAAATCACAAAACCCAGATGACGACCAATTGGAAACAGGTATTCCATCAGACCAATAATAATTGCTGAGAAACAAATTGCTCTATAACCTTTACCAAAGTGGCTTCTTGGCTTTCCAGCTACAACAACATCTCTAGCATCAACATCGAATATCGCATCTTCACCGTTAGGAAACCCCCATCTTTTTAATATTTCGGATATTTTAATTCCTAGCTCTGATGCTTCTTTTGAAAAATCAGCCATTACATATTTGTCTGGTATTTCATCATATTCTTTTTGCAGCTTTCCTATCTCGGCATAAATTTCCTGACGTTTTAACTCTTTATCTCTTTCTTTTCTAAACGTGGATCGGGATAAATCTAAATCTCTTAGCAGATTTCGATTTTCTTCAACTTTTTTCCCTATGCTTTCTCCAAGCATTTCATCTTTTAGTTCTATATCACTCATTAATTTGGCTAATTTTTCTTGATTGCTTTCTAGGGTTTTAGTTAAACCTAAGACCGTAGATTGCAAGTCGGTAATAAGAGCATCAATTTTGATGATTTCCGAATTATTGCTTTTAACAATAAGCTCTACATCAATGTTTTCATCATCATTAAACTCACTGCCACATAATGGGCAATTAGCCATTTTTTGTTGTTCTATATAAGATGCTGCTTCAGAATTAGCTTCTAAACGCTCTCTATCTGACAGATACTTCTTTTCCAGCATATTAAAACGATTTATCAAGGCTTTATCATCAGACACTTTTCTTCCAATAATATTAGCCTTTGATACAAGCCTATCCCTCTCATCCACAATCAAAGCATTAGCGGATATGAGATCATTTAATTCAGATTCAGCCTTATCATAGCTGGCTTCAATTGACTCTAATACTGAATCTAGGTGATCTAAAGAATTGCTATCATCTTCAGGGTATGGAAAAAAACGGTCTAAGAAATCACTTAAATTTTCTAGCTTTTTCTTTAGCGAGTCCTTAGAGACCTTATCTTTTTTGCTGTTTAATATTTCCCCATCGTCACTACCAGTAAGAAGTGTTTTTAACAGTGAAGTTTCTAACGTTTTACCTATATATTGGCCTTCGCCTAAAGGAGAATTTTCAGAAATAATACGACTTTCATCAACTAACATTATTCTTTCAAGTATTCTTAGGGTTAGTGACGAGTGATTCATAGACTCAAGCCCTTTGGCTAGAGTCTTACCTTCAAGATTAATCTGTTCTAAAAAGAAGTTAGATAGATTAGAAACCCCACTATGAGAAGGCTTTAAAATAGTTTTTTCGCCATCATTGTCTACTTCAATACAAGTAATATTTGATTTTTCTGTTAATTCTCTGTTTAAAATAAATCTAGTTCCATCATCTTTTTCAAAAGTTACCTCTAAGTGTGAATAGCCTTTTGCTTGTTCAATTGGCTTAGGTGGGATATCTGTTCCAAAAATAAATTGAAAACACTGAGTTATATAAGACTTTCCAGTATCAGAGGCACCAGCTATTACATTTAAGCCCGAATTAAAATTTACTATAGCGCTGGATTTACCTTCACCTTTAACTTCAAGTTTTTTAATAATCATATCTAGCTCTTCACCAAGCCGATCACATTAGTATTAGTTATTTTAATTCTGTTTTCTGAAATCCATGAAAGTCTTTTCCATGCTTTCTTATAGTAGCTAGACTGGAGGCAAGAAACAAAATCTAATGTGCTATCATTACTCTGATAAAAATAACCAGAATCCTGCATCAATAATTCTATCAAGCCTCTTTCAAGAAAAAACTGTATTGCTTTTGGCATAAACTCTCTACGGTGTGTGATTTCAGCAATATGATTAGGCAATGCCGGATGAAGGTTTTCAGGGCCTCCGAACTCTTGAGAATAAAGCAAAGCATAATCAAGCATTACCAAATCATCTAAGCTGGCTTTGTTTTCTATCGCGGTTAAAATTAATGTAACCCGCGTGCCTATTTCAATAGGAGTATTGAAGCCTTTAAAAATATTTATCTCATCCATTTTTCACCCATTTTATCCTGTTTAAATTTACAAGTTGGTGGCACATACCTTTTTTATCCTGAGCTTTAATGTATGGACTTAAAGGGTGTGAAGTATAATTTATTGAAGATACATGAGTGTTAGTTGCTAGGTATCGCTGATAGCCATTTTCAAATTGAGATCTCACGGTAGAAGAAATTGATTCATAGCATTCATCAATTAACTCCCCGTAAGAATTGGAAGGTAACCAATCCCTCGAAAACTTCTCTAAATCTTCGGCAGCATAGAAATTCTTACGTGCACTAATGTATTCACTTTTGTAGTCACTGTCTTCCGATAAAGATTCTACCTCAACATCTTCACCACTAGCTTGACTAAATGCTTTCAGTAACTCCTTGATATAAACTATTTCATTAGAGACTGGCTTTATTGGTGGCTTGGTGAAATTGGGTCTTTTTTTAATATTAGTTCCAAACCTTTGAGCATGATATGGAGTAAGAGAATGCAGCTCAATTAGTTTAATAGGTGGTATGTGATCAAATATTTCAAAGTTTACTGAATCTATAAATTTCACAAAGTCTTTATCAAGCTCAATACCTAAAGGCTGTGTACTTGTGATTTTATTCTTGCAATCCTTATCCCAACGATTTTTCAATGCATCTTTCAGCTTCTCAGCATTCATTAGGTGATTTAGAAGCTGAGTAGAAACACCTTGAGGAGTTACAAAATAGTATCTTTGTGGAATTGTAAAATGGCCTTTATAAGCATAGTAAATTAGTTTCCCGATTTCTAAAATGGCTTAGGTAACATTCAGCTTATTTTGATAAAACTTACACTGGAAGTTTTCCCACTTCGAGGCATCTTCAGAATAGGCAATTACATCCCTTCCCATGTCTCCACCACCGCCACAACGAACAACACTTTTATATTGGGTTTTCCAATGTGCTACCAGTTCTAGAGTTACATCTTCCCAACTGTCAGCATTAAAAGTCTTTAGCCGCACTATGGGAGCAATAGGCTCGCCAGCTGTAACATCAAGTAATGTCAGCATATCGTGAGTTTGGGGTAGCTCTATTTCAGTTTCTGTAGACAATGTTTCCTACTCTATGCTTATTATCGACTTATTATTAATCAAATACATACTATCAAAAAAACACGTTGAATAGAGTGCCATTCAAAATTGTAAACACTTGCTGCATCCAAGGACTCTCCTTGGTCGTGATTAAACCACGACAGGTTTACGCGTATCCAATCGGCGCACGGTTGGTCGATGGGTATCCAAAGGGAGAGCTGACATCTCCTTTTGGTCATGGGTCTTTAGGGATGTGAAACTTCCCTAAATGGAGATTAAACGACCAGACGTTTAATTGGTTCACCAAGGCTCGATGCCGCAGGTGAACCACGACTGGGGGATGTAACGGGGGGCGTAGCGCCCCCTTACCAAGATTGTGCTGCGTATTACAGCAGCACACATCTTGTCGCCGTTAAAAAAGAGATAAAGCGCCTATAGTTTCAGGCCAGCATTATTCGTTGTTATCACAATACAGGGGTTCAGAGCGCGTAAGGCGGGTGTCACTGAACCTTTCATTTTCGGTGCAGCTACAGGTCATAGGGAATAGGTGCAACCGGTGATCATGTTTGGCTTGGCTTTCCCAGATTTAAGGCTGCCTTGATGTAGTTAGATCGGCCTCCCTGTGGTTGGGGAGATTTAACCCATTAACAGAAAGCCGTTATCATGTCTGACGATGAAATTATCCATCATGCCTTATGTATTCTTGAAGAGCGTTTGAACAAGCCCGATTATGTAGTCAATAGTCCTACGGATGTAGCCCGCTATCTTAAACTGCATTACGAAGGGCTAGAGTATGAGTCCTTTCGGGTGATGTTCTTAAATTCACAACATGGCCTTATTCGATTAAAAGAACTCTTTCGCGGCACAATTAATAGTGCAGCAATCTACCCCCGCGAAGTGGTTAAAGCAGCTCTGGCATTTAATGCCGCTGCGGTGGTTCTGAGCCATAACCATCCCTCTGGTGATCCAAAACCCAGTCAGGCCGATAGGCATATTACGCGGCATTTAGTTGATGCGTTAAAACTGATCGATGTGAAGGTATTGGATCATATTGTCGTGGGTGGCAATGATAGCTATTCCTTTGCCGAGCATGGTTTGATGTAGCCCCTACAAATGAGGGAGGCATTGCGCCTCCCTCGCTATATTTCTACCGTGCAAAGTGACGGGCTATATCGGGTAATTTAATACGGCAGTATAAATCCAGTAATTGCAGGCGCTCAATTTTGCGGCTTTTACTGCGCGGTAAAAAGCCTGTTTCATCGGGTTCTAGGTAGTAACTAATCCAACGCATATCTGCATCGTTAGCAAACACATCATCAATGAAGGGAAACTCATAGAGTTGTCCGTCTTCGGTGTAAATCATCCCGTCATAATCCCTGAGCATATTCGCCAGAGTATCTAGCCATTCTCGGCGAGATAACGGAATATTCTTAATCGTCAACCATAGGCGACGATAATAAGACCCCGACAGTAAAATAGCAGGATCAGTTAAGGTGAATTGTGTTTGGGGTTTGTAGTTCATAGATTGCTCCTTTTGTTAAAGTTCGGCGCAACCTAAAGGGGCAAGAGGTGAAATTCGGGAAAAATAGCTTAAATGGTGGATTTCCTACGGATGTATGAATGATACATATCATTATAAAAGAGCATACTATCTATGTAGGTAGTTGATTAGCGGGAAATATAAAACATGTCCTATTCGATGAATTTCTTCCTTAGTAGGCGTCAGTAAAATAAAGTTTTTCCTAGTCTTCAGAGAAATTAATGTAAGCCTTTGCGATCTTTATCGGTTAATGGTGGAAGATTAAGGCTTCTAAAGTAATCAATCAATTCTTTATCAGAAAAATACTTAATAGGAGAGACTACTAGCTTCCCATTAGATTCTACCCATAAAATTTTTTCTGAATCTGGGCTAACCTCAACGTGTGAAACACTGCTATTGCCAACATTATAGTAAAACAATAATTCATTTGAATGTATATTTTTTATTTCAATAGTTTTTTTATCGTAGCTCAAAGTAAATAAATTTTCACTGTCGGGGAGAAACCAATAGCTTGCTCTATCACCAATACTCCACTCTCTAATAATCTTTCGATTGCTGACATCAAAAAGACTAATTTCATTCGAATGCTTAATGGCTAAAAATTTATTGTTAGGACTAAACTTAAGAGTAGAATCCCAAAAGGGAGCTTGAGTGCTTTTTATAAGATATCTATTTTTTTCTGATGCATCTTCAATATAGAATTTTTTAACATTAATACCTTCTGTATGCCTAGTGGCTCTATGATTTCCATCAAAACTTAAAAATGAGTTGCCCGATTCTAAGATGCTCCTAATATCATCATCCCAAAAGTATTCAGTAATAATTCTATTTCGGGGAGAGTTCATTTTCTTTAATCCCTGTTCATAATATAGAGCCTGCCTTTTATAAAATGTATCGTAATTTTCACTCCTGCCTAACCTTTCACATGTTTCTTGAGTAAGGCTGCATTCATATATTTGAGTTTTACCGTAAATGGCAGATGGTTCATCATGTGAAAAAATAAGAGCTTTCTTTTCATCGTTTGATAACACTGCATCACTAACTTTTCCTGAAAAAACAAACTCACTAGCTTTTAAGCCTTTTTCTATGTCAACTGTACTATAACCTTTATCTGATGTTATCAATAATTTTTTATCATTTTCAAAAAAGGCAATACTGCTTATTTTCTCTCCATCAAATTTAATTGTTTTTATTAAATCTCCAGACTCGGCATTATTTACTTTAATGATATTGTTATTGTATGCGTATGCAATTAAAGATGATTTTTTATTGAAAGAAATAGAGTCGATCCCTTTTTCAAATCCAATAAGCGTAAACCTGTTTTTTGGAAAATTGACTTGAGACCAGAACCTTAAGGACTCATTCTTGTAATCTACTATTTTCCAATAAGGTGACTCAATGAAACTTGTTAACTTCTCAGCTTCTCCACAAAAATTATACTCATTATGCGTGCTTAAAATAGAGGTTCCGCTATATAAATCAAAAAATTCCTCTGGAATAGAACAAGAAATTAATAAATCTTCACTTTTTGAGGTTTTAATTCTTTCTCTTTCAAGCAAAGGGATTATACTTTTTCCAGACTTAAATGATCTGATATACTTTCCATTTGAGAGATTGATTATTTTATTGTCATAATCATTGTAAGAATCATTTCTGTAGGATATAAAAACATATGTTCCTAATTCACTAAAGCCTAAATTTTCTAGTCTAAATCCTTTATCCAAGTCATAATTAATCTCTACAGGTGAATGTTTTTCAAGCAAAAAATCTTTAAAGCTATCTACCCTGAATTTTTTATCCTCCCCATATGCCACGATATATTCCTGGTTTGGACTTAAGTAAAGTTTTGAATTATTTTCATCTGTAACACTTGCGTATTCCACTGAAGATGATCACCGCCAACGATTAAACATGATCGCTTTTTCTTCCTAAGCATTCAGAATGTT
>MDLC01000074.1 GCA_001723645.1 Candidatus Endobugula sertula | reverse complement strand
AGAGACTGATCACGTTTAATCGCAGGGGGTGATCATTTTCAATTGGAGAAGGTGTTCATCTTGGAGTGGAATATGCATAATGTATAACGACTAGAGAAAATAGCGTAAAGCCTGCAATACCATTAATATCAGTAGTAAAGGGAAAATCCACCGAGTCAGTTTATTAATGTCTTCTGAGGAATAGCGTTTACCAAAACGCTCAACAAGAGGAATGAGAATAAAGAGGGCAACAAATAATACCCCCAATATCGCCAATAATGTCCCCATGTGATTACCCTCTATTTTAGCCACTTAGGATTTAGGCTTATCTGTTTCTTTTTTTGACGGTTTTAAATGATTGAGAGATTTTCAATCGACGCTGCCGAGTTTTCTGTCTGTCTGTTAAGTGCGTTTTACGATACGGGTTATCAGAAGTTTTAAACTGTAAACGTATAGGGGTACCATGTAAATCTAATGCTCGGCGAAAAGTCTTTTCCAAGTACCGTATATAGTGGTTGGGGATATCTGATGTCTGATTACCATGAATCACAATAATAGGAGGATTATGCCCACCTGCATGAGCATAACGCAGTTTAATACGATGTCCTCTAACGATTGGCGGCTGATGCTCAGTAACGGCCATTTGTAGTATATTGGTTAGATGATTAGTAGAAAATTGATCCGTTGCAGAAGCGTATGCTTTTTCAATGGAATCGTAAAGGTGACCTACACCTGTTCCATGTAATGCAGAAATAAAATGAATGTCAGCAAAGTCAATAAAGCGTAAACGACGCCCCAATTCATTTTTAACGTATTGTTTGAATTCCTGCTCTAAGCCATCCCATTTATTGAGAGCTACAACAAACGCCCTACCAGTATCAATCACATGTCCTATCAGATGCAGGTCTTGATCAACGATTCCCTCGCTAGCATCTAATAACAATACAACGACATTAGCATCCTCAACAGCTTGCAGTGTTTTGACAATAGAAAACTTTTCAATCGTCAGTTTAATACTTTTACGACGTCGAATACCTGCTGTATCAATAATAGTATAGGTCTTTCCGCGCCTTTCATAGTTAATATAAATACTATCTCTAGTCGTTCCTGGCATATCGTAAACAACCACTCTGTCTTCACCAAGAAGGCGATTCACCAGACTGGATTTCCCCACATTAGGTCGACCAACAACCGCTATTTTAATCCCCTTAGCGCTATTTTTTTGATTATTGTCTTGTTCATCATCATTCGCTCCAATACTAGCCTCTTTTGGCAAAGTGGGGGCCTCTAAACCCATCTTGGAAAATTCTTTAATGACCTCCTGCATCAAGCGGCTAACACCATGCCCATGGGTTGCTGTGATAGGATGAATATCTCCCAGCCCCATTTCATAAAACGGTGCAATAACTACATCTTGATTATGGCCATCTACTTTATTAGCAACAATGAACGTTTTTTTACCAACCGTGCGTAAATAATTGGCAATCGTCTGATCAAAGGCATTCAAACCAGCCCGGCAGTCCACAAGAAACAAAATGACATTTGCTTCTTGTATCGCTAAAAGGGATTGCTCTGCCATAACACCATCAATGCCCTCTTCCGCACCGCTGAGTCCTCCGGTATCAATACAGATAAAACGTTGTTCCGACCATTCAGCTTCACCATATTTGCGGTCACGCGTCAGACCCGCAAAATCTGCAACTAATGCATCTCTGAAACGAGTGAGACGATTAAAGAGAGTAGATTTACCAACATTAGGCCGACCTACAAGAGCAATAACGGGCAACATTATTTATCGGGCTTCCCAAAAATATCAATCATCATATCAGTGACCAACACTATTTATTCTCCTTAAGTTCTTGCTCTTCCCGACGTCGTTTAGCGCTCTCTTCCTGAGCCTCTATTTGCTGCCTCGTCCCCCGTAAGTGCAAAGAGATAGAGGAGAGTTCACCATCGTTACCTAGCGCATAAAGATAAGTGCCATCGGAAACCATAGGTGAACGAATACCCTCCTTATCAAAACGACTACGCCCAATAATAACACCTAACTCAGGATCAAAGACATGGATATAACCCTGATAGTCCGACACAACAACAAAACCTGCGACACTTTGTGGTGCTGAAACTTTTCGATAAAGCAGCAAGTTATTTTTCCACAGCTCCAGACCTGTTGCAGCATCATAAGCATGAACAACACCATCATATGCTGTCACAAACACTCTCCCATCAACCACTAAAGGTGATTGATGGCTAGAAACCTTTTCTGTCCACCGTAAATAACCATCAGGAGCAATAGCCGTAATATGACCATTATAACTAGTTGAGTAAACCGTTTCTCCATTAACAATGGAATTACCATCGACATCAACTACCCGAGCAATCTCAGTTTTACCCCGAGGGTAAGCGATACGACGCTCCCAAAACGGTACACCATCAGTGGCAGACAGTGCAACAATCTTACCGTTCGCAAACCCTGTTATCAGATTATTACCAAATATTTGAGGTGTTGCCGTACCTCGTATGGTCAACAATGGTAATTTAGCGCTATACCGCCAAAGAAATTTGCCCGTATCATAGTCCAAACCATACAGTTTGCCTTCATTCGTTTGAACGACAACCACCTGACCGTTGGTCTGTGGAGGAGCCATTATTTCACTAGTAATATTGACCCGCCAGATTTGTTCCCCATTGGACTGATTTAAAGCGACCACATCACCATTGAGTGACCCAAACAAAACCACTGTTTGTCCAAGGCCAGGACCGGAAGATAAGTCAAGCATTAAATGCTTTGCCCATTTTCTTTTACCCGTCTCACGATCAAAAGCATACACTCGACCTTCAATATCATTAGCAAACACTGTCTCCGATGTAACTGCCGGCTTGATTACATGATACAGGTCGCCTAAACCTTTACCGACATCCCGCTGCCAGCGCTCACGAATAAAAATATTGTTTGAATGAGAGGTTAATTGCTTAGGTTCCTCAATTTTTTCTTTAAACCAGGAGCAAGCTGAAAGGCCAAGCAACAATAATAAAAAAATAGGCAAACGCATTTTACTTCTTTCCAGCAGGTAAGTTAGAGAGTTTTATAGGCAGCAAATTACGACGAAAACTCGAAGTGTTTTCTAATGTACCATTCGCTTGCTGATAAGCAACCCGTGCATTTTCCCAGTCCTGTTGCGCAGCCAAGATATCTCCTTTTAGTTCCGCGTATAAAGAACCAAACTGCTCTACCAATTTTTGATCAACAATAGATAATGCTTCCGGATATTTTTCTTGAGCGACATAGACTCTGGCTAAACGTAGTTGTATTAATGGCTTTAAATGCTCTCTAGCATGATCAGTTGCCCATAACAGCTCTTGTTCTGCAGCTTTCAGATCATGAGCATCAACAAACATTTTTGCTGCAAATAAACTAGCATTCGTTGCATACTGAGAGCTTTTATAATTATCTTTTAGTTGTTTAATTAAATAGCGTGCTGTGTTCTTTTTTTCATCAGGTAGCGTGTTATTGTGCTCAACTCCGATAGTTTTCAGTAATTCACTGTACAGAGCAGATGCCTGCTCTGCCTGTTGCTGCTGATAGTTTTGCCACCACTGAAAACCAATATATGCCATTACCCCTATAAATACGGCGGTTACAAGGGAGCTCCCATTTTTTTTCCACCAGTGTTTTAAGACTCGTAACTGTTCTTCATCAGTTAAATGATCTGTCACGTCCTATTTATCCTAAAATTACTATTGATGTTTAATACCTAGTTATTTTCTGGTATAGCCAAAACTTGCTTAATGAATGGGATAAGTGTTTCTACACCTACTGTTTGCTGAGCTTTTTCTTCACGTAAATACTTAATGGTGACCTGCTGTCTAGCAGCTTCATCTTCTCCAATAATCAACGCGATTGAAGCACCGCTTTTATCTGCTTTTTTCATTTGCTTCTTAAAACTACCGCCACCACAATGCGTCACTATTTGTAAATGACTTAACTCACTTCTTAATGTTTCAGCCGTCTGCAGCACAAATGAGGCAATATTACCTACTGACACTAAGTAAATATCCGTTGTAGCCTGTATATCAGAAGGAATAACGTTTACAGTATCAAGCAATAGTACTAAACGCTCAATACCCATAGCAAAACCCACGGCTGGAGTGGGTTTACCACCTAATTGTTCAATCAAACCATTATATCGTCCCCCCGCACAGACAGTGCCTTGAGCGCCCAACTTATCGGTTACCCATTCAAAAACGGTATCACCATAATAATCAAGTCCTCGAACCAAATGAGGGTTGACCTGATAACTCACGCCCGAAGCATCCAAAATAGACATCAACTGGGAAAAATGTGCTTTAGACTCCGATTCTAAATAGTCATGCAATTGAGGGGCATTATGTAACAACTGTTGAGTAGCACTACTCTTACTATCAAGAATCCTCAGTGGGTTAGAATCCAACCGACGTTGACTATCTTCATCCAACTGTTCCCTTATTGGCGTCAGATAATTCACTAAAGCCTGCTTATAAGCAGCTCTTGATTGTACTGTACCTAACGAGTTAATTTGCAGAACAACCGCCTTATCAAGACCTAAAGCTTTCCATAATCTAGCGGTTAGTAACAATAATTCTGCATCAATATCTGGCCCTGAAAAGCCAAATGCTTCTACTCCAACCTGATGAAATTGCCTTAAACGGCCTTTTTGTGGTTTTTCATAACGAAACATAGGGCCAGAATACCAGAGTTTCTGTGTCTGATTATAAAGTAAACCGTGTTGCTCACAGGCCCTGACACAGGAAGCCGTCCCTTCGGGACGCAAGGTAATGCTTTCATTGTTACGATCAGCAAAGGTATACATCTCCTTTTCAACAATATCAGTCACTTCACCAATGGACCGTTTAAAAAGGTCGGTGTTTTCAACCATTGGGAAACGAATTTCCTGATAACCATATTGTTTAAGGATCTTAGCAACAACAAACTCAAGATACTGCCATACTGGTGATACATCTGGCAACAAATCATTCATTCCACGGATAGCTTGTATCTTACTCAACATCAAACCCTATGACTGGCAATCATTTCAATATTATTCAAAGGAAACAGGTAAAAGACCGATATTTATAGGCTAATGCACCTTATAACTTTCTTATCGTACTTTTAAACTTTTGCTATGACATTATCCATCAATTTAGCCTTAGCATCAGCTTTGTCACGAATTAACTGTTCTAAATCATCAACTAAGTTGTCTTTAACCAACTTATGGCTGGGCTGCCCATCAATATACACCAAGTTATTAGGCATTCCCCCAGCAAGGCCCACGTCTGCTTCTTTTGCTTCTCCTGGCCCGTTAACCACACAACCAATGACAGCCACATCCATGGGCACAGTAATATCTTCAAGCCGTGTTTCCAACATATTCATCGTTCCAATAACATCAAAATTCTGTCTTGAACAGCTGGGACATGCAATAAAATTAATGCCTTTAGTACGTAACTTGAGACTCTTCAGTAGATCCCATGCCACTTTTACCTCTTGAACAGGATCTGCAGCCAAAGAAACACGTACCGTATCACCTATGCCATCCATTAATAATACTCCCAAACCTACAGATGACTTGACAGTACCTGAACGAAGTCCTCCAGCCTCGGTAATCCCCAAATGCAAGGGCTGGTCAATTTTTGTGGCTAACTGACGGTACGCCGCAACTGCCATAAAAACATCAGATGCCTTTACACTGACTTTAAAATCATAAAAATTCAGTTGATCCAGTATATCTATATGACGCATCGCGGATTCCACCAAGGCTTCTGGTGTTGGTTCACCATATTTTTTCTGTAAACCTTTTTCAAGAGACCCTGCATTCACACCAATTCGAATAGGAATGTGTAAATCCCGCGCTTTATCAATAACAGCACGGATACGTTTCTCTCTCCCAATATTACCCGGATTAATACGCAGACAGTCCACACCCAAATCAGCAACCCGTAAAGCGATACGATAATCAAAATGAATATCAGCAATCAAAGGGATATTAACTTGCTGACGAATGACACCAAAGCTTTCAGCCGCTTCGATAGTAGGTACAGAGACACGCACGATATCAGCCCCAGCCTGCTGCAGCTGATTCACTTGATGAACGGTTGCAACTACATCGGTTGTCTCCGTATTGGTCATACTCTGAACACTAATTGGCGCATCACCACCAACAGGCACATTACCAACCATAATTTGACGAGAAATACGACGTTTTATAGGAGATTCAAAATACATAAGTGACCCATCATACATATTGATTGATACAGAATCTTTTACCTGTTTGTAAATGTTTCAGGAGAAATTATCCGCCGACGGTAACACGCAAAGTTCTATTCTCATTACCGCGACCTAAAGTGACAGGAGAATCATTAAAACTTAAAAAGGCACCACCTACATTACCAAAGGTGATGATGAAAGGAGCCTTACCCTCCACCCTAATACTAGTATCCTCTATTTGTAAACTGGAAATAATCACTTCACCACTGGAATCAATAACTTCAATCCAACAATCTTCAGTAAAAGAAAAATATAAATGGTCTAAGCTCTTTGCTTTGAGTTCCACAACTTCATTAACTGCGGTTAGATTAAGAGACGTTGCCACTGACACTGACTCGGCTTCCTGACGAATAGAAGTATCAATAATACGGTGGCTATTGCCTCCCAACACTGGAGATACCACGTCCTGAATAGCATCTGTTTGAGCAAACACTGAACTAAAAGCATCTGCGTCCATATTAGCCAGTGACTCATTTCTAGGTATAGTCTCAAACGCGGGCTGTATAGCTGCGGACTTCGCTATGGCTAAAGGCTTTGTTGATATACTGGGCTTTACACTGATATCCGACTCCAAAGGCAGTATTTCTGGCATCTGCAACAAATTATTATTATGAATAATCGTATCGGCTTGCTCTTCCATAACCATCGTATGACTTCCATCAAGCCCAAGATAATCCGACACCAAAAACCACCCCACAACAATCGCAATACCCATAGCATGTGGTAACCACCACTTAGCCCTAGAGACTGGGACTGTTTGCTCAACGTTACTCACCAAGCCACAATCAACTTCACCTGGACCTTGTGCATTATATACATGGAGAATTTCAGCTTCAGGAATATTCACCAGTTTAGCATAATTTTTAATATAACCACGTATAAACAACTCAGAAATAAAAGCAGACTTATCCCCAATCTCAAGGCACATAAGCTTATTTTGTGTAATTTTTAATGCCTCAGCACATTCTTTTCTACTCAGGTTCAGTTTTTCCCTTTGCTTTGCTAACACCGAACCTACCGCTAACAAGTCGCTGCGAGCATTATTCTCAATACCAGTGCTTTCTCTATTCATAGTAATAATCAATAATTCTCTAACGCCTGTTTGTATTTTAGGTATTCCTGCGAGTAAGGATAAAGGTTTTTAAGGGCCAGTGCATAGCTCGCTTCTTTATCCTTATCACCAAAAATACGTTCAATACGAATACCTAACCATAGCGCCCTTGGTGTGCGCCCTTTAATCTCAATATAACGATCTAAATAATACTTTGATTCCTCGTACCTTTTCTCGTCAAAATACAAATCCCCCAACTCAATCATGGGTAAGGCAAGTTTATTATCCAAGTTAGCAGCATGCTTAAATACGGACTTTGCTTTTATTTTATTACCTAATAAAAGGGCTGTCTGCCCCAAATAAGTCAGAGCTAAAGCACGCTTTTGATAAGAAACGTCCTGAGACGAACGCTCAAAAGCATCATACGCTTCCTTATAGCGCTTTTGCTGATACAGAAAACGACCATAATCCACCCAAGCCTGGGTGAAATCAGAATCTTTTCTGAGAGCCATTAAAAAGGATTTTTCTGACAGGGCAATTTCACCCGTTACCTGATAGAGTAATGCAATGCCATTATGAGCCTGGGGAGAATTTGGATTAATCGCCAATGCTTTTTCTAAATGCCGACGGGAAGCCTCACGATTATTTGTTTGCAGATAAGTCAGCCCCAAACTGACGTGGGCATCATGAGCTTTTTTCTTATCAGCCTTGGAGACACTACGACCTGAAGTCGTCACACAGCCTGAAACAACCACTGCTGCAATCAATATTAAGATAGTGTAAAAAGATTTAAACACCTGTGACCCTCACCTATACTCCCCCAATGATAACGTCCAAAAACGAGTGGCTAGCAACCCCATCAATTGTGCAGTATATTTATTGGCTCTATCTGATTGTTGTCCTGTTGTTGGTGATATCGGCCACTACGGTTCGTTCTATCAACCACACTGCCAGCAAGCTGGCCACACGCAGCATCAATATCATCACCCCTTGTTGTTCTTACTGTTGTTGTAAAGCCTTCTTTAGTCAAAATATCCTGAAAAGCTCGTAAAGCCTTATTACTAACACGCTGATAATTAACCAGTGAAAAGGGGTTAAAAGGAATCAGGTTGACTTTGACAGGCACTTCTCGCAAAAGTTCCGCTAACTCATAGGCATGATGTGGTCGATCATTAACATGGTCAATTAATGTATACTCAATGGTTATTTTCCGACGATTATCAGGCAACCCCTCAATATACCTGGTTGCCGAATCCAATAACATAGCAATAGGGTATTTCTTGTTAATGGGCACCAACTCATTACGTAGTCTATCATTCGGGGCATGCAGAGATATCGCTAAACTCGCATCAGTATGTTCTCCCAATCGATCAAGCGCAGGAACAACCCCTGATGTGCTTAAGGTGACACGTCGCTTGGACAAACCATAAGCATTGTCATCCATCATCAGGTTCATCGAGTCAACAACATTGTCAAAATTGAGTAGAGGTTCTCCCATCCCCATCATGACCACATTGGTCACTGTCCGATTTGCTTTAGGATCCAGTTGTCCAAATGACTTCGCCACAATCCAGACCTGACCTATAATCTCTGCCACCGACAAATCTCTATTGAACCCCTGTTTACCTGTCGCACAAAAACTACAGTCTAGAGAACAACCTACTTGTGAAGACACACAAAGCGTCCCCCTATCCCCATCAGGTATAAAAATAGTCTCTACGATATTGTTACCACTGACACCTATCAGAAACTTACGGGTTCCATCTTTTGAATTAAGCTGCTGAATAACGTTAGGAGCACGAATTTCTGCAATCTCTCCCAACCTTGCACGTAAAGATTTACTGAGATTAGACATGGCATCAAAATTATCAAAACCATTTTGATGTATCCACTTCTGAACCTGTATAGCTCGAAAACGCTTTTCACCAATGGACTCAAAAAATTCAACAAGCTTTGATGTTGAAAGGCCTAATAAATTAACCTTGTGCGGTATTTCCATAGTATCGCAAACAACTGTACCGTCAACATCAAGGGGAGTAGACATGGAATAGCCTCAATTAACGAGGGCATATTTCACTACTCGTAAAGAAATACTCTACTTCACGGGCAGCAGATTCGGTAGAATCAGAACCATGCACAGCATTTGCGTCAATAGACTGAGAAAAATCAGACCGAATCGTACCCGCCTCAGCTTCCTGAGGGTTGGTCGCTCCCATCAATTCACGATTCTTTAATACGGCACCTTCACCTTCCAAGACCTGAACAACAATAGGACCAGAAGTCATAAACTCAACAAGAGCAGGAAAAAATGGCCTTTCTTTATGCTCAGCATAAAAACCTTCTGCTTGTTCTTGAGACAAATGCAGCATTTTAGCCGCCACAATAGTTAAACCTGCCTGCTCAAAACGAGCAACGATTTCACCGATAACATTCTTAGCTACCGCATCGGGTTTTATGATAGATAACGTGCGTTCAACAGTCACAACAACATTCTCTCTTACTGTAGTATTAGAAATACAGGTGGCCAGTGAAGATTTAATGCTGCTCAATACAAGAACCTACTATCCGGGCAACAAAACAAACTGAAACTTACTAGACCATCCCGCTGGGGGCGCTATTTTAAGGATTTATACCAGTGACAGCAATAGCTAATATTTATTATTAAGAGTAATACTGTTACATTCATAATCAGCCATAAAATACACTAAAACATCAAGTGAAAGCTGCTTCAATCAATCGTAATTCTTTTCATGAATCGACAGCCACCTCATTTAAACGTAGTTTACGTCAGGTTAAGTGTAACTACATGATTTTAAAGAACGACCCAACGCCCAGCATGTTGAGGCAATTGAACACCTGTTACCCCAGAGCTTTAGCTGGCTAATACCCTGTCGTTGCTTTGGTGCTTACCATATTCATCGAAAAGAGACCATTCATTAAACTTAAAACTGTCGTGTACAAAGGTGTATTTAAGCAATACCTCATGAGATGAGCTTGTCAGTTTAGCTACATATCTGTAGAATGCTGCCTCCTTTCGATGTGGGGCCTTAGCTCAGCTGGGAGAGCGCAACACTGGCAGTGTTGAGGTCAGCGGTTCGATCCCGCTAGGCTCCACCAATTTTCCTTTAAAATCAATAAGTTACAAAAAACTTCTTTTTGATTTGGTTTTTTTATACTTTTTAGAAAGTTGCTGGATTTGTTAGTGGTGCCAGAGGCCGGATTCAAAAAGCCTTTTTAAATCAATAGGTTGTAAGATTCTATTCGCTGTGTTTTCGCACCCGTGATAAAAACCTATAGGTATGTCGGTTGAGTGATTGTAAAAGGTTTCTCACTGGGCAGCTATCTTAGACTGATTTTAAATTGACCTCAATAAGAATATATCTTATTTTCTATTGAGGAGGTGGATGATGGCACAAGCTAAGACACAAACCCTCAGCCTTGGAGAGCATTGGAACGGTTTTATTGATACCCAGGTCTCCCAAGGGCGTTATGCCTCTGCCAGTGAACTAGTGCGTGAAGGCTTGCGTTTATTAGAGGAAAAACAAGCCGATTCACAACTTGAGGCTTTACGTAAAGCCCTTATTGAGGGTGAAGAAAGTGGCGATGCTGGTATATTGGATATGGAAGCCATTCACCAAGAAGCCAAGCGAAAAGAAGGATTACGTTAAATAATGCTCAATATTCATCAGCAGGTTAAAGCCAAGGAAGACCTGATAAACATATGGCGCTATTCCTATGGCGAGCACGGCGAGTTACAAGCTGATAAATATTATGATAAGCTAATCGTAGGAATGGATACCATTAGGGATAACCCTAATATTGGTGTTAGCTGTGATCATATTCATAAAGGTTGTAGTAGCTCAGACGGCCTGTTGAAAAACCCCTGATATTTTTACAATGCCAAATGGTTAGAGAGAGGGTATTTTTCCTCTGGCCAGAATGCTTTCTTCGTCGGTTGCCGCCAAAAT
>MDLC01000073.1 GCA_001723645.1 Candidatus Endobugula sertula | reverse complement strand
TTCAATTTTTTAGAAATATCAAACAATATTCTGAAGAGATCGCTTCAATTATGGCTGGTGGCTTTGAGATGAATTATACCTAAAAATCATTCGCTACAGGTATATATAAATAATAAATGCTAATAACGTTTTTCGTCTCTCACTATAAATATCCAAATAAACTCTCATGTATAAAAGTATAAAAGAGTTACTTGCAAATAATCCAGTTAATAGACCGCCCACAATTACATCAGCAGATAAAACCAAGACTATTCCTTTGTCTTACATACAGAAACCCTTTTGGTTTGCACAAAAATATATAAAGCGGCTATCTACTAGCTATAATACACCGTTAACATTACATTTTTATGGGAAAAATTTCTCTGTAGATATTATGCGTGATGCCTTTAATGATTTAGTGGCGCGTCATGGAATATTGCGCACAAATTTTATAACGCAAGGATATAAAAAGCAGCCACAACAAATTATTAGAGATTCATTAGCGCTAGAAATACCTTTGCTCGATGTCAAAAAAGACCAAATTAAATTATTGTTTAGTGAGCATATTAATCACGTTTTTGATTTAGCTAATGAGCCGTTGATTAAAATTTTTATGTTGCGCATTAAAAATGACCATCATATTGTTATGATTAATATTCATCATATTGTTACTGATGGTTGGTCACAAGGCATTATAGTAAGAGACCTTAAGGCTTTATACAATGCTCGTTTAACAGGAGAAGCGGCTGATTTGCCTACCTTAAGTATTCAATATGCTGACTACTCGGTATGGCAGCATCAACAATCTTTTGATACTGATCTTGCTTACTGGCAACAATCGCTGAAAGGTTACGAGGATGACTTGAGTATGCCCTGTGATTACTCTAGCTCGGAAAGTCAAGCATGGCATGCAGCTGTCATTAAATACACTTACCCTAAATCATTGTCCAGGCGTCTGTCAGATTATTGCCAAACACAACAAGCCAGTTTATTTATGGGTTTGCTTACTGGGCTTGCAATTATAATAGCAGATTATGCTGACAAAGAAGACATTTGTATTTGTACGACTGGGGCAGGACGAGATAAATTTGAATTAGAAAATCTGATCGGCCCTTTTGTTAATGTGTTACCCATGCGTATTGATCTGGCAGAAAATCCAAGTTTTGAAGAAGTTTTGCATACTGTTCGGCGATTAGTCTTGGATGGTTTTGAGCACCAACATTCCAACCTAATGAATGAGCCTCTCGTTAAACCTGCCTATTTTGGTCAAATTCCACTGACATCCATTTTTTCTCGCCACCAAAATTTTCCAAGGCCAAAGATAAAAGAATGGCCAGAAGGGGTAGTGATTGATGAAGCAGATATAGAAGTAGAACTGGAAAGAGAGTGGAATATACCTAGCAAGCTTGACTGGCAATTTCTTGGAGATGGAACCGATTTGGAACTAAACCTTATATATGCTGCCGAACTCTTTTCCAAAGAAACAGTTGAGTGTTTCATTACGCACTATCAACAGGCTTTAGAAATATTAGCCAATACCCCGCAGGCTCACTTATCGGATCGAAGCGTGTCGTTGTCGTAAGGTCAAATACTAAAAAAATACTATTTTAGGTTAAAAATAGTACCGTCGCAAAAACCTTAAATTTCACTCAAGAAAATATTGTCGTTGTGGATAAGGGTTACAATAATTATGCGTGGCATAAGCAATTGACAGATCAAGGAGTCTTCTTTATTACCCGACTAAAGGGCAACGCTTGCTATCGTTTCACTGAGCGTCGAGAAGTCATAAAAAGAAAAGGAGTGACTTCCGATCAAATTATTGGATTTACGAATGTGCTAATGCCCTCATCGTCTTTGTAGAGTCAGGCAAACATTATGTGTTTCTAACCAATAATATAGCACTGGCGGCAAAGACAATAGCAGAGCTTTATAAAGTGAGATGGCAGGTAGAGTTATTCTTTAAATGGATCAAGCAAAACCTGAAAATAAAATCATTTGTAGGCACCAGTAAGAATGCAGTGCTTATACAGGCATGAATTGTTATGTGTGTATATTATTGCTGTCTTTCTTGAAGTTTCACTCAAAGCTAACACAAAGTATGTGACTGTTGCAGCTTAATTTATTTGAAAAAAGAGGATTAATAGCATTGCTTAGAGGTGACCCTGTCAATCCAGAACCGCCTGGCTAATATCAGGTGAGTTTGTTTTAAAAGTTAACGGGATAGCAGTGAAATAAAATTTATAAATAAAGTTTATGCGATGAAAAAAAATAGCGACCAAATTTCTAAAATAACATTTTCAGCAGCACCATTATCCAAGGGTCAGTTAGGGCTTTGGTATTTGCACCGTTATGATGCAAAAGATATCGACCACTCCGCGATTCTTAATCTTCCTTATGTACTTTCATTAAAAGGCCCCCTAGAACCCACCCTATTGGTTAAGGCGGTATGTAAAGTTGTAGAGCATCAACCTTCTCTGCGAACCTGTTTTTGTGAACATGAAGGCAAAGTGTTGCAAAAAATTGCATCTGCATTCACTCCAGATATTCCTATTATCGATATTAAAGAGCATGAATTAAAAGCTTATATTGACCAACATGCACAAAAAACCTTTGATTTGAGCACGCTGCCAGTATGGTCCTCACAGCTATTACGTATTCGGGCGACCTGGCATATTTTCCTAATCAATATACACCATATTATTTTCGATGGCATTTCTATCTCGATTTTTCTTAGAGAGGTGGCAGACGTTTATACACAGTTGCTCAATAAATTTCCTGTCACACTTCCTCCCTTACCTTTGCATTATAGTGATTTCTCTTATGCACAATCCAAGGAAGAAAATGTAGATGCCAATGATCAGGATGTTGCCTACTGGAAACAAAAACTGGAAGGTTCACCTCAACTACTTGAATTAGCTACAGATAAATCTCCCCCTGCTAGCAGAACCAATAAGGGGGCTGTTTATAGCTTTACGATTACAGGGGAACTATTAGAAGGCATCAAAAAATTTCGCCAAAGCCAGAATTCAACCATGTTTAAAACCATGTTCGCAGCATTTAATGTCGTTTTATCACACTATAGCAACCAACAGGATTTTCTTGTCGGCGTTGCCATTGCCGGCCGCGATGGTGAGCATAAACATGTTTTGGATAACATTATTGGTTTTTTTGTTAAAACAGCGATTTATAAATTCGTTACAAAATGATCTGGAACTACTTTTTTTTGAAGAATCTGATCAGCTTAACGGTCGTCTTGAATATAATACAGACCTTTACGATGAAGCGCTTATGGAGCGCGTAGTCAATAGCATGATAAAAGTATTGTCAGACATAATAGCAACCCCTGACATGACGCTAGATACCATAGATGTATTAGGGCCAAATGAACGTTATCAATTGCTGACCAAGTGGCTAATTATTTGCGCAATCAAGGCGTAATGCCCGATACATTAGTGGGTTTATGTGTTGAGCGTTCATTAGAGATGGTTGTCGGTTTGTTAGGAGTGCTGAAAGCAGGTGCTGCCTATATACCGATTGATCCGTCTTATCCCAGCGAACGCATTCGTTTTATGCTCGAAGATTCAGGCGTTGCATTGATACTCAGTCAAACACAGCTGGCTAATTTGTTGCCAATTGAACAGCAAACCCTAGTGTATCTGGATGAAGACAGCGATAATCTTGGCAATAAAGGTATTTTATCAGAGCAGCCAACGAGTAATAATAATGAATACGATCAGCCGTCCACAAACCATTTGGCTTATGTCATTTACACTTCAGGTTCGACAGGTGTACCCAAAGGTGTCATGGTGGAACATCGGGCATTAGTCAATTTTTTATGGTCAATGTCGCATAAGCCTGGATTTAAAAAAGGTGATGCATTATTAGCAGTGACAACACTATCGTTTGATATCGCCGGGCTTGAGTTGTATCTCCCTTTGATCCACGGAGGTCAAGTAGTTATTGCTGACACTGAGAGAGCCAACCCTACCGCGTTAGCGAATATGTTGGAATATAATATCTGCTTTATGCAAGCGACCCCGGCAACCTGGCATCTGCTACTTGATAATGGCTGGCAGGGAAAATCCAACCTCAAAGCCTTATGTGGCGGTGAAGCCTTACCCAAAAAACTGGCTGACAGTCTCTCAAGTAAAGTCCAAGAATTATGGAATATGTACGGCCCAACGGAAACAACTATCTGGTCAACTTGTTGTAAGGTTGAAACGAATAGTCATTCTGGCGTTTCAAGAACCCTAGAGCCGATTGGTACTCCGATTGACAATACACGTATTTATATTCTTGACAAGAATATGGCTCTTGTACCCACAACTGTACCGGGTGATCTGTATATTGCAGGGGCTGGTTTGGCACGAGGCTATCTGAATAACGATGAACTAACCAGTACACGATTTGTTGAACATCAATTGAGTGAGAATCTGTCTGAACGTTTGTACAAAACAGGAGATGTCACCCGCTGGTTGCCAAACGGTTCTCTGGAATACCTCGGTCGTACCGATGATCAGGTGAAGATCAGGGGGTTTAGAATTGAGCTGGGTGAAATAGAAACGCGATTATCGCAATGTGTCGGTGTGGATACTTGTGTGGTCGTTGCTCATCATGATAATCAGGGTGATAAACGTTTAATCGCCTATCTCACGCGAGAAGCTGCCGTTATTGAAAATACCGATAATCTCAGTACTAATGAAACTGATGATGCATGGCTGGCAAACTTGCCTTCACAGTTACAGGAAAACCTTCCCAATTATATGGTGCCCAGTGCTTTTATCGTATTGGATACTTTGCCATTAACAACAAATGGCAAAGTGAATCGTAGCGCGTTGCCTGCCCCGGATAAAACAGCCTATACAAGCAGACAATATATCGCACCTCAAACAAAAACAGAACATGATTTAATTGATATCTGGGCAGATTTATTATCGATCCCTGCCGAAGAGATTAGCACTAAGGCAAACTTTTTTGAACTTGGGGGACACTCATTGCTGGCTAATCGTATGGTTAACCGAATTGAGCAACAGTTACAGAGAAAAATACCTTTATCCACACTATTTGAGAATTCCATTCTGGCTGATCTGGCCGGAGTGATTGCGCAGATACACCCCTCGGCAGCATCTACTCCCTTTGTTGCCATTGATCGTTGCGAATCACTGCCTTTATCCTTTGGCCAACAACGTTTATGGTTTTTGGATCGTTTAGACGGTAATAAAGCACACTATACTATCCCGCTGGCTTTGCGGCTTGAAGGTCAACTAAACCGGCCTGCGTTAATCGATGCCTTTAAAGAGATCGTGGCCCGACATGAAGTACTGCATACACATTTTGAAGAATCTAATGGAGAGGTTTATCAAATGATTGATAATGCCGCTAATGTTGAAATCACTGAAATCACACTGGCCAAAGAACAAAGAATAGAGCATGCTTACGCAACTGCAGTGGCTCAGCCCTTTGATATGGCACAAGGACCACTCTGTCGACTGTTCCTATTTCAACGTTCAGCCCTTGAGCATGTATTGTTAGTCACCATGCATCACAGTATTGCTGATGGTAGATCGATGGAAATTTTCACCAGTGAATTAGCCGTTACTTATAAAGCGTTTTGCCACAATAAACCCTGCCCCTTGGCACCACTGCCGATTCAGTATGCTGATTTTGCCCATTGCCAGCGACGGCAGTTAAGTGATTCAACACTGCAACAACAACAGGAATACTGGCAGCAACAACTGGCACATTTGCCGCCGCTACTTACCTTACCAACAGATTATCCCAGACCGGCAGAGAATAGTTACTGCGGTGCCCATGAACCTTTGTTTTTTTCCAACACCTTACTCATAAAACTACAAGAATTCAGCCAATCTCAAGGTGCCACATTGTATATGACGTTGCTCGCGGCGCTCTCACTCTTATTGAGTCGCTATAGCCAACAAACGGACATTGCCATTGGCTCCCCGGTGAGCAATCGCAACTGGCCAGAATTAGAAAATCTGATTGGATTTTTTGTCAATACCCTAGTGATGCGCACGGATATTTCTGGGGATCCCAGTTTTACTGAATTATTATCCCGGGTAAAAACGACTACACTCGCGGCTTATGCACACCAGGATATCCCTTTTGAATCTCTGGTAGAGCGCTTACAACCAGAACGAAGCTTAAGCTACACCCCTTTATTTCAGGTTATGCTTGTATTGGATAACGCATCCAATGATGCACCTGATTTAGCAGGACTCACCGTTTCACCGGTGGAATTTGAAACGAATGTTACAAAATTTGATGTGACATTTAGCTTGAAAGAAAGCACAAATGGTTTGTGTGGTACGGTGGAGTATAACCGGGATTTATTTACACAGGATACGATTGTTCGTTTAATTAACCACTATGAGAATTTATTAACGGCTATTGTGGCTCAACCGCAAGCTCGGTTGTCACAATTTGAGATTATAAGTGAAAAGGAGCGACAACAATTACTCGTTGATTGGAATAATAGCGCCAGTCCCTACCCCAAAAATCAATGTTTCCATGAATTATTTGAAACGCAAGTACAAAAAGTACCGAATAATACGGCACTTGTGTTTGGTCATCAGAAACTCAGTTATCAAGAACTTAATCAACAAGCTAATCAGGTTGCCCATTACCTGCTGCAGCAAGGTGTGACCCCGGACACCTTGGTCGGATTATGTGTTCAACGTTCATTGGAAATGATAGTCGGGTTACTTGGCATTCTGAAATCTGGTGGAGCCTATGTCCCCATAGATCCCAGCACTCCGAGAGAACGTATTCGTTTTATATTACAGGATTCTGGGGTTCGTTTGGTTGTAAGCCAATCGCATCTTGCCACTGTTATCCCTAACGATAATCAACAATTTATTTACTTGGATACATCTTCTGACACACAAGGACGTAGTGATATTTCTTCTGCCCAGCCAAGAGAGAATATACCGCCCCAATCACTTTCCCTAACACCCAGACACTTGGCTTATGTCATTTATACCTCTGGTTCCACAGGACAACCCAAAGGCGTGATGATTGAACATCGGAGTTGGGTTAATCTGTCTTATGCACAAGCTGATCTGTTTTTAGTCAACGACAAGAGCCAGGGTCTACAATTTGCTTCTTTAGGCTTTGATGCAGCAAACTCCGAAATAGGTATGGTATTGATGAGTGGGGGGACGTTACATTTAATTAGTGAGACCCAGCAACTAACGCCAACAGTTTTGGCAACATTAATTAACACACAGCGTATTAATCTCGCAACGCTGCCTCCAGTATTGCTGAGCCATTTACCCATTGAGCAATTAAGGTCAGTTGCTACGCTGATTGTTGCTGGTGAGTCGATTTCACCTGAGGCTGCAGAACAATGGTCAGTAGGTCGACAATTGTTTAATGGTTTTGGGCCAACGGAGAGTACGGTGTGTGTATGCTGCAGTCAGCTCAATGGAAAAAGAATCACTATTGGCAAACCTTTGAAAAATTATCAGGTATTTGTTGTTGATAGTGATTGCAAGCCAACACCGATTGGCGTTATAGGTGAGCTTCTTATCGCAGGTGTAGGTCTTGTACGAGGTTATTGGAATAATATACCGTTAACTCAAGAAAAGTTTATTCCACATCCTTTTAGTAATGACCCAGAGGAACGTGTGTATAAAACGGGTGATTTGGTTCGTTGGTTAGCAGACGGACAACTTGAATTTATTGGGCGTGCTGATAACCAAGTAAAAATCCGTGGTTTTCGCATTGAATTGGGAGAAATAGAATCGCGTATATCACAGTGTGAAGGCATCACCGACTGTGTCGTCATTACCCGTGACAAACACATGGGCGATAAAGAGTTAGTAGCTTATCTGGTTTCAGAAAGTACTGTAGATCATGAAACCGATGACGTTGATAATAACGATGATACCTTAGTAGCAGTCTTGCACGCGCAATTGCAAGTACATTTACCCGATTATATGATTCCCAGTGCTTTTGTCGTACTGAATGCATTACCGTTAACAACCAATGGCAAGGTGGATCGTAAAGCTCTGCCAACCCCGGATAGTCGTGCTTACACTGATGAGTACTATGTTGCACCACAGACTGAAATGGAAATAATGTTGGTTGCCATTTGGTCGGAACTTTTATCCATTGATTCTGCAGACATTAGCGCTACGGCCAATTTCTTTACCTTGGGTGGTCATTCTTTACTGAGTATCCGTGTCATAAACCGTATTAAAGAACGGCTCAATTTGACCTTGTCTCCACGCATACTGTTTGAGACTCCAGTTCTGGCGGACCTTGCCAAGGCTATCGCGCAAATCCAGCCTTCAATGACATCCGTACCATTGGTTGCTATTGATCGCAGTCAGCCTCTAGCCTTGTCGTTTAACCAGCAACGGCTGTGGTTTTTAGCACGTTTGGAAGGTAATAACGATCACTACACCATTCCTTTGGCTTTACAATTAAACGGTCAACTCAATCGCTTGGCGCTGATTAATACGCTTAAATGCATCGTGTCTCGGCACGAAATACTGCGAACACGCTTTGCAGAATCTCTTGGCGATGTTTGCCAAATTATTGATGAGCCCAATAGCTTTATCGTCACTGAAACGTTACTGAACAAAGACCAGGATATACAACAGGCCTGTGCAATTGAGGCCGCCAAACCCTTTGATATTAATCAGGGTGGCCTGTGCCGTATGGTATTACTAGAGCGCTCAACACTTGAACATATATTACTGATTACCATACATCACAGCATTGCTGATGGTTGGTCAATGAGACTGTTAACTCAGGAATTAGAGACACTTTATGCCGCCTTTTGCCAAGACCTGCCTTGCCCTTTGGCACCCTTGCCCATTCAATATGCCGATTTTGCCTGTTGGCAACGACAATCGTTAAGCGATACCGTCTTGCAACAGCAGAAAGAATATTGGCAGCACCAATTAGCGGATTTACCTTCCTTATTGACACTACCAACGGATTATCCTCGACCTACTGAAAATAGCTACCAAGGTGCACATGAACCCTTATCTTTTTCCAGCACTTTGCTGAAACAGCTTCAAGTATTGAGCCAGAGAGAAAATGCGACACTGTATATGACGCTAATATCGGCGTTTTCCCTGCTATTGAGTCGTTATAGTCAACAAACGGATATCGCTATTGGCTCTCCCATTAACAATCGCAATCAGCCAGAATTAGAAAACCTTATCGGCTTTTTTATCAATACTCTGGTGATACGTATCGATGTATCCAATGATCCTCGTTTTATCGATTTACTCTCCCAGGTGAGAAGTACCACATCGGATGCCTATGCACATCAAGATATACCTTTTGAATATCTCGTTGAAGTTTTACAGCCCGAGAGAAGTTTAAGCCATTCCCCCTTATTTCAGGTTGTGTTCGACTTGCAAAATATACCAGTTAAAACACCTGACTTGACAGGCTTGGCTGTCTCACCCATAGAATTCGAGACAAATGTTGCAAAATTCGATTTAACATTTAGTTTAGAAGAGCACTCAAACGGTTTGTGTGGTTCTGTGGAATACAATCGGGATTTGTTTACGCGAGAGACGGTGGTTCGTTTAATTAACCACTACGAAAATTTATTAACCGCTATTGTAGCTCAACCACAAGCGCGCTTATCACAGTTAGCATTTATCGCTAAAGAGGAGCGTCATCAATTACTAATTGATTGGAATAATACAACCAGACCTTACTCCCAAGACCAATGTCTCCACACATTATTTGAAGCTATAGTACAACAAGCTCCTCATAATATTGCACTCATATATGATGACCAACAACTCAGCTATCAAGAACTCAATCAACGTGCCAATCAGCTTGCTCACTACTTAATCGAACAAGGTGTTACTCCCGACACCTTGGTAGGATTATGCATCGAACGGAGTATTGAATTCGTTATTGGGGCATTGGCAGTTCTCAAAGCAGGAGGAGCATATCTACCGTTGGACCCATCTTATCCTGAGGCGCGTTTAAAGTTTATGTTAGCTGACAGTCAGCCAGTATTATTGCTAAGTGATCTCTGTGTGAATATGGGTAAGCAGAATTTTACAGTGAATGATATAAAGGACTGCTCGCAATGGTCAGGCTATTCAAACGATAACCCAACCATTTCTGGTTTGAACTCAGCACATTTGGCTTATGTGATTTATACATCAGGTTCAACAGGACGTCCTAAAGGCGTAATGGTAGAACATAGAAATATAACCAACCTAATACAGTGGCACAACGATACCTTTAATTTACAAGCAGATGATCGCTCCACTTTCCTCGCAGGCTTAGGCTTTGATGCGGCAGTTTGGGAACTGTGGCCGCCGCTATGTATTGGAGCAGGGTTAGTGATACCTTCACCAGCAATAACATATGACTCAGAGTCACTACTGGAATGGTGGAAACATCAGGCCGTCACTGTGAGTTTCTTACCAACACCAATCGCCGAACTGGCTTTCGCCTATAAGATACACCCCGTCAGTTTGCGAATCTTACTTATTGGGGGGGATAAATTACGTCACTCTCCGACCCATCACTTCCCATTTAAGCTGATTAATAATTATGGCCCCACTGAAACAACAGTGGTCGCAACCTCAGGTTGTATTGAGACCTCAAATAACGTTCTGCACATTGGCAAACCCATTGCAAACACGCGTATTTATGTTCTTGATGAATATGGTCAGCCGGTAACAATAGGGGTAGTGGGTGAACTCTATATTGGTGGTGCAGGCGTTGCTCGTGGCTATCTTAATCACCCTGAACTCACCGACGAACGTTTTCTATCTGACCCATTTTGTGACCAAACGGGAGAGCTCATGTATAAGACGGGGGATCTTGTGCGCTGGCGTAGCGATGGTACTATCGAGTTTATGGAGCGCAATGATTTCCAGGTAAAAATTCGAGGAATGCGCATTGAGTTAGGTGAAATAGAATCACGCCTGTCACAGTCTGACCATGTGACTGCCTGCGTGGTGATTGCCCGTGAAAAAAATATTGCTGACCAAGAATTAGTTGCCTATCTGGTACTGGAAAATACCGTTGTTGAAGGTATTGATGTACTCAATAACAAACAGGAACATAACCAGTTTATAACAGCATTACGTTCGCAGTTAAAAATACATTTACCGGATTATATGGTTCCCAGTGCTTTTGTGTTATTAAATGCACTACCGCTCACAACTAACGGTAAAGTTGATTATAAAATGTTGCCTGCACCAACAGATGATGCCTATATTTATGGAGAGTATGTCCAGCCACAAACAGAAATAGAAAAGATGCTGGTTGTCATTTGGGCTGAGTTATTGTCTATACCTGCTGAAGAGATTAGTGCGACGGCGAACTTCTTTGACTTGGGAGGTCATTCGTTATTAGCGCATCGCGTCATGAATCTAATAAATCAGCTAGTGGGAGTAAAGTTATGTGTACGAGTATTATTTGACAAACCTAGGCTAATGGACTTGGCTTGTGCAATTTCAGATGAGTGTGTAGTGAACACGTAATACTACAAAAGGTGAAACGAGTGATAAAAATCACAAAGACTGGGTAGATGTCGCCTGTTGGACAAGGAGACTAAGCATGCCATTACATCAAATAATACATCCACTCACTGCAATCGTAAGTCCAGCAATACCACTATACCTAATGGGCTTGCCAGTTAATTCAAAAAAACGCTTAGAATTCAAATGATTTTCATCTGAAAACTCAAAACGAATCGCTTTTTGCCAATTCCTTCGGCATTTCCACCTCCAATTACCGCTTTTTACGAATTGAAAACGGACTTGTCCTAGGCAAACAATAATTCAACCCAGATTATCCTAAATTCCGGCTCTACCCAATAAAGGGGGTATGGGCATTTATCTCACTCGGTTAATAATACCATCCCAGCCACAATGAGCGAGG
>MDLC01000072.1 GCA_001723645.1 Candidatus Endobugula sertula | reverse complement strand
TCAAACCCTTGCAATTACTGGCCTAGAGCTAAAAACCCAAATTTATTAAACTGTACATTTCTAACACTTATTTACATAAGGGACAGATTCAATATAGTCTTGTACGTGGGGGTAGTAGTGATTGATAAGCTGCAAGTAAGAGTGGCGACGAATAATCGTAAACTGCTTATTGGCCTTGGCCGTTGCATTATCAATCCATTGCTTAATCGTTTGTGTGGTTTGGGCTATGGATGTAATCGAGTGGTTGGTATGGCTTACTAAGCGTTGATGTAAAAAGCGCTGTTCATTGACAAGCATCTCTTTTGCATGGAAAGAAGGCAATACCCATCCATTCGATGATGATAGAGAGTAACAAGGATAGGAATAGCCAAAAGATAGCATTCAATACCCCTGAAAATAATCGAGCAATTAGCCCAGGTTCTTTATGCTGGGGCCTTGATTCACTAGTTACTACAAATTATAGAGCGCACCAGGGTATTTACGGATAGCTTTTAGCTAATTTCCGGCCATTTTACGGCTAATATAAGGTTTGATTTACGGCTAGTTTTCGGCTAAATTACGGCTATGACTTGGCAACCACAATACACTATAAGCAATAAACTGCTACTCACAATTCGCGAGATAGGTGAATCTATTGGTGAGATAAAGGCAAAGCATCTTAGCCATAAAACCTTAGCTAAGCTGGAGTTAAGCGCTAGAGAGCTATCGTCCTATGCCTCGACCAGCATTGAGGGCAACCCCCTACCCCTAACAGACGTTAAGCAGCTACTCAAGACCCGAAAAGACGCTATACGCGATACTGAGCGTGAAGTCCTTAATTACAATAAGGCGCTGCAAGCGCTTTATCAATCGGTTAACCAAGGGAAATTTACCCTTTGCATTAAAACCATAGAGTGCGTTCAGAAACAAGTGGTTGATGGTTTAATGGATAACCCTGCCTACTGTGGCACACTACGCCAAGAACCTGTGATTATCCGTAATCCACGTAAGCTTGATGAGATTGTCTTTATCCCACCTGATGCCAAAGATATGCGCCCCTTGATGAAGGAACTCACAACTTTTATTAATCACCATATTGGCAAAATAGACCCGATTATTCTCGCAGGCATTTTTCATCGCCAACACGTTATCATCCACCCTTTTATTGATGGTAATGGTCGCACAACACGCCTATTAACCACTGCAATATTGGGACAAACGGGATTAGACTTATTTACCATCTTTAGTTTTGAAGACTATTACAACCGTAATATCACTCGTTATTTTAAAGCAGTAGGACTTGAGGGTGATTACTACGATATTAAAGATAAGATCGATTTTTCTGCATGGTTAGAATATTTTGCCGATGGCATCCTCGATGAACTACGCCGTATTATTAAACTACTACCAGAGCACTCTGTAGCAGCTCCAAGGCTAGAAACACACCACCAGCAAATACTGGATTACTTGCAACAACACAGAAGCATCACGCAACGAGAGTACGGCCAGATCACTACTAGAAGCTTAGCTGCGCGTAAACTCGATTTTGAAAAGCTTATGCAGCTGAATTTGATTGAAGCTAAAGGCGTTGGGCGTGGTACGTATTATGTATTAGTAGAATCATCATAAGCACTCTAGTCTTACTTATCGTCGGTAGGTATCAGGTCATGTAGTGATCTATGCCTTTGATTAGATTTTGCCAATGAACGTTTAATATACTCAGCCACTGGCTTACCTGTTTCCACGGCGGTAGATGAAGCCACACTGATAATACCGTATGATTTACCCAACTTTTTAAGATAAGGATTGCGTTGAAAGAGGGATTTATTCATAGAACCTATTATATAGCACACGCTATTTATAGGCTCTTACTAATAAGGATAATTAAACTAACTCTCTACCCAAATTCCCAAGGATTAATCATATTCACCTGTGTAGGTAAAAAATCATCCACATTGCGAGTTACAACAGTTAAATCATGCACCAATGCGGTGGCTGCAATAATGGCATCACGGTCAGAACGTGGGTCGGGAACATGTAGCTTGGCGCAACGTTGTGCTACTGCGGTATCCACTGGCAGCACCTTATCTGAAAAAGCAGGTAATACATGAGTGTTGAGCCAAGAACGTAATATTGCCCCTTGCGTTGGGTCGCGGCGCTCAACTAATAGGATACCTGTTTCAAGTTCTAATACAGTGGTAGCCGAGATAAATAAACTAGCAGATGGAACACTGTTTGCCCACGCAACCACCACGCTATTCGCTTTATTGGATTTGGCTTTTCGCAATTCTGATACGACATTGGTATCTAGTAAATACATGGGCACTTATAAAAAATCCGCTGGGCGGTATAGTTCCTTATCACTAGTGGGTGCATCAAACTCAATATCACCCGCTTCCGGCATCGACAATAAATCGACAATACTTTGCTGCTGGTCGGTGATTTTTTGATACTCCTCAATACTTAGCAAAACATGCGCAGTATGTCCTCTATCGGTTATAAATACAGGGCCAGATGAAGCCGCACGCTTCGCTTTGGTCACATCATGGTTAAACTCTCTACTGGAAATGGTGGTAATAGACATAGCAACACCTCGTACTCAACATTATTGTAGGTATGTTACTACAAATTATAAGGCACACCAAGACATAATTCCAAGAAGCTACCTTAAGAATAAGCCCTTGCGGGACTTTTGCGGGAATCAGCCCAACATCGTTGGGTTTTGTTAGGCAGAAAGCAACAGGCGCCCACTAAAATTATGTTTAAAATCAATTGGTTAGGTTTTATAGCACGATTTCATAATGCTGCGATTGCTGGTTCAAGTCCAGCTGTAGCTACCATTTTCCCGTTTAAAATCAGCACCTTATCAAATCTAATTATTCATTATGCGGCCCACGTAATACATCATCGGACTGCGGTAACTCTGCCCTATTCCACGCCCTAACCCATGCGTAATTACGCATACCATCCCACATTCGATCTTCGTGATAGATAAACACATATTTCTCATGCTCACCCCGCACTGACTCAATGTTATTAAAATATCGATTTTTCATTACGCAGTATTACCTATCTATTTTGGTGTTAACTCATTGATTTAAAAAATAATACAATATTTTCATTTTCGTTCTCCTGTAATTAAGTTAAAAATATTAAGTCAATATTTCTAACATAGTGGTTTCGTTTCTTTTTCTACTGTTTTTGATTAAAAAATACCTACTGTTTTCCGCACATAATCACGGCCTGATTGGGCTTCGGAGTGTGGTATTTATTACCGATAATGCAAGTAATAAGGAGTTGATACCGCGAAGAGGCAGCGTATCCATTACGCAGGCATGAACTGCCTGGACAGCAGCAGGTAATGGGAATTGGACTATCAGCGATAGCCTTGTTTAAGCCCTAACGTGGTTGGGAAACCTCTTGTTCACCCTTAAATAAGGGTGAACAACTTTCATGCAACTTACACCATAGGCATTCATTCTTTGTTCAAACAGCTTGCGTACTTCATCTTCATTAGCGGGTAAATCTTGGTTAAAGCGCTGCTCAAAAGAGCTGACGGCATCCAAGTTATAGATTGCTAAGGTGCCATTGATTTGTTGTAAGAGGTGCTTTGCATAACCTATATTACAGATTGGCTTTTTATCTGAGGTGATGATGATAATGGAGTTGGGGACAACAGCACCAAGCTTTAAATTATAGTACCAGTATCTTCATTATCCTTTCACTCAGCTGAAAGATTTACGTCCTACATGGCACAAATTACAACACTAGTGGCCATATCTCCATTACCTGAACTAACAAGTTAAATCCGTGAAGTTAATCACAATTAAAATTTATGTTTTATAATAGACGTTCTTATATTAACCTTTATGAGGAGAAAGCTATGTGTTGGCCTGGCGATGGACCTGAATGTGCATATATGGACTGCAGTGCTTCGGTATTACCCGAGAATGAATCTATCTCTCAAGAAATATTAAATGAGATGATTGTAACAGTAGACCCGTCAATTGTCGCTCTGGCTATTGACATAGCTAATAAAGTGAGCTAGCAGCTATACCATTATTGTACCTCTTCTTCTGTATCTTTAGAGAATAGGAGGAGGTGTACAATTATACTTTTTAAAATGAACCATACACTTCGTTGGATCAACCCTCAAGACATTAAGTTTGTCTCTCAGTTTATGCGTGAGCATGATCGGATCGAGTGGCAATTAATGTCTAGCAGTAAAACGTCCTCTATGGAAACAATAATTCGTGACGCAGTTGACCGTAGTAGTTTTTCAATGGCTGCGGTGAATAATGATACGGTTATTGCGCTTTTCGGTGTTGTTCCTCTATCGGATACACCTGCTATAGGTAGCATATGGGCGTTGACAACTGAAAATGTAGAACTTCCTTCCGTTTACCGCCCTTGGTTTAAAATATCGAAACAATTAGTCCACTCTATTGGGAAGCCATTTGATCGTCTTGAGAATCTGGTACATGAAAAAAATACCAAGGCAATAAAGTTTATTCATTTAATAGGATTTAAGATTCTAGATGAGCCTAAAGTCATTAAGGGTGAGCGTTTTTTTCCTTTTTATATGGACTTTATCAAATAGTCCTCATGAAACAAGTGGTGCCCAAAGAAGATATAAAACTGCTGATGAGGTGAGGTGGTCTAATAGAACGTCACACTCTAGTTAAGAGATAACCCCCTTAACTGAAGAATAAAATGAGCACAAGAAAGAAATACTCAATATTGAAAAGGTGAAGACACGCGATAAACGAACATATTAAAACCGACCATACCGTACTAAAGGATGAAGTTGGTAATCCTGCGTTTGTTGTTGTTCCGTGGGCTGATTACCCATCACTCTATAAAACGAATGCTGGGGTCGCTGGTTCAAGTCCAGCCGTAACTACCATTTTTTTATTATCAATCAAAAAGATACAAAAAATTCAAAAACAAGCACATTGCTCAGACAAGAATAATTTTCGTACCGTACGACTAAACAATAAAGATAAGATGGGGACTATATTTGATAGGTTTACAAAAGAACCATGGGCAGCATATGCCAACACCTAGTCAGTCTTATGCGATACATTAGATCTCTTTCGATACTTAAATCTTGATCAACCCTAGCACAACCAACAGTGTTTTTATTTTCATGTTTACAGGACATCAAACAACCAATTCGAAGGTATCGAAAGGGGGCTATACATTGAGTTAAACATGATTCAATTGTTTGAAAAAACCTATTAGTTAACATTTTTTTAATATAAAGCCCTTCCTACCTTTTTAAACCCATCAAAGTAAATCCTTTAAAGACATTATTTTTAATACATACCCCAATCACAAACAAAACGATAGGGTAGAGAATTAATAAGACAAAACCATGCATAAGAAATGACCAGCTACATAATGCGGCTATTGCTATAATACGCGCGAAAAAACCAGAAGTGAGTTTGTAGAATGCGAGTATAGAAGCACCATATAGAATAATAAAACCTTGAGTCGTTAATAAAAATGCATACCTTGCATGAATATCTAACAGCCACATACATAACATAATTGAAATATAGAGAGCTAAAGTCGCCAATAAGCTAATGAATGGCAGTGTATTTTTATCCACTTTTGTCAAATATATTGGCATAACACCTTGATTGGCTGCTGAAAAAATACACGGCTAGCACCAAAAATCCAAGAATTAGCGTTGGCTACCAGTACCATTACGGTGAAAGTCAATATGATTTGTCGCTGCAAACCTGTTCCCATTAACGGCACTAAACCTGATAGACCAGTGACATCCTCCCCCGTTAGCGCTGTTAATGTCGTCGTTAGAGCAAAAACGAAATAGACCAAGGCGATAAAAATAAAGCTACACCAGAATACAATCGGTATAGAACGCTCGGGTTTTTCAAATTCTTCTAGGCCAAAAGACATATTTTCCCACCCCTGGAAAGCCCAAAAAATAATCGTCGATGCTAGCCAAATACCACCTATATTTAAGGAAAAATCATCCGGTATTTTGGAGGGCTGAATATTAGTAAGATCATGTGTAAAAAAAGTACTTGCGGCAATAACAATAACCAGTACCAAAACAGAAATAACAACAAATCTATTGGCCCAGCCTAACTTATCTACACCGGCAATATTCATGGCAGTAGATACTAGCGCAAGAACAATGGCTAGAGGGATATACCATGTATCTACGTCAAGCGTGAATAACTCAGCCAAGTAAGCACCACCGACCATAAAAAAAGCGGGCATCCCGACTGCTAATGCACCACAAATAATAAGAGAAAACCCACCCTCTGACCATTTGCCAACAGCATGTGACGCATAGAGTGTAATACCGCCTACATAGGGAAATTTTTGCCCAAGGAATGCAAATATATGAATCATTGGTGGCATTAACAGGATAACCAATAACCAACCTGCAAATGCGGTTAGAGGATCTGTTGCTTCAATAACTAACCCAGGTAACGCAAATAATCCCGAGCCAACAACCATGGATATGGCAATAGCTATTCCCGCTGTGATTGAAATATTTTTTTTCAGCATTGTTGATTTATTTATCATTTTTATTTAATTAAAATTTACTAAGCACTTTCTCTAGGTGTCAAATCAATTCCTTCTAACCATTTTGTTTCAGAGCTTACAAGCTCTAGGGCCTTGGTTAATCTAGGATCTCCAGGCATTTTAGTCTGTATAATATTCCAAGCCTCGGTAATATGTACGCTAACCTAGTATATCAAGGTATTTTAAAAGCTAATCTAACGTGGATTAAAATGCCCTTGCGGGACTTTTGCAGCGGTTCGTCCAACACCGTTGGTTTTTGTTAGGCAGAAAGCAACGAGCACCCAATAAAATTACCAATAAAATCAAATGATTAAAATTTATAGTGCGATTTCATCATGCTGGAGTCACTGGTCCAGGTTCAGCCGTAACTACTCTTTTTTTATACATCAAAAAGATGCGAAAAATTCAAAAATAGGCTCATCAAGCAGCGGGCTATTTAAGGGCAAGATGGAAATACATTGGGATACAACCTTAAGCCTCAAAATACAAACTAGCTTGGCTCTACACAATAAACGGGGGATGGGCATTGGCTATAAATTAAAAGATGGTAGGAGATTTAGCATTCACGAATAACCACCCAAAAAAACAAACACTCAAGCGATACCTAAATCATCATCATAGTACTTAGTGCCAGAATAACGCCTAAAACCCGATTAAGCACTACTTCCCTATGAGTGCCGATAAAATGCTTTTTCAATAAATCGCCAAACACCAACCAAACACCAACACACGGAAAGATAACCACCAAATAGACAATACTGGGCAAAGGGTAATAATCAACACCCACAATAGCCAAAGTGCTTAATACCATCGCCCATGCTTTTGGGTTAGCCCATTGAAAGAAAAACGTCTGCCAAAAAGACAGTTGCATATACTGGCTATCATTCGTGGAATTTGACGTAATAAGCTTAAAAGACAGATAAAGAAGAAAAGCAATACCAAAGTATTTAATGAATGAAAGATGTTTTAAAAATTCTCCGCCTAGCACAATCGATAAGTAAGACACCACAAAAACCATCAGAGGAAACCCTAAGCAAACACCCAAATAAGGGCCTACGGCTTTTAGCTTACCTTGGTTGGCACTGGCCGATAATACAATAAAATTATTGGGCCCTGGAGTGACAGCGGTGATGACACACATAATAAATAAGGCTTGTAAAATACTATAATCTATAGACGAGAAAGTGCTCACACAATCCCCCTATTTAAACAAAGACATTTTCTTTGTAATATCAGACAAATCATCTTGTTTACAAAACACTGAAACAGCTAGTATCTTGGCATCTTCAAAATCAACCGCTTGAGTAGCCTTAAGTTGATCTTCTGCGCTTTCACCAATCATCTGCATTGTAAATGTGTTGACAGGTAGGCTTTTGGCACCAGCTTCAACGTGAAGTTTTTTTAACAATGCCTGCCTATCAGTTTTTAAAACAATAATGGGCCACTTCGATATTTTTGAAACTAATTTTTCATCATTTGTCTTATAATCCAAAAACAGCGCGTCATGCTGTAAAGACCCCAATCCTAATATTGCGTGATTTGCAGCATTAAACAGTATTCCATTCTCAACTTTTGAAAAAACTGCCACAATATACTTATACTCATTATCTAAATATGACATTAAACCTCCGATAATAGTTGATCACACGACTGACACTCTTCAGATGCACCAATAGTACTACTTTCCAACCCCGAAAACACCCGATCTAAAGCATCTAATAATCCCCATATCTCACGTTGTGCTAAACCCAACTTATCCCCGTTATCAATGGCCCCTTGGCGCAAATAAACGCCTTCATTCCAGCTCGCCGGATTGTGTTTTAAATAACCACATACATGATGCCAATCGTGGGCGGGTAAATCACTTACCAAACAACCAAATCGAAAAGGAATGGCAGCAAACAATAAATGCAATAGCCAGAGTGTTGTTCCTATAAATCCGGGTCGTTTTTCGATACCGCAAAACCGCCCCCAGCATCGAACTAAATACTCATCTAAGTTAACAGGTGCAGAATCTCTTGTTAACCAGAGGTGCTCGGTCAAAAATTGTAAGAGCGCGCTGTAGTTATATAGAATAAATAAAGGGAGAATAACGGCAAAAAAAGTCAACTCAAAGTCTAACGTAGCGAACAATGTAATAGTCAGCGCAGAAAAACATGCCAGAATTTTTGTTATTATAAGACTACCAACAAAGACACCTTTAAGTCTAGTATTCAAGAACTTACCGTGAAAAATAGGACTAAAAATCGCCAGCAATACTTTAATATAGTAAAACCGTTTGCTTTTTCCCGGCAAAAAACCCAAATAGATCAATGCACGAGCATCAGAATCATTTTCTGTTGTGAAAAATTTACGTTTATGATGGGCTATATGATCCTTCTTATACGCCTTCCTATTTTGAACAAAAATCAACCCACTGATAATATCAGCATATAGATTATTAATCTTGTTGGATTTAAAAAATGAACCATGAATACAGTGGTGCATATGTGTTACTTGAAACACACGAAATACGCCGCAAATTAATACCGATACATATAAATAAAGTAAGTATTTAAACAGACTATCTATATTACCCAAGACAACTATACAAAGCACCAATGAGATTAATACTACAATATTAAATAATACAACAAACATAGGGTTGTTGATTGAGAATCGATACTCATTCCCTGTTGGCTTTCCCGATATTAATGAAAAAATAGTATTTAACAGTTTATTCTTAACTGCAAAAGATTCTCTTACATCTTTTCTAAACATATTAAAAACCCTTTTAAGGTAATAGTGAATAAATATTAGTGATTTTTTAATGGCAATATTTTTATATATTCTTATCATTTAAATAAAAACCACCATAGGAAATACAATTCTATTTATAGATAATGATTTATTTTCGGTATTAGGTAGCAGTTACACCTAACGCTGGTCATAAGATAAAATAACCAGTATATTTACGTTATGAATAGACCATTAATACGTTATCACGGCAGCAAGTGGAGGTTAGCTCCTTGGATAATCAGTCATTTGCCTGAGCATAAGGTGTATATCGAACCTTTTGGCGGCAGTGCAGGTGTTTTATTAAGGAAGCCCAATAGCTTCCATGAAGTCTATAATGATTTGGACAAAGATTTATACAACTTCTTTAAAGTACTTCAATGCAATGAAAAATCAGGAAAATTGCGTCAAAAGCTAATTGAAACGCCCTTCTCAAGAGAGGAGTTTGATCTTTCCTATATCCACTCTGATGATCCCGTAGAGGAAGCAAGGAGGCTGATTGTGCGCTCTCGTTTTGGTTTTTCCAGTGCGGCTACTAATAGAAATTACAAAACAGGGTGCAGAGCTACTAGCATTAGAGCGACAAATACAGCTGCACAAGATTGGTACGATCTTCATAACCATGTTGATTTTTATCAGAAGCGCCTAAAAGGAGTGGTTATTGAAAATAGAGATGCTTTTTCATTAATCGCATCAAGTGATTCAGAAAAAGCGTTATTCTACATTGACCCACCTTATTTGCATGATACTAGGCATGAAGGAAGTGAACGCTGTTATCAACATGAGATAGATAATTCACAACACGAGGATTTATTGCAAATAATCTTACAGTTAAAGGGTAAAGTTGTTTTAAGCGGCTATAACCATGACCTCTATAACGATTACCTCAACAATAAATGTTGGCAGAAAGTTTCCAAGAGCGCATTAACGGATGGAAGAAAAAAGAAAAATGAGGTGCTTTGGATAAAAAACAACGAAAATCCGCAGTCGCTTGGGGCTTTGGCCGCAGCTCGAGTAAAGAAACAAAAAACCGAAAGTCTAATTACAAGTGCTATTAGCAAACTAAACAAAGAAAATAAAAGGGTAACAAAAACAGCGGTTTCAAGAATTGTGTGTATATCCAGAGAACAGATTGCCAAAAGATACCAACATTTATTTTAATGGAAAACGTGAAGTTAGCTATGCTGATAAAGCCAGTTTTCAGCATAGCTAACTTCACACTTTTAATATTAGGTGTAACTGCTACCTAATACCGTTTATTTTCATTATTTATAATTGCAAATAAAAAGGTGAATATGGTGCATATATTCCATTGATATTTTTTGATACTAATAATATCGTTAATGTCTATAAGACTTAGCCTTTACCCTAACCCCAAGGAAGTAGAATAATAGATTTATCTTTTTCATCATTAACATTATTGTTTTTTCCTAAAGCACTATATTTACGCTTATAAAATAAATCAAAACAATCATCATTCAATTGCTCAAACATATAATTCACTATCACTTATCAATTTTTACTACCACAAAAAGGTCGTTTTATATACTAAAAAATATAATAAACATCATTAATAAATCTATAATAAAAAAATAATTTAAAAAAAAACAAGTCAACATTAAAATCACATGCCTTTTAATTTTCATTTCAATACCTTATTTTTGGCATATAACTTATCTATCCATAATATTTTTATTACCTCTATAATACGATGTTCACGCATAAACATGACCTTGATGTTTTTATTATTTGTAAATTCTATGAAATACAATTTAATCATATTTATATTAAATAACTGATAATTTTATACTCTGTTTATTTTTATAGAATCAATAAATTGAATAATTTATTGATTTTAAAAACAAAAAAATTTTCTGGTTAAAAGTCAATTACATTTTTATATCTCTATAAACATTCATAGATTTTTTTACATAATAAATATGACTAACACATTCTTACAAAGCATCAGAAAAATATTGATCAATATATAGCGGTTTATTTTCTTTCATAGAATCACCCGAAATTTTTAAAAAAGAAATAATGACCAACACTAATTTATCCAAGGCTTAAAATAATTTTTTGGCAACCCTTCCCAATTCATAATTTCATTTTCAATATCAGGGGAGAGTTTTTGATATTCGATACTGTCAGGGTCAATGGATTGCGCCCAGAGTAAGTCAGAATCAAATTTATACTCAAAGAAATAATCTGAGTTATTAGGGGTAAATAAAAATCTAGCTTTGTTCCAAACTTGGGTAAATTTTTGTATACATTTATTCAACTCAAAAAATTTTCCTTCCAAGCTCTCTATGTTCTTAGCAGCTATATTAAGAGTAAGAAAATCTAAGCAGTTGTAAGGTTTATATTCATCTTTCCTTAAAAAAATAGCTGCTGAGTCGTGTGACATGACTAACTCAAGGACTACACATTCAATGGATAATAGATCACTGGGTAATTGAGATGAAATATGATGAATAATATCTGCATATTCCACTCCAAGATGAACACCTTCTCCAATTGAAAATGATCACCCCCTGCGATTAAACGTGATCAGTCTCT
>MDLC01000071.1 GCA_001723645.1 Candidatus Endobugula sertula | reverse complement strand
GAGACTGATCACGTTTAATCGCAGGGGGTGATCATTTTCAATTGGAGAAGGTGTTCATCTTGGAGTGGAATATGCAACATGAGCATCAATCATAATAGTCAACAATGAAAAGGTTATCTGGATAATACCGAAAAGTATCAAAGAACACCAAAATAGAGCAAAAAATTATTTCTCGCACTCATTTAGTTCAAATATTTTCGTTGCTGCACCATTATGTTTCCTTTATGGCGCCTATTTCCTAGAAATTTAACCCAAAATCAAAGTTGGCAGCTATTTTGCATATATACTCTGTCAAATAGTGGGGGCATAATAAGGCAAGCCAACTGAACGAACAACTATCTTATCAATACAGCAATTGCCATTTCGGAGGACACATCAATGTCGGCAAACACTCTAGGTCTTATTCAAGACAACGAAGCTAAGTGGGTTGACCTACGCTTCACAGACACCAAAGGTAAAGAGCAACATGTCAGTATTCCCACATCAGAAGTGGATGATAGCTTTTTTGAAGAAGGTAAAATGTTCGATGGTTCTTCAATTGCTGGCTGGAAAGGCATTAATGAATCTGATATGACTCTTATGCCTGATGATGAAACTGCGTTGTTGGATCCTTTTACGGATGAAGCCACGGTCATTATTCGTTGTAATATTGTTGAGCCTTCAACGGGTGAAGGCTATAACCGTGACCCACGCTCTATTGCGCAACGCGCTGAAGAATATCTGAAATCAACAGGCCTGGGTGATACCGCATTCTTTGGTCCAGAGCCAGAGTTTTTCGTATTTGATGATGTTAAGTGGAACACTGACATGTCAAGTTCATTCTACAAAATCAACTCTGAAGAAGCGGCCTGGGCATCAGGTTCCAGCTTTCCAGATGGTAATATGGGTCACCGTCCAGGCGTTAAAGGCGGTTATTTTCCTGTTCCTCCTGTTGATTCACTTCATGATATCCGTGCGGCCATGTGTGCTGCAATGGAGGCCATGAAACTGGTTATCGAAGTACATCACCACGAAGTAGGTACTGCAGGTCAGTGTGAAATTGGTGTTGGTGCCAACACACTCACCAAGAAAGCCGATGAAGTGCAAACGCTGAAATATTGTGTTCATAATGTAGCACATGCCTACGGTAAAACAGCGACCTTTATGCCTAAACCTCTGGTTGGCGATAATGGTAGCGGTATGCACGTTCACCAGTCATTTGTTAAAGATGGTGTTAATCAGTTTGCGGGTGATGCTTATGCTGGTCTTAGTGAAACGGCTCTATTCTATATTGGGGGTATCATCAAGCACGCTAAAGCATTGAATGCCTTCTGTAATGCTTCCACTAACTCTTACAAGCGTTTAGTTCCAGGCTTTGAGGCTCCTGTTATTCTGGCTTACTCCGCTCGTAACCGTTCAGCATCTATCCGCATTCCATATGTGACTTCACCGAAAGGTAAACGTATCGAAACCCGCTTCCCAGACCCAACGGCTAACCCGTACTTGGCTTTCTCTGCGTTGTTAATGGCAGGTCTTGATGGTATTAAAAATAAAATCCATCCTGGTGATGCTGCAGATAAAGACCTCTATGATTTGCCTGCTGAAGAGCTTTCAGAGTACCCAACGGTGTGTGCCTCACTTGAAGAAGCCTTGGCAGCGCTGGATGCAGACCGTGAGTTTCTAACTGCTGGCAGCGTTTTTGGTGATGATATGATCAATGCCTATATCGAACTGAAAAAAGAAGAAATCGAATTACTCAACATGACAACTCACCCTGTTGAGTTTGATATGTACTACAGTGCATAATTTGTTTTTCTGATGCTATCAGTTATTCGATGTCGTTGTACAAAGAGATCATTGTTTAATCTCAGAAAATGACATTTAAAGATGACAGCCCTGTTTTTTTAACAATAGGGTTGTCGTCTTATATATAGCTAGAGAGCAATATAACCCATTCACTCGATTTTTGCTAACAAAGTCTTTGAACTCAAAGACAAGACATGCCTCACTCTTGAGCAAAACGACTTTTATCCAAGTCGATCAGTATTTTTCTTTGTTCTCAATTTTACCTTGCTGGATTTATTTGGTGACACATTTGCACCCCGTGACGCCAGTTTTGGTAATGTGGTTGAGAAAATGTTTGATATTACAAGCCAGGCTGATGAGTCACTTCGGCTATCACTAAAAAAGCTCATTGATAGATCGAGCATTGGGATGATATCCAACGATTGGTATGTGCCGGATGGTCGTAGCGAAAAATAACAATTAGCCTTTGAATCTGTTGAAGTTAAACCTCAAGCTTTAGAATGGCCATTTTCTATGGCTTGTGGTGTTTCATTTCATATGAGTGCTGATAACCTGGGGGCTTCTTGAGGTGCCAGTGACTATTTTAAACGTTCTATTGTTGATCAAGCACATCGATATTACATTGAAGATATCAACAGCAGGGCTTTGGATTTTATTATCGTTTTATCGACAGAGTATAAAAACCGTGAAGTGTTCAATCCTGAATATTATGTCCTTGAAAAAATTTAATAAAAAATATAAGTCTATACAGGACAGACTTCGTCAACAGTTGAAAAATTCTTCCTGGAATCTATCAGAAATTACGATGAAAATAAATGACCAGTTCCAATAAATTATTCTACATTCATTGCCACTTGAAATATTGATAGTCTTTCCAATTGATTGTAGAGCAGAGCACTCTTTATGTGTGCCTTTATAGTAAATCCGTGACATGGTTGTTAAATATGTGCTGCGGCTAATAATTAACGTACTTTTTTTCTTCAAACACCGATATACTCACCAGCAGAGCATGCAAAGATCTGCTAGCAATTAGACAGGAAAATTTTCAAGTTAAAATTGAGGTTTCAAGTGGCAATGAATGTAGAACAATTTATGAAGCATATAACAGTGACTCTATTTAAGGGTCTTATCACTCAGTTATCACGTCTATCCTATCTCGATAAAATGTTGTATATAAAAACCTTGATTTAGTGCCATTAATAAAAGGAATGAAAATGTTTATGTTGTTACGCATGACCAAATATATATTGTTGGTCATGATATTACTGTTAATAATGGGTCTATTTTACCAACTGTTAATAACAAAAATATACCAAGAAAGTTTGGATATGCCAGGAAAATTGGTGACAGTTGGTGAAGTAGATATGCATATCCATTGTACAGGTTCTGGTTCACCCACAGTTGTACTTATCAGTGGCTTGGGTGATAGCTGGGCAGTCTGGGATGATGTGCAAAAAGGTATTTCTACCTTCACCAAAGTTTGCTCTTATGACAGAAATGGCATAGGTTTTAGTGAGTATTCTAACGTGATAAGAGACGCAGATGCTGTGTCTGACCGGCTTTATACCTTGTTAAAAAATACTGGCCTAGATGGTCCTTATATTTTAGTAGGGCATTCGCTCGGGGGGATTTACTCAAGAGCATTTACCTACAAATATGGAGATAAGGTATCTGCTTTAGTCCTCATAGAATCGGCACACGAAGATCAAGTGTCCTATACACCACCACACGTTAAACAATACCTCGGAAAACGTCAAGATATTTTAAAGCAGTGTATTGTAGCTGGCTTATTCGGATTGAATAGAATGTTAGAGTATGAAACTCGTAGCTACGTTGCAAAAAATTTCAGAGATAATATTCAAAAATTAAATGGTAGTGCTTACTACTGTAAAGCTAAGTTAGCAGAATTTATGTCTTTTGAAGAAAGTGCTGAAATGATGAAATTGGTTTCTAAAAAAACGAATATATTAAAAGATATCCCAATTTCAATATTATATTCCGCTTCTGACACAAAAGTACTTGAGTCAGAAAGTGCTCGAAAGTCTAGAGCAATTGTTAGAGCAGGTTATATAGCTGTTGCGAATACGTCGAATTTTTCTCGGGTGTTTGAGGTGCCGTCACCTGGACATTACATTCACATTGATAAACCTAATGTTGTTGTCAATGAAGTAATAACAACAATTGGTGCCGACTCTGAATTAACAAAAAATAAAATATACGTAAATGATGATAGATTTGATACTGTATATAAGGACTTTTGTGGCACTGGTGTATTACCATGATTGAGCAATAGTAATGCATACAAAAATACTGTACTTTTTAGACGAAGTGATTTTTAAGATATGAAGATGAACTTTCATCACATAGGTTTGGCTTGCTTTGACCTGGTTAAAACCTTAGAAAATATGCAGTTTGTGTATGACATAATATCAGTGAGCCCGATCGTTGAAGACCCTTTACAGAAAGTCTCTGTTTGTCTCGTCAAAATTGCCAATTTGCCAATGGTTGAATTGGTTATGGGTAAGCCTGTAGAAAGCTTCCTTAGCCAGGGTAATGCAATTTATCATATGTGTTATGAGTGTGATGATATTGAACAGCAGATTAAAATACATAAAAACGCAGGTGATATTGTCATTCAAAAACCTACTCCTGCGGTTTTATTTGAAGGCCGAAGAGTGGCATTTTTGAAAACTCAATTGGGTATCATAGAACTATTAGAAAAATATACCCCAGATCATGTCACGATACATAATGAGCAAGATACTAAGGAGGAAAAGGACCCATTAATTGCCAATTTTACCGTATTGTCGACGTTTTCTGCATCACCACTCTTGCCAATATTAACCTATATGGCTGATATGCTTAGACTAGTTATTTCACCCCATATAGTTGCACATGATCAAATTACCTCTCATCTATTGAGCCAATCTCTTCAGTCTAACAATAACGATCAAATAGTACTATTAAGATTAGAAGATTGGGATACTAACTTCGATAACGATGCCGCATCGTTATCAAAAACACTTCACGGTCAGATAACTAGTCTTTATCAAGCTACTTTAACATGGGTTCAAAATAATCACTCTACTTGCATTATAATATTTTGTCCTTCCACACCTGAATTTATCAACGATAAACTGAGTGCTGAGTTGTATCATGAACTTAAACAATATTTAAGCTCAGCTTTAAACAATAGTAAAGTAATACAGTTTATCGATTTTGAAGAAAAAGTATTATTGAGAGAAATAGGCAATATTTTTGACTTATTTATGGACCGTAAAGCCCGTGTACCTTATACTTTGCTAGGCCAATTCTATCTCAGTGAATTGATCTTACGTACACTTCATTTTATTAAACGCCGCCCCTATAAAGTACTCGTTATAGATTGTGACAATACATTATGGGAAGGTGTTTGTTCAGAAGATGGAATAGAGAATATACTTTTCACAGAAAATAAAATATTATTGCAAAAATTTATCAAATTACTTAGTAATAATGGTTTTTTAATTTGTCTATGTAGTAAAAATAATAAAGATGACGTACTAAAAGTTTTTAATGAACATAAAGGCATGGAGTTAATGCTTGACGATATCTCTACATATAGAATTAATTGGAATAAAAAATCAATAAACATTAAAGAAATATCAGAGGAGGTAGGGCTTTCGACGGATTCATTTATTTTTATAGACGACAATCCTATAGAATGTGCAGAGGTTAAACAAAACTGTCCAGAAGTCACTGTTATCAGATTACCTGAAGATGATAAAATACCAGAGATTTTATATGCCCATTGGGCTTTAGACAATGTTGCTTCTACAGAAGAAGATCATCAAAGAAAGAAATTTTATCAGTTAGAGAAAAAACGTAAAGCACTGCTAGAAAAAAAAACCAATTTCTTTATATGACTATATAGATAGTTTAAATATAATTGTATCTATACGAGAAGCACTTCCTAAAGAAGCTCAACGAATATCTCAACTGACCAACCGAGTTAATCAATTTAATACAGCCTCAATTAGTTATTCAGAGGCAAATATATTATCTGCTATAGAGAAAAATCAAAGTTGGCTTTCAATAACAGTATCGGATAAATTTGGTCACTATGGCTTGGTAGGTGCGATCTTTTTTCAAAATAACTCCTCGGAACTAGTCGTTAAGTCAATGTTGTTAAGCTGTCGAGCGTTGAGGCGGGAAGTTGAAGTTTCAATGGTTTCCAAGCTTCTTGAAATAGCTCAAAAAAAACACTGTTCACGAGTTAAAATTTTATTTATAGCTAATGATAAAAATATTTCTGCACATAATTTTTTAGAGTCTTTATGTTCACTAAGAATTGCTAAAAAAATCGACCCAAATACTTATTTGCTCTTGATTGATAAAAATAAAGACATCAAAACTCTATTTAGGAAAACCATTACTAAGCCTGATTCACTTATAAATGAAAAAAATAGCACAAATACTGGCAAGTTACCCTCTTTCTGTATTAGTCATCCTGTATATGTGTATAAAATTTTTGAAAATTATTGCAAAAAAGAAGGCATCAACGTAAACACACTGTGCAATCAATCAAACTGTATACCTATTGTGGATCAACTATTCCAGAACATACTTGCAGATCAAAATAATAACTTAAAGGCAAGTTTTCATAGCATAGGAGCTTCTTCACTTGATGCACTTAGGCTAATTCATGGAATATTTGATGAAACTGGCGTTGAATTAACTCTAGATGATGTCTACTCATCAACAAGCTTATTACAGCTTAAGCAACAAGTTTTGGCTGCTGTGGCTAATATACAAACAGCCATGCTCAAAACTGAAAACCTACTATTGCCTCCAAGTCAGCATATATCATCTCAAATACTTTCATCGGTTCAGGATGCTCTCTACAAATATCAAGTCGCTAATCCTCAATCCTCCATTTATACAATGCCTATGTCTATTCGCTTACAAGGGGAACTAGACCTTAACTTATTCGTCAAGGCATTAGGGATAGTCATTCGTAGCCATCCGGCATTGCGGATACAATTTTTTGAAGATAAAAATACCGATACCTACTATCAGAGTATTACAGAAGATATTGACTTAAACGTCAGTCTGATTCAAGGCTGTAATGATATAGAGCATCATATTGATCAACTAGAGCAGACTTGTATTTCAATCAATGAGGCCCCTTTGTTTAGGATTCAACTTATATCTTTAAATAAAACTGATCACATTTTTATCCTACTTATTCATCATCTATTATTTGATGGTTGGTCTTACAATATCTTTTTTAAGGATTTATCAACTGCTTATCGAGGGTTACAAGACTCAACATTAAGTCAGTCATCATATTTTAAAAGAATATCTTATCTTGACACTGTCAATGACACATTGTCTTTTGATTATTCAAAGCAGATATTATTTTGGCGTAAAAAACTCGATGGCTTAAAATTAGCACTCATTCCAGCTGATGATCTTTCTAAGCAAGAGGGAATGGGACGTTATCAGCATTTTGAACTATCAAGTCACTTAACAAAAGAACTCGAATGCATTGCAGCGCGTTTTAATACTACTTTATTTACTGTATTGGGGACGGCATACGATATTTTTTTGCATTATCAAACTAATACACCTGACGTTGCTTTTGGTACGATTGTGACGACAAGAAATACTCATAAACAAGCCTCAATCATTGGCTGTTTTATTAATGCGCTTGTGCTAAGAACTTATGTATCCGAAAAACTCAATATAGTGGATTTATTGAAAGCTAATCAAAAAAACTATACGGACTGTTTGCAAAATAGACAGGTACCTTTTGGCGATCTTATAGAAGCAATGGATAATGCTTACTCTGAGCATAATAATCCTTTTTATCATGCAATGTTTATGATGCAAGAACCAATAGTGCATATCAATATTCCAGGTGTTAAAGCAAGTAAATACCGTGAAGGATATAATATTGCTAGATCAGACATCATTCTTGAACTTCAAAAAGAATCGAGAAAAATTCATGGAGGTTTCTATTTTAATCACAATTATTTTTCTACAACACGAATTAATAACTTTGTGAAAGAGTATATATTAATTTGCCATGAGATCACACAGAATGTCGAACAGTCGGTTGCTCAGTTACTACTTCATATTCACTCATTAAAAAAAGAGTAAACTAAAATGTCATTTGTACAATCTATACCTATAATCGACGGCCACAATGATACGATAAAACAAGCGTTTTGTTCTGGGCGTGATCTTTTTTCAATATCTTCAGAGGGGCATATTGATTTTCCAAGAGCTAAGTCAGCTGGTATGGCTGGTGGTTTTTTTTCATTGCTCGTTATTCCAGAAGAACAACAAGAGTTTGGTTATGGATTAACAATTACTGAAAATGGATGGGAGGTAAATTACCCATCCCCACTTACTTTAGATTATGCAAAAAGTCGCGTGGAGGATATGCTATTATTTATGCAAAGCACTATAGATGCTGACGATAGCCTAATCATTGCGAAAAAATTATCAGAGATTGAACAAGCAATAGCAAAAAAAAATATTTTTTTTATCATTCATTTTGAAGGTGCAGACATGATTGATAAGGACGTAAGCAATTTAGAGGACTACTATAACAGGGGGTTGAGATCTTTGGGTTTAGTATGGAGTAGACCAAATGTATTTGGTAGTGGGGTGCCATTTAAGTTTCCATCATCTCCAGATATTGGTCCAGGCTTGACTAAAGCGGGGTTATTGCTGGTTAAGCGCTGTAATGAACTAGGTATAATCATTGATCTCACCCATCTCAATCAAAAGGGATTTTATGATGTGGCCAATAATAGTCAACATCCACTAGTTGTTTCGCACGCTGCTGCTCATGCTATTTGTCCTTCGACAACTAATTTATTGGATTGCCAATTAGATGCGATTAAAGATAGTGGGGGAGTTGTAGGAAGCATCTTTGATATTGTAAATTGTCGAGCTGATGGACTATTTAAGAAGGATACACCACTTGATATCTTTATTGATCATATAAAGTATTTTGTTGATTATATGGGCATTGATCATGTCTGCTTAGGCCCGGATTTCGATGGGGCAGTAATGCCTAGTTCTTTTCAAGATGTTACCTATTATCCTAGATTAATCAAATATTTGAGTGAGAATGGTTTTAATCAACAAGCATTAGAAAAGCTTTGTTATAAAAACTGGCTTCGAGTTATCAAGCAAACTTGGCATCATTGATAACTTTAACATAGCTTCTATCCTGTAATAAAAAAGTCAATTTGAGTAAAATTCAATTGAACAATAATGTCACTTTGTTAAAAAACGTACTACAAACCTTTGAGGTACTAGGTACAAAAGATAATTCTTTTACTGTGCCTGGATTTAATTACCGTCGCGTCATTGGTTGGGAAACACCCAGCTTTTCCATCAATATGCTTGATTGCCAGCACCACTTAACAGAGAATGACTTGTATTTATTAAAAAATTTTTTTTATCATACTCAATGTAATCCATTTATTAATCAAACGCCTTATTTTACTTTTCTTGATGATAATGAGAGCTATAATAGGCCATATATTGAAGCAGTTTGCAAAACTGCTGGTTGGTTCATCGATAAACGTAATCTTTATCTAAATTATATTGATAAGATATTACCAGTAGACTGTAAAGATGGCCTAATTATTAGTTTTCAAAAATCATTTGCGCATGAGTATAATACATTGATCAAGCAAAACTTTGAAGATAATGATAATTATCTCGAACTTGCTAAGTCAGCTCTCAATGTTGAGGGCGTTGTATCTTATAATGTATTTCTAAAAAATCGGTTGAAAGATATTGTTGGTGGTGGCACAGTTTCTGTCCGTGGAAATGATAGTTTTTTAACCTGGGGAGCAATTAATAAGCCTTACCGAAATCTTGGATACCATCAAATTTTATTATCAGCTTGTCGTTTAGTGGCTCATAGCCACGGTGTAAAAAACTGTGCCTATACTACTCGTAATCCACTTATCCTTGAAAAAGCTGATAGGAACATACAAATTGCTATTTGTCGACCTGTAGTGTGAAAATAGTGTGATCCAAGAAAACATACAGTGCCTTCTTATAAAGGCTTCCAGCCTACAGCTTCACACATAATGACTGCTTCAAAAGCATCTGGATGTTGCCCCCATTCTCTGAGAGCTTCACGTAAAACATCAAGATCTTCATCCATTATCCAGCCTTGCTCAATAGATATCTCAATTATCTTTGAATTTAATAGCTCTTCTCCTAAACGTGCACATCGGATAATATCTTGGTCCGTACCATGGTAGCTCGTACTGGCTGATCCTTGTGTATTTTCAAACCCAGCTTTTCTCAGCAACGCGCGATGATCGCGTCCGATATTAGGATTACCACCACAAAACTTCATATGTTTGTCAAGCAATGAGATGACTTTTCTAACCAAAGGAGCTTCCGGAGCAATAATAATTGAACTGCAATCGTCATCCCTTACTCCAATAATGCCCCCTGGTTTAAGTACTCTACATATTTCTCGCAAGCAAGCCACAGGATCTTTAATATGTTGGAGTAGGGTATGTGCAAATGCAGCGTCAAAATATTCGTCGGGAAAAGGTAACTCATAAGCATTAGTGACTCGGAAGTCAATATTCTCTACATTTTCATTGAGCGCATTTTCCTTTGCACGTTTAATTTGGCTAGGTTCTATATCAAATGCTGTGCAATAACCTGGAGTAACTAATTGTGCCAAGCCTATGGTAATGGTGCCTGGTCCACAACCACAATCTAATAAATTCATTCCTGATTTTAAGTAAGGTGCAAAAAATGCAGCTTCTCGTGATATTTTTCTGCGTTCATAGTTCTGAATAAGCTTGCTACTATAACCTGCGCTATAACGTTCTTTAAATATTTTTGAAGACATTATAATTTACTCTTATAGTGAATAGTTTGAACTAGAAAGACTCTAGTCGATCTTTGATAATTCCTGTATGCCTTCTTATGTTAACTCCAATTCACAACTAATGCCACTTCCGTAATATACTATTGAGACACAAATAAAGAGTACACTGTGTGATAAAACTATTGGAGGTAGTACTTCAAGGGAATCATCTCCAAACAAAACATAATTACAACTCTCTTTTTCCATTAATGACGCCATTTCATCGAATACATCTCCTATTGAACCTGCTTGAACGCGCAATTTACAGTTCCAAGTCCACACTACATCACAAAAAGTACAGCCTGCAGCACGTCACCTGAATGTAAAAACTAGATGCACATTCCATTTATCAGCGCCAGCAAAAGTTGTATTTTTAGTAGGTAGAATACTACGATCAGGAAAATCAAATAATTCAAGATTTTCTATTAATTTATATGGTTTATACGCACAAAGTTTTCATGTTTTTCATTATTTTTAGATTAAATTATTAAAAATATTTAAAATAACACTAGTATTCACAGTCTGTTTATTGAAGATCTTTTTATATTTATTAAGCTTTAGATTCACAATTATTTACATAGTTTTAAACAATCACTTTATTAATGAAAAAATAACTTTTAAATATCTGATCAATAATGATGTGACAATTATCACAATGATGATTTATTTATTAAGTTGTCAATAAAAAAATAAACTATTCTTGTGAAATATTTAAATATTTTAGTCAATTCTTTCTACATTATGAATATTTGAATGGATAAATTATCTTGGTCTATCACAATATTAATATAATCTTATTTCAACTTAATAATTATTATATTATTATTTTTTCTATAACTAAATTTATTTTATACATTATCAAATAATAAAAAAATTAAACTAATAAATGTTGATAAGTATATTTTATAGCTAAACAAATATCCCTAAATGTAATTAGGTTAAGCTTATGAAAAATATACGAATAATTTTTTCTGGTCTAGGTGGAGATGGCATTATGTTTATTGCTCGTCTACTTGCAAAGAGTGCATCTATTGCTGGGCATTCAGTGATAGGGTTTGAAACTCATGGTATGGCTCAACGAGGAGCTCCTGTATACGCACATTTAATTTTAGGGAATCAGAATTCATCTATTATACGTCAAGGAACCGCTGACATTCTTATTGCTATGGACGTTGCATCAGGTGCCAAACTGGCTCACTATATTAAGGTAACGGGCAATGTACTTATTGGTGAGCAAGGATATAATTTAGAAAATTATTTAGATTATTTATACTCTTTACCTACCAAAGTTCGCTTACTAAATATAAAAAAACTTGCTACAAGCTTAGGGAGTAAAGCTCGCTATAATTTAATTCTACTAGGTAATGCTCTTAACTACATTCCTATTGACATAAAACATGTCATTTTGGCACTTTCTGAGTTAAAGACTGATCTTATTGAGCATGATGAAAAATTATTAAAAACTGGTTACGGTGCTAAAAGCTTTGTACTGTAATTGTTTTATAACTCAATGACAGGTAAGCCACTCGTTTGACTAGTGAGACTCTTAAGGCTTGGCCTATAGATTTAGTTTTGATGATGTAAGTGACATGTGAAATGCTCCCTCATGGCTTGACGGTCCATAT
>MDLC01000070.1 GCA_001723645.1 Candidatus Endobugula sertula | reverse complement strand
ACTGATCACGTTTAATCGCAGGGGGTGATCATTTTCAATTGGAGAAGGTGTTCATCTTGGAGTGGAATATGCAATTGATGGCTAAATATAGCTTTTTACAGATGTTTTTATTAGGATGGAGTATCTTCAATTGCTTTATCAGGCTCCTAACGAATGTCTCGACAATTCCCCAATACGCGCTTACGTCGCAACCGTTATCATGAATTTTCTCGTCGTTTAACCCGGGAAAACGTACTCAGCACCAACGATCTCATCTACCCCATGTTTGTGGTAGAGGGAAAACATCAAAGGATCGACGTAGATTCTATGCCCGGCATTTGTCGATTTTCTGTCGATGAATTAGTGAAAGAGGTAGACGCTGTGGCTAATTTGGGAATTCCTGCTATTGCTTTATTCCCCAACCTAGAAGCTTCAGTCAAGACACTAGATGGGAGCGAAGCTTTCAAGCCCGATAACTTAATATGCCGTGCAGTACGCACACTAAAAGCAGAATTCCCGGAACTGGGTATTATTACCGATGCCGCATTAGACCCTTACACGACACATGGACAAGATGGTATTACTAATGACGAAGGCTATGTGCTGAATGACATTACGGTAGAAGCGTTAATGAAGCAAGCTCTTTGTTGTGCAGAAGCTGGAGCCGATGTCATTGCCCCCTCAGATATGATGGATGGTCGTGTTGGTGCTATTCGTTCTATTTTGGATGATCACGATTACATTAATACACAAATTCTAGCTTATGCTGCAAAGTACGCTTCATCCTATTATGGGCCATTTAGAGAGGCGGTTGGTTCTGCAGGTACATTAGGCACAGGAAATAAAATGACTTACCAAATGGACCCGGCGAATAGTCATGAAGCGCTACACGAAGTAGGGCTTGATATTAGTGAAGGAGCCGACATGGTGATGGTAAAACCCGCGATGGCTTATCTCGACATTATTTATAGAGTGAAAGCCGAATACCAAGTACCCACTTTCGCTTATCAGGTGAGTGGAGAGTACACCATGCACAAGACGGCCATTTTACATGGCCATCTGACAGAATCGGTGATTGAGGAATCCCTGTTATCTATCAAACGCGCTGGAGCCGATGCTGTTCTAACGTACTTTGCCAAAGACGTAGCACAAAATTGGGCGAATTAATCCATCGAGGTATGAGTTAATTTCCACTGCAGCACTTTACCTGCAAAAAAGGGTACGATGGAATGACCATTTGGCAAAGTAATTTCATTAGGCACTTGCCACTCCTGTCGGGTCAAGGTGATGCTACCTCCATTGCGCGGCAGACCGTAAAAATCGGCACCGTAGTGGCTTGCAAAGCCTTCCAGTTTATCCAGACAACCCAGCTCTTCAAATACCTGAGCATAGAGCTCAATCGCACTTCTGGCACTATAACAACCCGCACAACCACAGGCGGATTCTTTATTATGTTTTTCATGAGGTGCTGAATCCGTTCCCAGAAAAAATTTATGGGAACCTGATGCCACTGCTTCACGTAATGCCTGTTGATGAATATTGCGTTTCAATACAGGCAAACAATAGTTGTGTGGATGTACTCCCCCGACTAATAAATCATTGCGGTTTAATAATAAATGTTGAGGAGTAATAGTTGCTGCAACATGGTTCGCTGATTCTGCAACAAATTCTGCTGCATCCTTAGTCGTAATATGTTCAAAGACAATCTTCAACTTTGGAAAATTTTCTGCAATAGCAGACAAATGGTGGTCAGTAAATATCTTTTCCCGATCAAAAATGTCAATATCGCTATCCGTGACTTCTCCATGAATGAGTAGCAACATGTCCTCTTCTGACATTACTTCAAAAAGTGACGCTAATCGATCCAAAGCACTAACAGCTGCATGAGAATGGGTTGTTGCTCCTGCTGGGTATAATTTAGCGGCGGGAATACCCGCTCGTTTTGCTTCACGAATATCATCAGCAGTGGTTGCATCGGTTAAATAAAGTGTCATTAATGGTTGAAAACGACTACCTGCTGGCCGTGCATCCATAATACGTTGCCGATACTGCATAGCCTGTTCCCGGTTAGTCACAGGAGTCACCAAGTTAGGCATCACTATTGCGCGCTGAAAACAACGCGCTGTTGCTGCAACTGTTTCCTGTAACATATCGCCATCACGAAAATGTAAATGCCAATCATCCGGTGTTTGTAGTGTTAGCGTTGTCATCATGAGTCCCCGTTACATGTAATTTTGAGTAAGCGGCCTTGTTCAAAATCTGTCAACAGATACAGTGTTTGGGTTGCTGTATATCTGCCAGTTGATTGCCTATTAGCTTCCCTCGAACTGCACTACCAGCCACAAAACGTAAATATACCCAGCGATCCTTTGTGAAATTAGGGTATAAAACGACATACTGATTGTGAAAACAGATAAAAGATTATCGATGTAACAGGGGGCTATAGCCACCGACAACACCCTTGGTTGCTACAGCTACCGCATCGTGTGCGTGCAAGCTTTCAATATGTTCGACTCTCACCCAAAAATCCTTATAGGCTTCTTGCTGACTCAGCACACTTTTTACACGACGTGCAGCATCTTCACAGAACATTTGGTTGGCACCATTGAGCCGTGCAAATTCCTGCTCATCTTCGCGTTTAACCGCCGTTTGTACCGCTGTTTTTAAGGCTCCCTCAAGGATATTAATGAGTTGGCTCATCGGAAAAGCCGAAGCGGTATCGGTTAGCTTGACCCAAACATTAGCGTAACTACGTTGACTGTGTGGTGTGGCTACACTACCCTGTTCCGAGCGCAACCATTGCTCAACCATCGCTTTGTCAATAGTTGATTTATCGGCAAAATCCTTGAGAAACTCTTGTTGCATTAGCTGTCGGGAAAGTGCTGCTGAACAAGGGCATGTTGACGAGTACGGGACTTTAATACCTAACTCGATATCTAATCTGTCACCATTAAGCTGCGCCTTAATCAATATAGGATAGTCTTTCCAGCCACTATATTCACTTTTTAACGCGGGTTGATTAATAAGATAGTCAAACTCAATATGCAGACAACTTTGGCGACTGATTCCTTCATGACTGGACAACTTTTCCTGGAGAAGTGTTTTTAAAGTATCAATACTCAATACCTTATCTTTTGTAAACTCAGCCAATAGTAAATACAAGCGCGACATATGGATACCTTTTACCTGAGGGTTGAAGATATCTACATAGGTTTCTATAAAGGTTTTTGCCGCGTAATTGCCACGGTCCTGATCGCAGATGGTTAACGGCAAGGCAATACGGCTCATGCCTACCCAATCAAGAGTTGCGTTATGTTGCGCCTGCTGTGTACTGGCAATATCAGGCATATCGGGCTTTTTATTCTTTGTCATCACATTATTCATCCGTACCAGCTGGTGCTACCGCATCAGCAATGGTTGTTAGCTGGTTGTTTTGCACGCTCAAGTAGAAACAATTGTTACGGTTCGTATGGCAGGCAGGACCCACTTGATCGACCAAGCAAAGCAATGCATCACCATCACAGTCTATACGCATCTCAATAAGCTGTTGGGTATGACCGGAACTCTCACCTTTTCGCCATAATTGTTGTCGTGAACGCGACCAATAGCAAACTCGCTGTTGATTCAGTGTTTCCATGATTGCATCACGGTTCATCCATGCCATCATTAATACTTCACCAGTATCATGTTGTTGAGCAATAGCCGGTATGATGCCCTGATTATTAAAACGTAGTTGATTCAGGGCCTGCTCAAAAGTCACCGATTCACCTGCTGCCTGCTTTTCTAGCTGCTTAAAAAAGGAATTTTCCATGGATTCCAGTCAATACCGATAATTTAGAATGAGCCATACAGCGCCTAAGTGGGGGTCAATTGTTATATCTCAAGCATCTTAACAGAAATTGCCAGCAATCGATAAGAGCAAGCAGTATACATTGGTTAAACTTTAAATAGAAAAGCCGTATTTACCTATACGCGTTATTTAGGTTAATAGGGCATGGTAAAAATGCATGGTAATCATTATCTGACCTTCTCAAATAATAGGTCCCATACGCGATGACCTAAACGTTCCCCTCGACGTTCAAATTTGGTCAAGGGGCGATAATTCGGCTTGGGTGCAAAGCAATACCCATTATGTTGATTGGTAAAACCTTCAGCAGATAACATAACTTCCATCATATGTTCTGCATAAGGCTCCCAGTCTGTAGCCATATGGCTTACGCCACCCACACAGAGCTTGCGACGAACCAGCTGCATAAAGTCAGGCTGAACAATACGACGTTTATTATGCTTTTTCTTATGCCAAGGGTCAGGGAAATAGAGTTGGAAGCGAGTTAGGCTATCATCAGCGATACAGTCATTAAAAACATCAATGGCATCAGCCATATAAACCCGTAAATTACCAAGATTTTCCTTAATCGCATTGTTGATCAATCGACCAACGCCCGGAGAGTGTACTTCAATACCAATAAAATCATAATCTGGTTGTGCTCGCGCCATCGCTAATAGCGAATCTCCCATACCAAAACCCACTTCAACAACTAAGGGGGCCTGACGACCAAAAGCGGCTTGCTGATTCAAACGACCGGAAAATAGACTCAAACCATACCGAGACCAAGCATGATCAAAGGCTTTCTTTTGTGCGTCAGTAATACGGCCACCACGAATGACATAGCTGCGGATGGGCTTATTTTTATATTCTGGTTTAATTTTAAAAGTTTCCTGTATCAACGTCATTCACACAACACACTCTAAAGTGACAGCTTAAATACACCTACTGAAAAGCAAATCCAGCCAACGATCAATAAGGAGCCACCCAATGGGGTTATTGGACCCAACCAGCCAGGACCACCCAAGGCAAGACCATACAAACTACCACTGAATAATACAATACCCAGCATCCACAAATAACCTGCTACCTGAAGCGCAATAGGGACTTCTGACATGCGCATAAGTATTAAGGCCAGTCCCATCAATGCTAACACATGAAACATTTGATAGTGTGTACTTGTCTGAAAAGCAGTTAATAAGGGCTCGGAAATCTTTCCCTTTAAACCGTGCGCACCGAAAGCTCCCAGCATAACGGCCAAGGTCCCATTAATTGCAGCAAATAATAAAAACAACTTTACCATCGAGAGTGTCCCTGACTTATACGAAAAAAATCGGCTAACCAATAACAAAAAAGCCGCAGACTATGCGGCTTCTAACGGGTGACCACAAGAAAGCACTAGCCCTCCATTGCAATCCGTACTTTTTTCATGGCATTTTTTTCCAGCTGGCGAATACGCTCGGCTGACACACCAAACTCGTCTGCTAATTCATGCAATGTCGCCTTACCATCTTCATTTAGCCAGCGACGTTGAATAATTGTCTGGCTACGCTTATCCAAAGATTTCAACGCATCTTGTAAGCGCACTACATTGTCATTACTCCAATCTGCAGCCTCTAACTGCTGAGCAGGATTATAACGGCGATCTTCAAGACAGTTTTCTGGTGCTTGATAGGCTGATTCACTGCTGTCATCAGCCCCAGCATCAAAGCCCGTGTCATAAGCGGACAAGCGACCTTCCATTTCATGTACGTGCTTCAGGTCTACATTCAAGCTATCAGCAATAGCCTTGGCTTCATCATGGGTTAACCATGACAAATGTTTTTTCTGTCCACGAAGATTAAAAAACAACTTGCGCTGGGCTTTGGTGGTAGCCACTTTAACAATACGCCAGTTACGTAAGATAAATTCATGCATCTCTGCTTTGATCCAATGCACAGCGAAAGACACTAATCGCACGCCTTTTTCAGGGTCAAAGCGCTTAACCGCTTTCATTAGGCCAACATTACCTTCCTGAATTAAGTCTGCCTGAGAAAGACCATAACCTGCATAAGATTTGGCAATACGCACTACAAACCGTAAATGGGCCATAACTAGGCTTCGGGCTGCATCCAGATCACCGTCATAGTAAAGGCGCTCAGCCAGCGTCTTTTCTTCCTCTGCACTTAGTACAGCGAAGTTATTAACGGCCTGCATATATGCATTGATATTCGCACCTGGCGCAAGCATTTCTACAGATTGTAAGCTAGTTCCCATATTTCTATCTCTTAAATTAGTTGATCCATCAAGAACCGATTCCAATATCCCTTCTGTAGCCTATCTAGTAAAACTCTATAAGGACTACGTCGAAAAAACCTTTGCCCAGAAGTTTAGCATAATTTTTTATTTGTGCGGAATACTATATTTAATATCCTAGATATATTAGCGTGAAAGTAAGCACATATTCTTTATTGATGTTCACTGTGATCAAGAAGGTATATCGCTGGAGGGTTATAAACAGGCATCATCTAGGTGTTGCTTACATAAATCTCGCATTATCCATCAGCAAAACAGAATGAAGTGGGATTTTTGATAACTGTTACATATACATGGTAACACTTGAGCGCGATCACTAAAAACGTACAATGAGATTTTGAATTGAGGATTCTGATGAGTTTTACCCTGGCTAAACCTATTACTTCACCCCAGAAAGGTGTTCATAAAAATTTAGAAAAAACCGTTCTTCGCCACTTTAATAGTCAAAACCAAAAGCCTATCGCAGAACATAATCGGCAAATGTTTACAGAGGCTTATCAGTGGTGGCAAGGGAGAAAAGAGCCCAAGGTGATTCTGGATAGCGGCTGTGGTACAGGTGAAAGTAGTCGTTATTTAGCAGGCTTGTATCCGGATCACTGTGTTATAGGTCTTGATCAATCTGCTAAACGATTGGGGCATAATGATAATATCGAACTACCTGATAATTGTTTGTTGTTGCGTTGTGAATGTACGGACTTTTGGCGCTTGGCAGAGCAAACCCAATGGTCCTTTGACCATCATACCTTATTTTATCCCAACCCCTATCCCAAACCTCAACACCTGCAGCGTCGTTGGCATGGTGGGGCAGCTTTTCCGAGTTTGTTGGCCATTAGTCAAAAAATAGAGCTTCGAACTAATTGGAAAATCTATGCGAAAGAATTTTACGCGGCATTATTAATAGTTAACCAGCATGTGGAAAGGGCAGTGCTTCATGAATATAGACCAGAGCAGATTGTCACCGCCTTTGAACGTAAATACTGGCAAAGTGGTCACTCACTATGGAAAGTTATTTTGCCTATACCTATATCTTTTCTAAAACCCGCCGCCGCTAACAACACGAACAAAACCAACAAGGGGTAATCCCTCCAACGCATATAAGGTGTTGTACCTTGCATTGGAGTAATCGTGCCCTCAAGGCGAGTAGCAACAAACTGTTCAGTCTGTGCCTGTATTTGCCCATCAGGCTCAATAATCGCACTGATGCCATTGTTAGTACCACGAATAATATAGCGACCAATTTCTAAAGCCCGCATTCGGGCTATTTGAAAATGCTGAATAGGACCTATGGAATGACCAAACCAAGCATCGTTGCTAACCGTCAGTAAAACGCTGGAACCTTTTGCTTGGTTTGCCACTAGGTTGGGGTAAGCAATTTCATAACAAATGGCATTGGCTAATATGTGTTGTCCTAGGCGGAGGTTGTTCTGCTCTGATTGCCCTGAAGAAATGACGGAGAGGGGAAGATTGAAAAAATCAATCAGTCCTCGAACGAAATGTTCCAAGGGAACATATTCACCAAAAGGCACTAGGCGTTGTTTGTGGTAAATCCCTTCTGCATCACCAATACCGATAATACTATTGTAATAATCGGGTTGTTGTTTGTTTAATGGCCAGTCATTATAAAGTACACCGGTGACTACAATGGTGTTGTGTTGTTTGGCTAAGGCTCTGGTCTCATCAATAAAATCCAAACTATTATGATATAAATGGGGTATGGCCGCTTCTGGCCAGATAATCCAATCATTGCTCCATAAGGGGCCACTTAATTCACGTAAACGTTGTTTAATGGTATTTCGATAACTGGGTTTCCAGCGTTGGTCTTGGGGGATATTGGGTTGTACTAAGCCCACAGACACATTATCTCCCGCGGGTTCTGTCCATGGTATCGATTGTAAAATATATCCCCCCAGCCAGAGGGTGGCTACGAGCCCAATGATAGCAATGCGAATAGGTAGAGAATAACTACGCATCAACCACAAAGCTAATGTGCTGCTGGAGAGAGAGCTCCATAAACCGATCAGCAATACTCCCCCTATAGGAGCCCAACCAGACAGCGGGGTTTCAAGGTGACTATAGCCAATATAAAGCCAGGGAAAGCCGGTTAATATCCAGGTTCTCAACCATTCACTGAAGACCCATAACAAAGGAAACCCTAGCAATAGTCGCAGGGAAGGTTTGAACCAGTGCATGGCATAAAATGGCAGAGCAAAAAAGAGTGCGACGAATAGGATAAACAATATCGTCATGATGATGGCAAGTATGAATGAGGTTGAGCCAAAGTAGTAAATGCTGACAAAAACCCATGATACACCAGTGCCATAATAGCCTATCGCAAAGATGTAGGCAGCTAGCAGGGATGTTTTTGCGGACGGACATCGACTTAGGATAATGGCGAATAAGGCAAGCGAAAGTAGGCCGATTAGCCAAAGGTTAAACGGGGATAGGCTGAGTGGAGTCAGTGCCCCCGCAATCAAACAAGCGAGCAAAGACAATTGTCGATGCTGTAACAGGCGGCCAAGAGAACGAATTGTTATTGATCGTTCTGTAATAGTAGAAGCCTCTCGCATCTTAGGTTTCATGTTCAGGCTGATTCTAGTGCTAATCGGCTTGTTGTTTTTGTTGTTCCTGCTGGACTCTGGATAACCGTAGTAAATGCACTTGCCGACTATCAGAATATAGTACCCGAAACTCAAAACCGGATAAAACAGTGGTTTCATTGCGCTGTGGTAAATGCCCAAAGTCCTTCATCAACAACCCACCAATAGTTCCAAAATCCTCGTCATTTAGGCCGCTTTCGAAGTACTCGTTAAATTCTTCGATGGGGGTGAGGGCCTTAATAATGTAGTCGTTGTCGGCTACTTTGCGGATAAACACGTCATCCTGTTCGTCGTCAGTTTCATCACTAATTTCACCAACAATCTCTTCAAGAATATCTTCAATGGTAATTAGGCCAGAAATACCACCATACTCATCGATAACCAGAGCCATATGATAGCGGTTGGCGCGGAACTCTCTCAATAAGACATTGAGGCGTTTGCTTTCCGGGATAATGGTAGCCTGACGAATAACCGACGCCAGTGTAAAGTTTTGGTGACCTTTAAGGATAAGCGGCAGCAGATCTTTGGCCAACAGGATACCATGGATATCATCAATATTCTCGCCAATAATCGGAAAGCGGGAGTGCCCAGAGTCAATGACCCGTTCGAGGAATGCTTCGGGGGGTTCATCAATATTAATAGTGACCATTTGTGGTCGTGGGATCATGATTTCACGGACCTGCTGCCCAGAGACTTCGAGAGCTCCCTCAATAATTTCGAGGGCTTCCTCATCCAGCAGTTCATTGGTAGCTGCGTCTTTAATGATATTGAGCAGCTCTTCACGTGATTGGGGTTCTCCTGAAAAGGAGCCTATAAATTTCTCTAACCAGGATTTCTCCGGTTGGCTACTTGGAGGTTCTTCGTTCATTAGGTAATATTTTGATCATCACGGCCATTAATGATATCAGTGCTAAGAGGTTACGTCTATATAAGGGCAGGGGAAACCGAGAGTATTCAGTATTTGAGTTTCTAATGTTTCCATGACTTCAGCTTCTTCACCGTCAGTATGATCATAGCCTGATAGGTGTAGTACCCCATGAATCACCATATGAGCCCAGTGGGCGTCAATGTTTTTTTGCTGTTTGATCGCTTCGTGAAAAACTATTGGGGCACAAATCACTACATCGCCTATAAGGTCACTGTCAACAATGTCCGGTAACTCTGCCGGGAAGGATAAGACATTCGTTGGATTGTTGTTGCCTCGGTATTGGAGATTGAGGGCTTGGCTTTCTGCTTCATCAACGATGCGAATGCTCATTTCGGCTCTATCATTTGTATGCTCTAATGCACTGGAGGCCCAACGAACCAATAAACTTTTTTTGGGAACACATGAAGAGACCGAAGCTAATTGCAAGTCAATATGGTAATTCACGAATGGTCTTCCTGACTATCAAATGCGTCATAAGCATCCACAATACATTGTACCAGTGGATGGCGAACTACATCTTTTGAAGTAAACCGGGTGAAACTAATACCCTCTACCTTTTCCAGAACCTTACTAGCATGCTTAAGGCCGGAGGCCTGCCCTCGGGACAGGTCAATCTGAGATGGGTCGCCATTAATGACGGCAGTAGAACCAAAGCCAATACGTGTTAAGAACATTTTTATTTGTTCGCGAGTGGTATTTTGGCTCTCATCCAGAATAATGAAGGCATTATTAAGGGTTCGTCCACGCATGTAGGCTAAGGGGGCAACTTCAATAATATTGCGTTCAATCAGCTTGTCAACGGCTTCAAACCCCAGCATTTCGTAGAGTGCATCGTAAAGAGGGCGTAGATAAGGGTCGACTTTTTGTGAAAGATCACCGGGTAAGAAACCCAATTTTTCCCCGGCTTCTACCGCAGGACGTACCAGCAAAATTCGCTCTACTTCATCATTGAGCAGCGCTTGTACGGCACAGGCAACGGCGAGGTAGGTCTTGCCCGTTCCTGCTGGGCCAATACCGAAATTGATGTCATGAGTCAGTACTGAATGAACATAAAGTTGTTGGTTATGGCCTCTTGGTTTTACTGAGGTTTTCTTGGTTCTAATAATTGTCAGAGGAGCTTGTTTAACGTCAATTTTCTTATCGTCTAAGGGCTTATTGTTTTCATGGTGAAATTGCTGAATGGTTAGATGAACATGATCAGGTGTGATCTCTGTGTCGTGATGAATGTCGGTGATCAGGCTTTGAACAATACGCTCTGTTGCAGTGACTGCCTCTTTCCTGCCTTCAATAGAAAACTGTTGGCCGCGATATCGTATACGGACCATTAAACGTTGCTCTATTTGTTGGAGGTGTTGGTCAAATTGACCGCAAAGGGTGGACAATTCTTGGGCTGATATGCTTTCCAGATTAAGAGCCCGGGTTACTGAACGATGTTCAGTATTGTTGCTGTTGCTGGTTTTACGTGATGGGTTTGTCAAGGGTTTACTATGCTCTTCAGAAAGATAGGTGCCTACTTGTTGATTGAACAGGTTAGAGTACCCTCTAGCTCATTGCCAACGAGTTTTCCACGCAATGAATTGGGCAGGGCTTCATGGATCCTAATATCAGCAAATGTACCAATTAACTCGGCATTATCACAGTGAAAATTAACCACTCTATTGTTTTCAGTGCGCCCTGATAACTGCCCTGGGTCTTTTTTAGAATAACCACTGACCAGTACCCGTTCGATGTTGCCTACCATCTGGCGGCTGATAGATAGGGCCTGTTGATTAATTCTGTTCTGTAGTGTTTTCAAACGCCGTTTTTTTACTTCTTCGGGAGTGTTATCTTGTAAATCAGCGGCGGGCGTACCGGGGCGCGGGCTGTAGATAAAGCTAAAGGATGTATCAAAATTTATCTCTTGAATTAGGCGCATCGTATTCTCGAAATCTTGATCGGTTTCACCAGGGAAGCCAATAATGAAGTCAGACGAAAAGCTGATATTGGGTCGAATTTTCTTTAGCGCCCGTAACTTGGATTTGTACTCTAAGACGGTATGGCCACGCTTCATCGCCATCAAAATGCGGTCAGAACCACTTTGTACGGGTAAGTGGATATGACTGACCAACTCAGGGATTTCGGCATAAGCATCAATCAGGCTTTGAGTAAATTCAACAGGGTGAGAAGTGGTATAACGAATACGGTCAATACCATCGATAGCTGCTACATAACCAATCAACTCTGCCAGGTCCACAATATGCCCATCTTCAGCCTCATCCTTATAGGCATTGACGTTTTGCCCCAATAGATTTATTTCACGGACGCCTTGTTGCGCTAGATGGGCCACTTCAACCAGTACCTCTGAGGCAGGTCGGCTAACCTCTTCTCCGCGTGTATAAGGCACCACACAGAAACTACAATATTTAGAACAACCTTCCATAATGGAAACAAAGGCGGATACACCATCGGCCTCAGGTTGGGGTAAATGATCGAACTTTTCGATTTCGGGGAAACTGATATCGACTACCACAGCACCATTATCCCTTGGTTTCTCTATCATTTCTGGTAAACGATGTAAGGTCTGTGGACCAAAGACCAAGTCCACAAAGGGCGCGCGCTTCGCTATGGCTTCCCCTTCCTGACTAGCAACACAGCCGCCTACGCCAATGATGACATGCGGGTTTTTTTCTTTATATTTTTTCCATCGCCCTAGTTCATGGAACAATTTTTCTTGGGCTTTTTCACGAATAGAGCAGGTATTTACCAATAATACATCTGCCTTATGAGGATCATCAGTAGTTGCCATATTATGGCTTTCACCCAGCAAATCACGCATGCGTGAAGAATCATACTCGTTCATCTGACAGCCGTGAGTTTTAATATAAAGCGTTTTCATTGGTATAATGGGTTTGTTTGCTACTTGACCAAAACAGGCGGGAATTATAGAACTTATGGTGGTCAGAAGCCAGTTTAAATCTCTAACCGTTATATCCCTCCTCCCATGTTGCTGGGCGAAAAATATAGTTCTAACCCGTGGTGCATTATGAAAGCACCACTTTGATATTGTTCATTTTGTTGCCGCGCCTTACGTTATCCCACTGGATAA
>MDLC01000069.1 GCA_001723645.1 Candidatus Endobugula sertula | reverse complement strand
AGAACATTCTGAATGCTTAGGAAGAAAAAGCGATCATGTTTAATCGTTGGCGGTGATCATCTTCAGTGGAATACGCACCTGTCGGAGTTCCAAGCTTGAAGCGCAACATCCCGCTAATACTTGAAGACGCAGACAATACCTTCACCACGATACTGAGACAGCTTATCTCTGACCTTTGGGAACACTGGAAAGTACTCGATAAACAAGTGAGCCTACTTCAACAGCAGTTACCCAGCAAAATGAACAATGTAACCGCTTAATGACAATCCCAGGTATTGGCACCTTAACCGCGACAGCTTTGCTAGCCAGCATCGGCGATCCAACTGCATTTAAAAGTGGACGTGAGTTAGCCTTAGCCGCTTATCTCGGGTTAGTGCCTCGACAACATTCAACCGGTAGCAAACACACACTGCTAGGCATTAGCAAACGTGGAGATCGCTATTTACGCACTTTGCTTATACACGGTGCTAGAGCCGCTTTGCGCTTTTCTTGCCATAGAGCGGATAAGCTCAGTCAATGGGCTACTGCACTGGCTGATCGGCGAGGGAAGAATATTACCGCAGTCGCTTTAGGCAATAAAAACATTCGCATCGTGTGGTGTTTGCTCACTCGTGAAGAGACGTATAGAACCGCTTAGCCGGAAACAACGATAGCGGCTAAGGAGGAAACATCAAACGGCTTCATCAGTTGCGTAGTGTCATCAACATGAAGGCAAAAAAGCAGCGCTGCTTTCTCTAAAACCTGAGCTTGTCACAGGCTCACGAAGCCGCCACTGTGATTAGGTAGAGAAAGCGCGGAATCCATCGGGGCTAGAAGGCATTATGTTCTTCAAACAAAAGCCGGATATATGACTGCAACTGCATATTCGCCAACATAACGGTTAGACTTGCAAACCGAGGTGGACCAGATGGACTCGTCGGATAATTCACTAAAAGTTTAGCATTTAAGAATATTTCTCAAATTTGAGCCAAAACACTGTTTTTTCTGCCGATGAATTCGGCATTTCGTCTCCAACTGTCGATTTTCGCAAGTTGGAGACGGACCTCTCCTAAACAAGCCTCAAATCTATTGTGTGAATACCCAATGCCATCACGCGCTTGAGATTGAATACGAGTGCGCGGATACCTACCTGAAATTGTACTTTTTTCAAACCTCGATAACGAACGCGCTTATTGCGGTGGGCAAAGACACGCTCATAGGGTGATCGCATCGCAGAAAGCCAGCCATCTTGACGACGATCTTTTCCTTTCATCGTATGTCTCTTAATCGTCGCATCATGACAGCCTTTACGCTTCAGTATTCGTTGGGCCGGGTCAACACAAAACCCCTTGTCTCCAAATACAGCGCCCCCTTTGGGGCAAACATGGGCAAGCCCTTCAGCATCCGTCTTTTCTGCCGACGTCGCAGCTACCTTGTTAATCAATCCTCTTTGCATATCAACCGAAACATGCTCTTTATAACCGTACCAACATTTTTGGTTACCCTTACAGCCAAAGCGGGCTTGTGTATCTGCAGCGACCTTGCAAGCTGTCTCGTTGTTGAATTTCTCAAGACCTGCCTGGATCGCTTTATCTCGGTCATCCCACGTGGTGAGTTTACTGACCAGCTGGCTCGCATCCACAAACGTAAAGACTTCACGGATGAACCCCATGCCTTTTAAGCTTTCTCGAACATGATTGAAAATCGTCATCAGGCCTGTTGTACCTAAACGTTTACGGAAGTCACCAAAGTAGCTGTGGTCTGGACTCTTCTCACCCAAGGCTAAATCGCAGAACCATTTACCGGCTGTATTTTCTTGCAGATAGCGCTCGTCCTCCATAAATTGTAATACGAGTGCTCGCAAGCCAAATTCTACCTCTCTTTCTTTACGGCCTTTCGTTGAGTAGAAGCTTTTATAAGGCGCACTCAGCTCAGAAAATGACATCAATTGATCTAAATGGCGGTAAGGATGATGGTCTGGAACCAGACTATCTAAACTCAAAAACAAGCTGTGTTGGTGACGTTTGCTCATAATAATGTCGATCAATGGTTAACAAGTACAACATTATCTCATTTTTAGATAATTATCCGACAAGCCCTCTATAGATTCAGGTTATCAAGGGGCACAACATGGCCATGCGAACACGTCACTTGCCATCAAAAAGCAGAAAGGCCAAGCGCTGACAACTGAGGCTAAACGAGTGAATCAAGAGTTGGCTTCAGAAAGGGCATTGAATGAACATGTCATTGGACGTTTGAAAGTGATTTCGTGTCGTTATCGTAACCGAAGGAAGCGATTTGCTCTACGATTTAATTTGTGAAACTTTAGACCTCGGCTGACGCATATTTCATCCTCCTCGATAAAGCTAATGTCTTCCCTTTTTTCTACTACACCGCCTAACGATTTATTGTGATTATTTCTATATCTGTAAACCATAGCTTACCCACTTGCTATATAATTCAGTGACCTTAGTTGCTAACGCATTAAACTGAACCTATAATATGCTTTTAAAAGAACTTAAAAAAACACTTTTTTATGCACTTTGTATTGTTTTTTGCATATATATAAGATTTTTTATTCTATTATGTCGAAAATTGTAAAAAAAATAACTGATAAAGAAAAGCACACTCCAGCTCATGCACCAGGGTTTATGGGCAGGCTTGGGGTAGTTTTTAATGAACTGGGTATAAAACCCCGTGAGTACGTTTCAGTGATAGCCGATTCAACAGGGCTTAGTAAATCTGGTGCGAGGTTAGTAATGGAGGCCGATCGACCACCCAAGCAAATAGATTCTTTCTCAAAATTCGTGAGCTACTTAAGCTATTCACTAAAAGAAAAAAGAATAGTAGCCAGTGAAGACCAGTTGGCCAGTTACTTGCTGACAGGTGAACAAAACCCTTTTAAGAGTTCAGACGAGGATACCTTTTCCTTAACAGAGTTCTTAGAGCAAGGCCCTGTTTTAACCAGTCAAATTATTTTAAAAGTCGAGGAAGTCGCTAAAATTAATGATATTGACACCAACGAAGATATCTCAAAAGACGCTATACGCCTTATCTATTATCGAATAGCTAATCATTGCTTTAAAAATAATATTCACTCCGATTTTAATGAAGCAGAAAAACAAATTCTTAGCTTGCTCATTTTAGCCAAAGACAATTTGTTGTAATGTTAGGATTCAGCCAATGGTCAGGGTATTCTGTTTACGCAAACGACCAATTGCGATAAGCGCCCTACTTGCTACCATTGTTATTATTAACTCGTTATTAATAAATACACGGCCAGCAACTTTTCGTAAAATTAAAGAAAACATATCAGTTATTTTATCTTGGGCAATTGGAAAATGTGGCCTGATTCAACCTCACATTATTATTGCATCTACTTCTATTTCTATTAGCAAATTTTTGTCAACAAACCCACTTACTTCTACGCAAGTAGCTGCAGGATCAATACCACTAAAACATTCACCATGGGCCTTGGAGAATCCTTCAAAATTGTTCATGTCAGTTATAAATGTTCGCGTTCTAACTATATCCTCTAATGAAGAATCTAGCTCATGCAATACATTTTCTATTTTATTAAAAATAAATTTTGCTTGTTGATAAACATCACCTATACCAATAATTTCTCCAGATTCATTTATTGATGTTGTCCCAGATACAAAAATATGATCGCCCACTCGAATTGCTCGACAATAAGAGACTGTTTTTTCCCACGGAGCTCCAGAATAGATTTTTTGCTTCTTCATCTTAAAAATTCCTCTAAATTATAGTACTCACAATTTTTCTATAGATGTACCAATATAGTTTTATGCCTTTCGTTTTAATTTATATTTACCTATACATATTCTACCGTTAAAAATAACACGCAAATGCAGTGTTACTTTAAAATTTTAGAAAAACAACTAAAAAATATAAAATTCAAATTAAACAAATAGAAAAAATTAATTTTAACACTATTATTTCCGATTAAAAGAGGAAGATTTAGCAATTGGAGAAAAATCATAAAAATCATGATCTTTAGGGTTTATTGTTAAATCAACATCCATACCTAATACTTGTAAATCTTCTATTATTTTTTGACTACACAATTTGCTATCTGTGGATATGTCTACTATCAACACAATTTTTATGCAAGTATCATAAACATCTACATTAAAATGATAAATGGGAAAGCCAAAACTATAAATTACTGTATCAACAACTGAACGAAACCAAGGTGTAATTAATTCATCGTGAAAACGTCCTTCCGCACGAAAATTCCACTCTTGCTCTACTGCGTTTTTCCAAACAGTGAAAATATCCATCGTGTTATAACGTAACATGGGCATAATGCCATCTCGCAACCATGTGACATAGAGCTCACCAGTTACTGCACCCTCAGGTCGATCAAACTGTTCTACCCAAGCCGATTCAATAGGCATAATCTCAAAAACAAAATCGTTTAAGTACCCATAATAGGTAGCATCTGGTGTACCGTACATAACCGATGCAGCTTCACTTGAACCATAGACAAAAGCACGCGCTGCAGATGGCCCTCGCCCCAAAATAGAATCTAAATTACGTAAATTATGTGAAGTTATGTACTCACCCGTTAATAATAATTTGTTTAATGCTCTCGGTAATTTTCCACCGAATCGTTTTTTAAATTCAAAAAATATTTTATAAATCAATGTTGGGGTAGACATAATAGTCGTGATATCATAATCCTCAAAAATACGAAACAAACGTTCATATTCACACAGCTTTGGAATTGGAAAAACACGCACATAACCAACACCAATTTCTTGTAATGCTCGTGCTGATACCTCAACGAAAGGACTCATGACAGATGGGTGTAAAATTGCCACACGATCTAATCCAGGTTGAACATGATGGCGATAAGCATTTGCTTGATTAAACATATTCCAACTGAATTCGTCACTTCCTCGCGGTGTGGATAAAGGCTTTCCTGTCGTCCCTGAAGTTTCACTAAACAACATAATTTTTGAAGCAGGTACTGAATACACAGATTTTTCAAATTTAATTAAATCCGATTTTGTAACAACCGGCAATAAAGATAAAAGTTTATCCAGTGAATGAATACCTTGAATATCAATATTTTGTGTTAACCTTTGATAAGCAGGAACACTTTCAATCAATGCCTTGATTCTGACAACAGCCTGATCAGGTTTTTTACTGATGATTAGAGTTTTATCATTGGATAATATTGTCATATTATATACCTATATTAAGTTCTATTGAATTTTATTGTGAACCGGCAAGACCTCCTCCATCGACAACCATGGCTTCGCCCGTCATAAAAGAAGAACAAGGTGAAGCTAAAAACAGCACCGCCTGTGCTATTTCTTCAGGCTTCCCTATCCTTTGTAGTGGCCTCTGCATACTTGCCTCAACCAAAGCATTTTCAGGCTCGCCCAATTGCATAGCCTCGGTGCGCAGCAAATTTGTATCAGTGTCACCGGGACAAATACAGTTAATACGAATATTGTCAACACCATGGTCAAGCGCCATCGCTTTAGTCAGTAACACAACAGCACCTTTGGACGCACAATAAGAGACCGCTTTGGAACCACCCACCAATCCCCAACCTGATGCAACGTTAACAATTACACCTCCGCCTGCGGTCTGCATTATAGGAATGACACATTTACTCATTAAAAAAAACGAGCGCACATTAACATCCATTACACGATCCCACTCTTGTTCACTGGTATCTAAAACAGTGGCTCTGTGAGTGATACCCACATTATTGAATAAAATATCAATATTTTTAAATCGATTGATAACATCACAAGCAATCCACTTACACTCTTGACTTAAAGTAACATCAGAGCAGATGAAGTAAACTGATGGATTGATTTTTTTAATCTCCTCTACGACCTGATTTCCTGATATTCTATCCACATCAACAATCACAACATTAGCACCTTCTTCGGCAAAGAGCTTTGCAGTAGCTTTGCCAATACCATTTGCACCTCCAGTAATAATCGCCGTTTTATCATCTAGAATTTTTCTCACATTAACACCCTACATCAAACTAATGACTCACTCAAATCAAATTTTTCTAATCTAATTTTTTTGACGTTTTTATTTTCAGAAATTTGTGCAAGAATACCGTCCCAAAGACTAACACGATCTTTTATTGCTTTGTGCGCTGCGTTTTTTGCGCGCTTGCGTGCATGTTCACAATCACCAATTAAATTTTCAAGTATTTTATGTGCGGCAGGCCCATGCTCATCTCCATCCAAGTCAATGTGCCGTTTAAGGTAATAGGTCATTCTTGGAACTCTATTTTCACTCACACCCCATTGATCAAGCAGTTGAGAAAACATTTCGGGTATTGCATCTTCTCTTCCATACAAAAAATTAGCTGCAACTTCTTCGTTTAATCCATTTAGAGCAACACCGATATTATTACATACAAACTTTTTGACAAAATTTGGAACACTTGCAACATCCAAAGCAGCCTTTAATTTTTTTCCTTGCGCCATTGCAAAAATAAAAGAATTGAATAGCGTAGTATCTGCCCCCACTTCTTCCATCGCTTCTAAATACATACTAACATGACTAGCAGGAGAACCATCAATATTTAGATCACTCTCCTCATAAAATATTATTTCGTTAATTAAACGTGCTGAAGCTGAATTAATAGGATTTATCCAAGGTAATTCTATACAAGTTAGCGACCTCTGAAGACGCTTAGCTAAACTCATAAAATCCCAAACAGCAAACACATGAAAACTCATAAAAATACGTAAATCACCTAAGCTTTTTATATTATTATACAGTGGATGCTTAGAAATTTTTTTAAATTCAACATTTAATTCTTTATTCATAATAAATTTTTAAACTCATAATTACTGTGAAAATTTATAATATGGTGATTGCTAAAAAATTAATCTTTATTTACAACATTATTTGCATTAGGCGAACCATAAAATAATTTTTTAAAATCGGAAATCATACGCGAAATGACTTTTGGGCCAGGAATAAGCAAACAAGTATTTTTACGATACTCCTCCCATTCCAGTCCAATTATTCTAAGACCTCTTAAATCTTGATGGTAAGTACCAACATAAAGATAAACAGTTGCTCCTATGGCTAACAATAAAGTATCAAGAGTCATTACTGGGTGGCACCAGAAAAAAACAATTAGACAGGTATGATGAGGGAATCTAATATAACGCTTAACCCCATCTTGTCTTATTTTATAATATGCAGGTAAAGGTTTTTTCATTAGTTTTAAACTAATTTGTTTAACACCCAACCACTGCCAAAATGATGTTGTATATTTAAAACAATAAAAAAAGAAAAATAATGAAAGAGATAGCAACACAAGCATAATATGATAGCTAAAGGAACCTGGTATCAGGTGGAATAAATATATATTTGAGCTCTGCCAATAATTAAAACCTAATACCAAAGTTACCACAGAAAGTATACTATAGACAAAATTCCAACTATAATCTGGTAGAATTTTATTATAAATTTTTACCGCCCACTTTGTTGTAAGCAAAGTATGCTGAAAGCCATATACAACAATTATTATTAAATCAACCATCCACCATGTCATAACGACACCTCTATTTAAAAGTTAATTTTTACAACCCATCTTTGAGCATGAAAATAAATTAAGATATCAATTCCGTAGCCAACTCATTACCGTATAATAAATCTGCAGTTTTTCCGTATTTTATTTTCTGGCTATCATGAAAAGTAAAGTTAACAGCAATGCGTCTTACTTCACCAACCACTGGTGCAACTCGATGAAGACACTCTGATGCATTAAGCAAGTAACAACTTCCTGCCTCATGGTGTATCTTAGCTATCAGGTTATCTTCTCGCGCTTTACTAACTGCCGCATTACTATCATTAACAGGGTGAAGACACTGACTCCGACAATAATTAACCCAATCTGGAATCACCTCAAGGTAACCCCCATTTGACATTAAAGGTGCTTCCAAAATAATAACTAAAGCATATTTAGGGTCATCTAAATGCCAGCCATGAGTAGATGACTCTTTTTCTAAACAATTAATCACCATCAACTCTTCTTCATGAGCTATATTAAAAATAGGGGTATTAGTTATTTTTGATAGTATTTCTTTTAATTCTTTGTCAACATAAACCGCAGGAAAAATAAAAGAATTTCTAATTATTTTTTGTCCGCCAATAACAGACATTATTCGAGGAGATTGATAACCAGGCATAATAAAATTTTTCTTATCTCTGTAAGAATATAATCTGTAAACTTCATCAAGTAACAACGATAATACTGATCTAGTAAAAAATTTTGGCAATTTAACAAAACCTGAACATCTATATTTCTCTTGCAGATCATCGATTAATTTATTGTTTTTATATTCATTACTAATAATACTAGTAGCTAACTCTTTTAATTGATCAATTATCATGATTATTAACCCTTAAAAATCTACAAATAAATACTACTTATACGACCTAAGAAATTACATATTTCCATTTTTTTGGTGTACAACCATACCATCGTTTGAAAGCATGGATAAAAGCGCTAGAACTTTTAAAAAATAAAAGTTTAGAAATTTGCTTTATTGTGTAATGTTCTGAATTTAATAAATAAAATGCGTATCTTCTTTTAACTTCATCTTTAACTTCTACGTATGTCTTATCAATATCTTTTAATCTTCTATAAAAGGTTCTTTCGCTCAAATTCATAACAGAAGAAACTTTACATACATCAAAAGGGTTATTGTTACTATTTTTTATTTCACTCAAGATAGTAATTAAAATTTTTTTAGTAAAAAAATCTCTATCATATTCAACACTTACATCACCAATAATACTATCTATAATAAGTTTACAGCTCATTTCCATTTCCTCAAAATTTTGAAACTTGCTTCATTGTTAATCTGCTTTGCGAAATAGACTCTAAATATTGACACTCAAAGTTTATAAAAATGTATATTTACAACTTTCTAAATTGTGCTCTTATGAACTATTAATTTCAACACTAAAATATCGATTTTCTGCCATTAATTTTTTGTCTACGAATCAATCATTATTATTTTGATATTTGCGCCACTTTTGGAATATCTATGCACGAAATACTTCTAGCGATTGTATTTTGGCGGTCACTAATTCTGGTGATAGATATAAAATGAGGGTTACAAGGGTATTTTTTTATTTTGTAGTGGTCTAATAGATTCGTACCGATTGTTAGGTAGTCGAATGATGTGTCAACACTTTCCTAGACACCTGGCTACACAGATTGTTTAAGTTTTTCGTAATCTACTGGTGATAAATAATCGTTAGCCGAGTGCAAACGCTGACGATTGTAAAATACTTCAAGGTAATCAAAAATAGCCTGCCTAGCCTCATCCCTAGTGATGTCGTTATGATGATGAACCTGCTCCGTTTTGAGTGAATGAAAGAAACTTTCTGCCACGGCATTATCCCAACCATTTCCTTTGCGGCTCACGCTCTGAATCATGTGGTGTTGAGCTAAGAGTTTTCGATGACTCTCAGAGGCATATTGACTGCCTCGATCCATATGCCACAGTAATCCTTTTTTTGGCTTACGCGACCAAACCGCCATCATCAAGGCATCATTCATCAAACTGGCTCGCATATGCGGTTTCATTGACCAGCCGGCCACTTGACGAGAAAATCAATCAATCACAACCGCTAAATATAACCAGCCTTCTTGTGTCCATACGTAGGTGATATCGCCGACATAACAGGATCAACCGTAAAAGCTGAATGTGCGTCGAATCCGTGGTTACTTTAAATGTACGCTTTGTTTTACACCATAAATTGGCTTCTTTCATCAAAAGACCAATACGTCGTCGGCTCACTCGATAGCCTTCATTCAACAGTCAGCTCTTTAAGCGACGGGAGCCATAGGTGCCTCAAACAACCGCTTCAATAAAACGATTAACTGCTGATTTTCTTGTACTCGCTGTGAAGGCCGACGTTTTAACCACGCGTAATAACTACTGGTCGATACACTCATAAAACGGCATAGGCAGCTGATCGAATCATCGGCTTTATGTTGTTGTATCCAGGCATACTTCACTGTGGATCTTGCGCAACGTATGCTGCCGCCTTTTTTAATAAGTCTCGCTCCTCCCGCAAACGGCTATTTTCTTTTTTTAGTCGCTTTAATTCCTCATAGAGATGCTCATTGGTACGGCCTTTACCGTCTTCGGTAGGTCGGCTGTATTTCTTGATCCAGGTAGGTAAGGTATTGTCGTTAACACCTAGCTCTCTGGCTGTTTCAGCAATGGGTTGATCTGCATCTAGCGCTAAGTTAACCGCTGGTTCTCTAACGTCAGCTGAATAGGTTTGCTTAGTGGTCATTAAGTACTCCTCAAGGTACGTAGTTTACGTGTTTTGAGGTATCCAGGTTAGTGTAGCCACATCGCTTTTTTGCGGTAACGATGTGTTGTTCACAGCAGGGGCACGTATACTTCAGCCGTTTGTGGCGAATGACCTTCACCTGAGCAGGGATAATATCCAGTTGTTCATGATCATCACTACCGATGCACTTCAGTGGTGTGCCATCATAGGGGCAAACTTTCTCACCATCGGATAAATCGTGAATGATGCCCTCGCGAGGAAGAGTCGCAGGAATACTGACACGGGGTTTCTTTTAACGGGTATGAGACGTCACCGTCACACTGTCATTATCTGACAGTGTATCGTCTTCTTCAATCGCCTCGGCTTCGTTAAATAACCCTCATTGATCAGCAGAGGTTTTTTCGCTGGAAGTGCCAAACTGTTTTTGGCGCTGTTGTTTTAAAGCTTCTTCGCGTTGAAGAATATAGTGATTTTTTTGCTCAATAATTTTATTGTTTTTATCGAGATTTTCTTTTAAAAGAACGTTTTCTGCTTGTAATGTTTGTGCCGTTTGCATCCGGGCATTGTACCAAAAAACACATCAGTTCACTGTAGAAAATGTCCAAGTTTGGTGGGGGTTGATGTCTAGAAAATTTAATCCCCGCAACAGCCAATCCCACTGTTCGTCGGTTAACTGTAACTGACTCTCAGCGTGTTTACGCGGCCACTTGAACTTGTCTTTTTCCAACCGCTTATACCACAGAGCAAAACCCGTCTTATCCCAGTAGAGGACTTTCAGCTTATCTCGGCGGCGATTGCAGAACACAAACACACCTGATTCAAAGGGCGACAAGCCCATACACTCATCCACAATCACACTCAAGCCATTAATCGACTTACGAAAATCCACTGGGTCACGATGCAGGTAGATGGCGACCCCTGTATCCCACTGAATCATGCTAACCGCTTCACTACATTGACGATAATATCGGGATGAACCTGAGCAAAACGAATCTCAATACCTTGATAGAGTATCGACACACTCGATACAGGAGGGGCCACAGGGCGTTGCACTTTGATCAACGAAGAGGTCACCTTAGGCTGCCCCTCGCGGCCTGCTAATTGGCGGCGGCGTAGGCTAAAGTATTTAGGGCACAGTTTGTGTTCTTTGCAACATTGGGCTTGACTCAAGCCGCTAGTTTTGTGGGAAGCAAATAGTGCCTGCCATTGTTCAGGGGTACGTTTAACCATCATCGGCTCCTCTAGTAAAGCTGAGGACTTTAGGTGAAAAATAATCGTGAAACTAGAGTGTGGTTCGATTGGCGCTTACTTTATTGCCGATGATGCTTAGTTTGACAAAGCCCGTGATTATGTCAAAAACAAATATATGTCTAATTCTGATTAACTTCACTTACTTCGGCGGTATTTACAAACCCATATCCTCATAAGCATCCTTGTATCTCACCGCATTAATCAAATCGCTGAGTGAATCGCCCAAACCATCTAGCATGTGGGCATACGGCAAGAGATAGCCCAATAGAAACGCACCCAACATGGTAAATAATTGTGGTCGCCCCATATTGGCAGCATCAATGAAAGGAACAAGAATCATCCCAAGCAGGAGTAATTTCCAGATATTGAAGCTACGGCTATTACCTGCGATATAACCAAAAACAATCATGGATACCGATAGAAAGATAAATAATGAAATGTCCATGTATTTGTTATCTCCTTATCATCTTGACTGCAAAGCCAGCGGCGAAAATCAAGCTGAGTACAATATTGTGCATTTTGTAGATTGCTTCAGCACCACCAAATAGCACAATAAATATCATTGGGAACAACAAGACAGTGAAAATTCCCCACTTGCGTGCAAGATCACCGATATTCTTGGCGAAATAGCCCAGCCCATACCCAAGAGCAAAGGCGATAATGCCGGTGAAGATTTTTCAGCCCCGGCGTTTTTCAGGCATTTGATAAACAAGCTGGCAAAACGGATGGCACCTTGTAACCAGAAATCATCTTTTCCACCCCCTGAAGGTATCCCAGCACGAACCAGTATTTCTGCGACCTGTTCCAACTCTATATCTGACTTGGCTTCTTCTAGTGGATTGAAATAGCTGGAATGACTGAGGTTTGCAGGGTCAATGACTATGACCTTGTAGCCGCATTGTTTTAGATAAGCAGAAGTCCCGTTAAACACTTCTCCCTTGGGATCATTAATCACCATTGAACATTTCTTTCGTGCCTTATCCAGCACATTGGGGATAATGTAACGTTAGGTTTTACCGGTACCGACACGCGCCATCACACAGACATTCTGAAAGCTCTCTTGTTCTGACAGGCGAAGAGAATCACCATCCATGCGTATTCCACTGAAGATGATCACCGCCAACGATTAAACATGATCGCTTTTTCTTCCTAAGCATTCAGAATGTTCT
>MDLC01000068.1 GCA_001723645.1 Candidatus Endobugula sertula | reverse complement strand
TATGCAAGATTTTTTTATAGACCACGTCCTTAAACGACTAGAGCGATTTGCTATTGGAGTCGTCAAGTACGGAAACATTGATGAATTCGATGTACACGACTTATCTTCGGCCTTCCCAAAAGAAAAAGCCTTAGAATTCATTGAGGCACTTACAAAGAGTGATTCAATTCATGATATTGAATTTAACCCAGATATTTTTGACATTGTAAGCAATGCTTCTGAAAAAAGTTTAAATACGCTTCTTAAAAACTTGAGCCGAATTGCATCGGATTCTGATTCTCCCGAGTTGGATAGCGAGATTTCAAAAATCGAATCTCGACTGGAAGATTTTTCAAAAGCAACAAAGGATGCTGAAAAAGAAGCGAGAGAAGAAAAGAAACGGCGCAGAGAGGCAGAAAAGGCAGCAAGAGATGAAGCTGAAAAAGCTCGCGCTGCTGAGCAGGAAGCACAAGAAGAAAGAGATAAAAGTGAGTTAGTTACTAAGCAATCGATTTTTCTGAGATCAATGGTTTCATCTGATTTGGAGAATGTGATCTCACTCCATCATCATATTGGAATAGCTGCCGGAACAATTGAAAATTATGTTCGCGGTATAAGCAAAAAAATACGATCTGGAAAACCAATGACTGCCGAATCATTTCTAACTGTTTTAGATGAAATATCGTTTGTAGCTAGACAAATCTCTGCGACGACCAAGTTTGCCACTAAAGCAAATTTCAACCTAGAAGCGGAATTGATAGAACAAGATCTATATGGGTATATACAAGAATATGTAATGAACGTGTGTTCAGGGCTAGTCAAGGTAGACAAGAAAATAAACTTGAATATGGACTTTCAGTGGCAGTGCAACAATGAGGATGAATTTATTATCAAGTTTCGACCACTGGAAGTTGCTATGGTACTCGATAGCCTAATAAACAATTCAGTTAAGGCTGGAGCAAAAAAGGTAGTATTTGATGCGACTATTGAAAACAACGAGCTAGCTATTATCATAAGTGATAATGGGAAAGGAATAAAAGACTCTATTAAAGACAAGATATACGAAATGGGCTTCACGACCACAAATGGTTCTGGCTTGGGTTTGCATCATGCCAAGGAGATATTACAAAGAATGAACGCCAGCATAGCTCTTGTAGAAGGGGCTTCCAAAGGTGCGATATTCAAGTTGAAGTTTACAAGGTAGTTGTATTATGAAGTTTAAAATTGTTTGGATTGATGATTCAAGAACATGGGTTAAGTCTGTCGAATCAGAAGTTAAAGATGCATTTGAAAACCTAAAGTTTGATCCCAATATTGAATGGTTTCAGGATACCAATTCCGCAAAGAAATCTATTTTAGGAGCTTACGCTGATTTACTTTTAATAGATTGTACGCTACCCGAAGGAGTTCGAGGGGATGACTTTATTAAAGAGTTACGAATAAATCGATGTTTTGCACATGTAGTATTCTATTCGCAAGATGCAGATAACTTGCAAGCAATGGAAGAGGATAAACACTTTATTCACGTGACTCATAGAGATGATATTGCAGACACATTAGAAATGTGTTGCCGACCAAGCTTATAGAAAATATAAACACCCCGCCTTTATGAGAGGCCTTTTACTGTCGGAATTTATTGATTTAGAAAACCTTATGGAAAATCTGATTTCTCAGTGTTTTAAAGGGGAATCTGACTATTTCAAGCAAACAATCATTCACAAGGGAGGGGAAAGCTTTTCACTGGCAGCAAAAAAGAAGTTCATAGTCAGATTAATAAAAGAGGCGATAGAAAAAGATGGTAGTTTTACAGAGAAACTTAAAGAAATTAATTTCTCTTCCTCTCAGTTCGACAAGCATGTGACTAACAAAAGAAATGTTCTGGCACATGCTTATCCAGAATATGACCAAGATAGCGGCAAAATCACTCTAGTTAGTGCAATCGATAACGTTGATTTCAATGCTGAATGGTTCCATGAAACAAGGGAGAAAATTCATCAGCATAAAAGTAAAGTTCGCGCCTTAATAGATATGAATTTATATCAAGTAGTAAATCCTTAATAGTTTGATATGACGAAGCGTAAAACTGTAATTGTAGATCTGGATGGGACTATTGCTCTAAACGAACACCGCCATCATTACATCTACCCTAAAAATGGTGACAAGCCTGATTGGAATTCATTTTTCCTGGCATGTATTGATGACATTCCCAATATGGCGGTTATTCACTCAGTTGAAGCCTTTAAAAGGTCTGGATACAAAATTCATATTATGTCAGCTAGAGGCATGATTGCTCATAAGGAAACTGTAGATTGGCTTTCCAAATTTTCTATAATATACGATGAAATAACCATGAGAGATATCGGTTGTTATAAGCCTGACGAGGAGCTAAAACAATCCTGGATTGAAAAGTTTTACCCCAACTATCAAGAAGATATCCTTTGTGTATTTGATGATCGCGACAAAGTTGTTAAGATGTGGAGATCACTTGGCTTGACCTGTTTCCAAGTAGCTGAAGGTGATTTTTAATAGAGCATTTAGTGATTCAAAAATACTTCTTCAATCGTTCAAAACTAATACGAGAATTCCGGAGACAGTTTACTTATTTCAACGTCGGCTAATGGCCGAACTCAGACACTATAACCTTCAACCATCAAAACTGCATTTCATAAATCTATGAAACGTTCTTTGTAGAATAGAATGTTTTGACTTGTCATTATATGTCCTATGAAACAGCAAGACACTCCAATCAATACTACCAATCTTACTCCGCGTTTAATACGGATGCGTGATGCCCCTCGTTATGTGGGCATGGATAGGCACAACTTTAATAAGCTTGTGCGCCCTTGCTTAACAGAAGTGCCTATTGGCCAACAAGGCATCGCCTTTGATCGGCTTGAAATTGACGCATGGATAGAGGATTATATGAGGCGCAATGGACGCCGCCCGATACCTCAGACTATGGAGGACGAGCGATGTCAAAGCAAAACAAACGTAACAAAATGTCTGGATTACGCCTCAAAGGGGGCATCTATCAAATCCAGAAACGCTGTAAGCACCTCGAAGGTGGCTGGCTCAGAGAAAGCACGAAAACATCTTGCCGCTCTGAAGCAGAAAGCTACCTTATTAGGCGATTAGCAGAAATTGAGGAAGCCGCTGGCCGAGCAAAGGAAAATGTATATCTCTTTGAAGAAGCAGGATTGCGGTATTTGGAAGATATAGCACATAAACCCTCAGCGGAAAAAATGGCAGAACATCTTGATCAATTATTACCCTTTATTGGTGATTTACCCTTAGAGCAAATTCACGAAGGAACGATAAGGCCGTTTGTTAACCATGAATTAGCACGAGGTCTTTTCCCAAAATCCATTAACAATGTGATTGGGCTGGCTGCTACGGTACTGAATCGCACATCACGGGTATGGCGAAATGATGATGGCACACCTTTGGTCGGCGACTACGAGCAGCCGGTATACCACTGGAAACACGCAAAGCGTTAATGGGACATGCAGACGGGGATATTACCACGCATTATTCAGCGGCAGAATTGCAGGAGTTAATTATCGCCGTTGATAAAATACAAGATCGTGGTATTGCGCAAACACTAACGCTAACGGTTGTAAAACGCACGATAGAAAAGGACTGTCGGAAATGTGTCAGAAGTTGAAAATAGGGTTAGTAGTTTATTACTTGCTAACCCTTTCAATATGGCGCATCCGGAGGGATTCGAACCCCCGACCAAGTGGTTCGAAGCCACCTACTCTATCCAGCTGAGCTACGGATGCATGGGAAGTCATTAAAACCAGATTATACATTGAAATCACGAAAGTCTACCTAAAGCTTCTGTTCCTTGCTTACATATAGCCAAGCGCTTATTGCCACCTAGCATATGTGTGTCATGTGCTTTCAACACCCATTCAGGTAGCTACGAATTTTTCACATTCACCCTGCACAGTAATATTTTGCACTTTTTATCACATCCAATGCATAATTTTGGTTTAAACAGAGATCATGGGTGAATAGTGTTGCCCTCTCTCAGAGAGTACTATTTAACCCTAATATCCCTACCAATATCAATAACCAATTTCTAACTCTTTGATATATTTGTCTTTTAAATCCCACAATGGCTTGTATAGCTGAACAACTAATAATATGTCATAACGGGTAGATGGCTTACTCACTTGAACTCAGGCAACACATGTTTAAGGTATAGCTACTTAATTATCAATTGGCATATTTCATGTGTGCAGAAAATAGCTCATCGACCTTGCAACAATATCGCTTTCGAATCGCCTTGACCTGAGCCCACGGGTGTTCAATAGGGTTCAAATCAGGAGGTAAGGCGGAAGGAATCCCACCATGCATCCAGCCTCATCGATCACTGTGATCATATTGGGCGTGTTATTACCGATACTGGCCCCAGTGAATAAGTGGCGGGTTCTATCATGACAAGAATCATTACCCCCCCAAAAAAATGGTTGTGTATAAAGCCAAATGTGTTCTATTTCTGAACTGAGTGTAGAATACTTGTAATTCGCTATTTAACCACCATAATAGGGGTATAGAATTACTATCTAGAGAGTATTATGTCTGAGAAATCGATTTATAAAATTATTTTTTATAATGAAGCGGAAGTATTTGAGGTCTATGCCCGAGATATTTATCAAAGTGAAATGTACGGCTTTGTTGAAGTGGAAGAGTTTATTTTTGGGGAGCGTACCCAGGTGATTGTTGACCCGGCTGAGGAAAAACTAAAAGCTGCCTTTTCCGGTGTTAAGCGTTCCTATATTCCTATGCAATCGATTATCCGTATTGATCAAGTTGAAAAAGAAGGACAGGTGAAAGTATCGGATATTAAGAGCAATGACAAGGTTGCTAACTTCCCCTCACGTAATAGCTTTTCTCCTAAGCCAAGAAAAGACTAAGTGATCATTTCCTGCTTCTTTGATGTTATCCACTATCTATCATCACCAATTTAGCTACGAAGGTAAGCCCTTAGTGGTTATTCATGGCTTGTTTGGTTGTTCGGGAAATTTGGGGGCTATATGCCGTCAGTTAAGCAAACAATATGCGGTTTATGCAATCGATTTGCCTAATCATGGACGTTCACAGCATACGGAAACCACTAGTCTAAACGCTATGGCTGAGGCCGTTGTGGAATGGATGTCTCAAGTTGGATTGGATAAAGCGCACTTTTTAGGCCACTCTCTGGGCGGGAAGGTAAGCATGGAAATAGCTCTACGTTACCCAGAAAAAGTGGATCAATTAATTGTAGTGGATATTGCTCCGGTTGCTTATCATCGCCGTCATGATGATGTATTTGCCGCTTTCCAGGCTATTAACCTTGATCAATTAGACTCCCGTGCAGAGGCTGATAAGCAAATGCAACCATTGGTTAGTGAACCATCAATTCGTAGCTTTTTGTTAAAAAACCTGGAGAAGAAGGAAGGCCGTTGGTCCTGGCGTATAAATCTTAGTGGGTTGATGGTTGCTTATGATCAACTTATTTCGGGTAATACTACAGAATTCCCTCCATTCTTTGGTAAAGTGCTCTTTATCAAGGGGGAGTTTTCGCCTTACATACTTCCTGAGCATCGAGAGTTAATCTTAAGCCTTTTCCCCCAGGCCAGTGTAAAAGTGATTAACAATACACAGCACTGGTTGCATGTTGAGAAACCCAACATATTTGGGGGTATTGTCGAGCGTTTCCTACAAGCCTAAAAATATCTTTAAGCTTGATTTCCACTAGCAGGGCGAGGTCTAACGTTTCACCACTGATGAAGCAATACCTGCCACTAATGAACCGTCAGTAATACCTTGACCACTTAAAGCCATTCTCTTTTTGTCCTTGGACAGTGTGAACAGCGCCTGATGCTTTAGCTCTACGTGAAGGCTGATAAAATTTCAATTATTCAAAGTCCGCTTCCGTCAAAGTCACCAACTCTTTCACATTGTTAGCATACTTCGCACGCAATTTATCAGATAGAGGAATCATACCGCGCTCTGCCAGATAGCCATCTTCTCCCCAGGTGCTTTCTTTAGTGAACTCAGCCGCATATTCTATAATACCCGGAATAACGCCGACGTGGTTTTTCTTGATATAAAAGTAGAGTGGACGGGAAATAGGGTAGTCCTTGTCAGCAATAGTGTCAAACGTTGGCGCATTGCCTTCGATAATGGAGGCTTGAACTTTCCCTTCATTTTCTTCCAGAAAACTAAAGCCGAAGATACCCAGAGTCGATGGGTTTTTAGTCAACTTTTGAACAATTAAATTATCATTCTCACCAGACTCAATATAAGCACCATCTTCACGAATCGTATGACAAATACCTTTATACTTTTTTTTCAATGATATGACTGCTGCGTAATCACCCGCTTTTTTAGCAGTTTCTGATTGCTGCTTAATGTCTTTAATCCAGTCAAATGTCTTACAGCCCCCTTCCATGGCTAATTCAGCAAAAGCATCACGAGTACCAGATGTTGGCGGAGGACCAAATACCTCGATGTTAGAATCGGGTAACATAGGATTGATATCTTTCCAGGTTTTGTATGGATTGGGCACTAACGTTTCAGTACCATCTGGATTAGGTATATCTTTCGCTAACGCCAGGAACAATTCTTTACGAGTTAACTGCATAGGAGTACTGGTTTTAGCATTTGCAATGACAATTCCGTCAAAGCCGATGAGTACTTCAACAACTTTCGTTCCATTGTCTGTACATTTTTTAAATTCAGATATTTTTATCCGACGTGATGAATTGGTAATATCTGGGTGCTTAGTACCGTTACCGGCACAGAATAATTTAGCCCCACCACCAGAGCCCGTAGACTCAATAGTAGGGGTTTTGAATTGAGTAGTCTTACCAAACTTTTCAGCAACAACCGTTGCAAAAGGATATACCGTAGAAGAGCCTACGATACTGATAGTATCACGAGCAGACACATTAATGCTGGTCAGCGTCAATGTGACAATAGCAACTAACGTTAGTGGCTTCACAATAGCCTCCAAAAAAAATATAAATAGTTATAGTATAAGCAGAATAATGGGTTAGGATGATAATAAATCGGGATTATGACAGTTAGATGACAACACCGTAATTTTTATCATCAAATGAATGTTTGCGACTACACTGTGGAGCTGGCAAAATAGCAAGAATAACTATTATTTATAGGGTATTGGGTATTATTGTTTTGAAAAAGATATTATTAATTACTATCATATCTCTACTATTGATTAATTGCGGCAATAACAAGTTGATTGCTGATAGCCGCTATGACACTAGAAAACCAACCACGTTCGAAGAATACAAAAGATGGCGTCAGGAAAATGACCCCGCAGCAGAGAAATATGCGGAATATAAACAATGGGAGATTAGCTATCGTCGCTGGAAAAAGCAGCAGAAACAGTAGCAGATTTGAAGAAAAGAGAGCGGTGCTAAAATTGACGTTCACAGATCAACTTACTTTTCAAGGCATTAGGACATGTTTTGGTGTCAAAAGAGGTTGGTCATGAACCTCCCCACCTGATCCCTGATGTATTGGTCACTATAGCGTTTAACCTTTCATAAAACTCAGAAAGCAAGCCCTCTTTGATCATATATTTCAAAGTGTTTTCATACACGCCCTCCATGCTAATATAAAATGATCCATCTATATCACCATACTCACGAGTGCATTGAACACCCGATTCCACATACGTCACCATAATGTTAGCTACGCCGACTGTTAAGCATGGTATTTTTTTGTAATCAGAAATCGCTTTATGAGCGACGGAAGCGAGCATTTTTTTTAAAACCATGCGAAAATTTATGAGGCATTATCTAGCAAACCCATAAGATGCTTATAACGCATAGTCTTTGCCACACTAAAACCTGCGACACTTTTCTTGGCTTTGGTCGCGGTAAATATAGGCATATTAATGCCAACTAAATAACGCGCCATCACATCGTTGGAGCAATGCGTGATGTTGAACGTTAATAAATGATTTTTCAGCTCCGTAACAATCATGTGAAGTTGCTCTGGTTGAATAAAGTCGTTATTACTCTCTCCCGATAAAACAGCAGGATTTCCCTGGCACACGGTGCAATAACCACAACGTTCTGGTGCATTGAGATCATCAAAGTAGGTTGCTAAACCACAACTCAGGCAATGATTGCTTTGTAGGAACTGTAATAACTGAGCAATTCGATGAATCTCACTTTCTTCATGTTGTTTAAACTGCTGATAAAGATTGTCAACAAGATTGGGTTGATTGAGCAAGGTATCGTTCACGGAAAAAACATCAATATTACCTGAAGGCTTCAACTCCAACCATTGCTTATCTTGCATATATTCTAAGGCCGTAATCGCACGCTTACGCTCGCCACCATAGACATTAAAGAGTCGATCAACATCGACTGTCCCCCATACTTTTTTAAAGACAGTAGTATCCAATAAAGCGCTAACAAATGCCTTACGTTCACCATCAAAGTAATCAATAATAGTCTTTTGATCAACCAGTAACTTAATATTATATTCCGCTGAGTAACTGTATTTCGGAGCAATCACATCAGCCATCTCCAACTTAACCAGTAGTGTTTTTAACGTTAGCTGACGAATATTACTCTGATTGGAAAGCGTATAGAGTTGCGTTTCCCAGTGGTCTTTTGTTCTTGCTTTAATAGTATCAATCACCGTCTTAATAGCCCACCGCTCGGGGGTGTCGCCATAGACAAAATTCTCAAGGGTATTCAATGTGGTTAGATTACCGAGCACATAGCAGTTTGATAATTTTCCATCACGACCTGCACGACCAATTTCCTGACTGTAATTTTCAATCGATTTAGGCAAGTCATAGTGTATAACAAAGCGAATATCGGATTTATCAACCCCCATACCAAATGCAATCGTGGCGACAACGACAAGGGTATCACCACACATAAATTCATCCTGTACCTGCTTGCGAAGGTCATTATTCATACCCGCATGATAAGCTTTGGCATTCAGACCGGCACTTTTTAAATAAGCAGCAATGCGTTCAGCGGTGTGTTGCAAGGTAACATAGACAATGCCACTAATAGCACCTTGCCCCTTAATAAGCTTGGCTAAATACTGGGGTTTATCGTTTTCGATTACAGGTAGTACATGCAGGTGTAAGTTGTTTCGATAAAAACCCGTTTGTACAACCGCATCCTTCGCAATTGAAAATTTCTCAGTCATATCCTGTTTAACTTGCCGTGTTGCTGTAGCGGTCAGTAATAGCACTTGAGGAATATTCAAGTCCTTTTGATACTTAGGCAATTTCAAATAATCGGGTCGAAAATTATGCCCCCATTCAGAAATACAATGTGCTTCATCGACTACTAGTAAAGAGATCGGTGTTTTTTCCATGAGCAGACGAAAACGCTCATTTTTAAAGCGCTCAACTGAAACCATTAATATCTTAAGTTTATTGCTGCGAATATCTTTAACAACGCAATTATACTCCTCGTCGTTGAGGCTTGAGTCCAGACTCGAAGCCGCAATCCCATGTTGGTGTAAAAAAGTTAACTGATCTTTCATCAAGGCCAATAAAGGAGAGACTACCAATGTGAGATGTGGAAGCTGAATGGCCGTCAATTGGTAACACAGCGACTTCCCAGAACCTGTCGGGAAAATCGCTAGTGATGATTGTCCTGAAAGCAACGTTTCAATAACAGGCTTTTGCCCTTCACGAAAACCCTCAAAGCCAAAATTTTCTTTAAGTAAGTTGTCTACATTCGTTATCTTCATGACTTACAAAAATATCAAGATAGTGAATATCAATATAAAAGTTGAGGCTATCACCACCAACGGCTGGATAGGGCGAACAGACGTCATTTGGCGTTTTTCGCACCGATGTCTGTTATTTGTAATATTTAACCTAAAGACTACCAAAATATTAAGATAAATACGAGGAAGGGAATTAAGGCTAAAGATGTCAGAGCCAGATTACAAGAACCAGACAAGCTGCCCTCATTCGCAGAGGCCAAACAGTAAATAGCTAACGACATGGCAGCAGCGCTACAAAAGGTGTCCAGGGAGAAAGGCCAACAAACCATCACCGAAGATATCCAACAATACCGAGACATCCAGCAACCGCTTGATTGATTTTTTTGAGTGTTAGTATGGTGCCTAGGAGAGGACTTGAACCTCCACGGCCTTGCGGCCACCAGCACCTGAAGCTGGCGTGTCTACCAATTTCACCACCTAGGCATAGAGGCGGATAATAAGGAAACAAATCTTAGGCAATGTGGCGGCCTTTGTCAAAAATATCAGGCTGTCGCTAACCACTTTGAATACATGGTAATGAGACCTACAGTATATAGCGATAGGTTATCCGACCAACCACTTGTTATTCTAGCATTCAAAAAAACAATTCCTCTGAAAGCACATATTAAAGTTTTTAGAGATTAAGGGATGCATAAATCATATACTTTATCACTAAAGTTAGGATAGTTTATATGATACTCTTTAGAATAAGGGGGGGCAGTTTTTCATGGGTTTATTGAGTAACGATCACGAAGATAATTATCATCGTTTCTTTGAGGAAGCAATGAATATGGGGTGCATCTGGAGTTTACAGCATGATGAAGGCTGGGCTTTATGTGCCTCAGAAAAGTATAAACAGGCAGATGTTATCCCGTTTTGGTCTCAGCCGGAATTTGCAGAATGTCATATACAGGGTGACTGGCAGGAGTACAAAGTGGTTGCTATATCTCTAGAAGAGTTTATGGACGATTGGCTAACCGGGATGCATACCGATATCATTCTTGTAGGAATTAACTGGGATGCGGAGTTAAAAGGGGAAGAGTATGAACCTCTAGATGTGCTACATACCTTTGAAAGTGATTATTTGCCCTAGTTTCAGGTTGCTACAGATGGGCAGTCTTGTCAAAATGTATTATACAAACTCGGCTCCATGTGTTGTCAGTGAGAATCGGCACATCATTTTCTATACACAGGCTATGAATGCCTCAAATAAGCCTTAAAAAGGATAATGACTATGCCAAATCGGGCTTCCCGGATATTAACGATTGTTCGAAAACAATTATTGACCACCAATATGATGCGTATCACGCTTGGTGGTGAAGCGCTAAGAGACTTTCCTGAGGGGCAGGAAAGTGCCTATATGAAATTATCGTTTGTCAGTAAATCAGGGAAACCTTGTGTGCGCTCTTATAGCATTCGTGCATATGATCCCCAAGCATTGACATTAACTATCGACTTCGTTGTACATGGTGACAATGGCCCAGCATCAGCATGGGCCATACAATCCAAGGTAGGAGAGCAGATTGTGACTAATGGACCTGGTCCTGTAAAGCTGGTTTCTCAAGCAGCAGATTGGTTTCTTATTGCGGGAGATATGACGGCTCTGCCTGCAATAGGTGTGAATCTGGAAACGTTACCTCAAGATGCTCAGGGTTATGCGGTGATTGAAGTTATCAGCGCTGATGATCGGCAATTGATCGAAGCACCCAGTGGGGTTCAAGTATTATGGGTAACGAATCCTCATCCTGACACACCGAATACGATATTAGCAGATGTTGTTAAAGCACTGGATTGGCTGGAAGGCAGGCCTAATATTTGGCTCGCCAGCGAATTTGACACCATGCGTAATCTACGCCGTTATTTTAAAACAGAACGTGGTGTTGATCGCGCAGATATGTATGCCAGTAGTTATTGGAAAATGGGTGAAACCGATGAAGGACATAAAGCGGCTAAAAAACGGGATGCTGAAGCCGATTAATTCAGAGTCTGCTCGAATGAAGATGACGGGTGGATCTAAGTACTTTAGTATACTCGCTTAATATAGAGCAACCGATCGCAATAGAGCTTGCGGAAACAAAAGCCATTACATGGAGAACTCACTGATTTGAAAGAATTACAGTATTTATTTAAAAAAAACATCGCCTGGGCAAATGGCATTAAAGAAAAAACCCCCGACTTCTTTAATATGCTATCCAAGCAACAGACCCCTGAGTTGTTATGGATAGGATGCTCTGACAGTCGTGTTCACGCGAATGACATTCTTGACTTGCCTCCAGGGGAAGTTTTTGTCCACCGTAATATTGCTAATGTGGTACGTATTGATGATTTGAATTGTATGTCAGTAGTACAATTTGCCGTAGAGGTTTTAAAAGTTAAGCATATTGTCGTTTGTGGACATTATGGTTGTGGTGGTATTAAAGCCGTTATTGATAATCAACGCTTTGGCCTGATTGATGCGTGGTTGGGTCATATCCAAGAAGTCTATCAATTACATAAAAACCAGTTAGATGGTTTGTCCGACGACGATAAGCAAAATAGGCTATGCGAACTTAACGTGCTTGAGCAAGTTAAAAATGTTTCTCGATCTTCTTTTGTACGAGAAGCCTGGGCTCAAGGGCGAGAATTGTCTATCCATAGCTGGATTTACAGTATTCAAGACGGCCTGCTTAAAGACCTCGGACTGTGTATCACATCAGAAGCGCAATGAGCATAGGGGCTGCCTTTACTCGATACTCTGAGTCGCATATTGAGCTTATTGCATCCTCAATGTTTCTTGTTCTAGATGCAAGTGCTAGTCACACTCCATAATGGAAAACGCTTTGCAATAGCGCTATTTATTTTTTTCTGCAAAAACCACGTTAATTAGCACCCCAGTAATCATAAAGCATGCGCCAAATAGTGTCCATATTGTAGGTATTTCTGCAAAAAAGACGACTCCAAACACAACCGCAAAAACGACTTGTAGATAAGAAAAACTGGTGGCCCGACCAGCACTCTCCGTTTGCATCGCCTTGGTTAAACCAACCTGACCGATATGAGTGCAAAGCCCTATCATCAATAAAACAAACCAAGTCTCTCCTTGAAGCATAACAAAATTATTTCTGAGAAGAACTAAAGACAGAGGCAAAACAACGATTGGGAAATAAAAAATAATCACCGAAGTATCTTCTGTTTTATTCAGCTCACGTATCAGCACATAAGCCACAGCACTGCCAAAAGCACCCATTATCGCAACACTTAATGCCAACCAGGAAAAACCCTGACTGACCTCTTCCCCTATTAAACCAACACCGAATAGGCTATTTGGAGCAACAATAAAGAGTAAATGCATATTCCACTCCAAGATGAACACCTTCTCCAATTGAAAATGATCACCCCCTGCGATTAAACGTGATCAGTCTCT
>MDLC01000067.1 GCA_001723645.1 Candidatus Endobugula sertula | reverse complement strand
TGAATCATTACCGCTAAAGGCTTATCCAATTTGCGAGAGACTGCCGATAAATAACCAGTCAGTACGTTGGTATCTTCGCCCACAATACCCAAGGTAGTAAAATCGGTTTTAATACGACTAATAAGGTTTTTATCCTTCAACAACTCCAACGCTGCCGCTTGATCTTCACTACTTAACTTAATACTTTCAGCCTGTTTTTCTAGGGTTTTTTGATGGTTCTCTTCTTGTAGCTGTTCCAACTTGAGTAGTAATTTACCCAGATCATTTTTAATCTTCTTCTCATCCATGGCACACTCAACCGAGGCTTGTTGGATAAAACTATTACGCTGGCGAGACTGGTATAAATCCACGGTATCGACGTGTAAACATTCCCCCACCTGTACTAATAAATTAATTTTTAATTGGCCTAAGCTGGTGTTCTTTTCCAAGCCTCTAATGCGATACGAGCGATTACCCAACTGGCATTTGATGTCAGTATCAGTCATCGTTAACGGGCAATCGCCTTGTGGTGTTTTTTGAGTATCGGATTGTAAATTAACGTTAATGGTTGGGACGGCTAACGCACAGGGACGTGCTAATGCTGCGGGGGCAGGATGCCCAGAAGCAGTAAAAGAAGAAGTGGCCGTACCATCAACAACCGTTGATTGATCGGATAGCTCAGTAGCTTGATTCATGGGTTGGGCTTGCCGTAACAATCTTTCCAAGGATTGTTGGGCCGGTTTGATTTTTAAAGCGTATTCATTCGCGTCTAATCCATCAGGGAATTGCACTCGATAAAGCTGCAACTGAGGTAATTCTTCTTGCAGTTTTTCAGCCAGTGCCACTGCAATTTTATGACCGCCTTCGTCGTTATCGTAAGCAATAAACAGTTTTTCAATGCTGTAATCTTTTAATGCGGCTAATAACTCATCGGTAAAGCCATTCGTACCATAACTTGATGTTACATTCTTAAACCCATGTACCCAGAACGTGAGCGCATCAATTAGAGATTCACATAAAATCAGTTCAGTTGAGGCGTTAAATACAGGCAGGTTAAACACCCCTCGATGCGCCCCCGGTAAATACCAATGGCGTTGGTTCTTTTCCGATTTAGGGCTAATTCTGCGGCCATAGAGTTCTTGTACTTGGCCGCGCTCATCCAATACCGGAACCATCAAACAACCGGCAAAGTGCTCATAACCTGACTCACGGAATACACCAATGTCTCTCAAGGTTTTGCGGATGTCTTTACCGGCTATCGTGTGTTTGGCAGGTAAACGATACACCAGATTTTTGGTACTTAACCCCAGTTTAAAATGCTTCACCAATTCAGGATGCATCAAGCCGCGCTTTTCGAGGTATTTCATACCCTCTGTAGTATTCAATAAATTCTGGTGATACAAGCTAACGACCGACTGTAAGGCACTTTGCCCATCTGCATCACTGGGGCATAACGGCTCTAAATGCGTCATACCTGAACGCTTTACTTTGGTTTTATCACGATTATTGTGAGAGACAGCTAAAGCAGAAGGTGAGCCAGATTTTAATAGCTCCATTGCGTGGGGGAACGAGACGCTCTGGGTTTTCATTACCCAATCAATCACACTACCTTTAGCCCCACAACCAAAGCAGTGGTACACATTCTTAGCAGGGCTAATCATCATTGAGGGCGTTTTTTCTTCATGGAAGGGGCATAACACCGCATAATCTTTACCTTGTTTCTTCAACTCATAGCCTTGACCACGTACCCAATCCAATAAGCTCACGCTAGATTTGATGCGGTTGATCTCTTCTTGTGATATTCGTGCCATACATGCCCCAATCGGTAAAAAACTTGTCAATATGCATATTTACTTTTTATTGTAATCATATATGCTATACATTCTCAAGCATATTTGACAGGAGGACTTATAGTCATGGTTTGTTACACAACCAAGTGGTTAACCATGAACTTTCCAGACAGACTTAGCTCGTTACGTAAAGAGCGGGGATTTACGCAGCAATCATTAGCTGACAATGTTGGTATACACGTTAGCCAGATTCGACGGTATGAGAACGGTAATACTCAACCTACGCTTGATGTAATACGTAAATTGGCAGTTTCGCTAGGTGTTAGTGCAGATTTGCTTGTTTTCGATCAAGATGAACGTAGCCCAATTGACGAGCTTAAACACCAATTTGAGGCATTAAGCCAATTTGACGAAGAAGAGATTAAGGTCGCTAAAACGCTACTAGAGAGCCTAATTTTGAAGCACAACGCTAAGAGAGCATTTATTGAGTAGTTTTTAAATCGCTAACCCTAGGTGGTGAGACACCTAGGGCTAGCTAACCACAAACCAACTGTAAGGAGTTGACCTATGGCTAAACGCAAGTCTAAAGCAGGCTACCGCCTGTCTCAAATAAAAAAATCACATCACCATTTTAAGGGAGAGATGAGTACTCGATTATCTGCACTGGATGATAGAGTGTATAACCTCACCCAAGGGTAACTGTTCTACCAGCAATGTTTGATCAGCCTGGCTACATCCGAAGATGATCCCGCCTACTGGGAGATTGGGGCACTGGTGATTCATCGGCAGTTACGAGACGCCAGTGAGCAGGTGTTGCAACAACTCACTGAGCTAAGACAGTGGGCGAAGGGATAGTAAATCAAGAGTAAGTAAAGCCCGCTAGATTTAGCGGGCGAGTAAAGTTTGTTACGACCCCGCCACTTTTCTAAAGTGCCAAAAATTATAGCTATTAGTCTGCCAGTAAACATCACTATCTAAAATAGAATTACCAAAGTCCCTAGCCTCAGCATGCCAGTCACTCGGTACTAAAGTTTCATGGTATCTATCCCAGTCCATATGCATGTAAGACTTTTTATCAAAATTGATGTAGAACAAGGGGAGTTTGCAAACCAATTGATTAGCACGTTTAAAATCATTGGGACATAATTTAGAACCGTAGACTAAAAAACTTTCAACTTTACGGTAGAGCGTATCTATTTCATCGGTTAAAAACCCCGATAACAAGTAATCTTTTAACTCTTCGGCGTTAGTTAGAATCACAGAATCAAGCTTTAAGTATTGTAAGAAATTTTCAGCTGATAATTTTAAAATTCCATTTCTAAAGTTTTTACACGCCTCTAAATATTGATCCTTTGTTATATGGCCTTTATCTAAATAAGCTTTGTAATCAGCTTCTGCATCAAGAGTGAAGTTATATTTATAATCAATTACCCAATAAGTTTTATTTCTGTGAACAAACATGCAAATACTACGCTCACCATTCCATAGCTCCTCATCTAAGCCTAAAGGATAATTCATTACTTAAACTCCTTCAGGAACTCATCTTGTGTTAAGACACGCGCATTGGATGAATTATTTTCAAGAAGTGATTCCCACACTTTAGGAAGCTGGATGGCTGTTCCCGGTTGGTTTGGATCAACGATTTGTGGAGCATCTGGATTACGAGGAACTCCGGGGATGGGTCGCTGAGGAACCGCGCTATCCATGATTTCTTTATGAAGTTTGGCATCAACTTCAAATACTACAACAGAGCCATCAGCGCGCTTGTTAGTCAGGAAGTAAGTAGCGTGATCTGAGTTTCCTACACTAACGCATAACTGACCAGAACAACCAGGATTAATACTAATACTTCCATCCGTATTAGCTGTGATTCTGTGTTGACTGGTGGCATTTCCAGAACCGCCTCCCTCTACTCGGAAATAAGTCTCGGTATCTGAATTACGAACAACTGTATTCCCCTCTGGGTCTTGGGTGTTGGCGCTGACTTCACTGCCATCTGTTAAGGTGGTACGACTGGTTTGAACACTGCTTTTACTACTAAGCCCCCCAAAGCCGCGCTTAAAGGTTTCTTCACGGGTAAAGCTCACTTCTTTTTGATCGGCAATGGTGACGTTATCACCCGCAATGGCGACTTGTTGCTCGGCTTTTAGGTCGCTGCCAATAATGGTGATATCACCACTGCTGTTATTGGTGGTGACGCTGCCATCATTATTGATGGTACTGTTGATAGTGAGGTTATTACCCGCTTCAAACTCGCCACCCACATTGGTGGTTTGGTAGCTTTCTTTAAGCTCGGTGGTTTTACGGCCAAAGGATTTTTTCTGCTCTCGATATTCAAAACGGTACGCTTCATCTTGAGCAACGCGGATATCGATATCACCTCCGGCATTCAGGGCCAAGTTGTTACCCGCCGTGGCCGTGGTGCCAGTGGCGGTGAGGTTATTGGTGGCCGTAAGACTGAGGTCGGTGCCTGCCCTCAGTTCAATCCCTTGGTGGGTGAGTTGTTCGACTTTGCGAATATAGCTGGGGGTTTGTAAGTCGCTGTTGAGTCTATTCTCGGCGGTGGTCAGTTCGATATCTTTTGCGGCCATTGACAGGGCCTGCCCGGCCTCTACATTGGCGCCACGCGCTACCAATGTATTGTCTGCCTGCAATGTGATATTCCCTGCGCCATGAATTCGGCTGGTGATTTCGTTGGTCAGTGTTTCGTCACCATTGGCATGGCTATATTGTTGCGTTTCGGTGAGGGTATCAAGCGTGAGGTTGTTTCCGGCAACCAAACGAGTATCCCCGGTGCCTTGGTTGTCAATCTCGGCTGCGGTAACCGTCAGGTCACGACCTGCGTTGATGTTGAGCTGACCACTGTCGCCAGTGACTTGCAGGCGACTGGTTTGGGCAAGCTCGGTACGAGAGCTGCTGCCCTGCTCATTGTCCCAGCGGTTGGTACTTGCCCGGCTGCGTACGATCACATCCCGACCTGCGGTAATGTCCAATGTATCGGTAGTACGCCAGTCACTGGCTTCAAAGACCGCATCGTTATTGACGTCGACAAAGGCTTCTGCGGCTTGTAAACGTCCACCCATATCACTCAAGCGCCCACCATCAATGTCAACCCGAGTCCGGGCGACTAGGTCACCGCTATTGACGATATGGTCACCCTTTAGTGCGATGCTGTCACCAGAGAGTAGAGCACCAGAAGGCAGCAAATCATTATCCTGTACGACCGCATAGAGTTTAGGAACCAGTACCTGTTGGCTGCTACCATCGGGTAGTTGAACCGTTTGTACCTCCAGCCAGACCAATGGGGTGGTGATATTGGCCATGTGTGCCTCACTTAAGGAAATCCCCGGCTGCAGGTTGTACTGCTTGGCATAGGCCACCCCGGCATCCAATAACGCTTGGTATTGCGTTTCATCGTTGCTGTAGTTATCTAAAAACCGTCGCCCGGTGAGTGCCACTATTTGTTCACGTACCAAGCGTTGTTCGTAAAAACCATCCCCTAAACGCTTATCGGTGATGGCGGGGCTTTGGATCAGTTGTTGGGTAACGTAAGCGGATGATAGCCACTGTCGGTTATTGGTAAACCGAGGGTCGGTTTCTACTAAATAGGTGGCGGTGGGGGCGCTATTTTGAACAAACAGGCTGTTGTTGGAAGCAGGTGCGATGATATTATGGCGGCGAACTATGCCAGTATTATTCACCACTTCAGTGACCTGAGCCGAGGATGGATCATTGACAGAACGATGACCCCCATTCTGCGAGGACTTGACGGTAATGTTGCCCTGATGACGTTGCGATGGCGCAGCAATACTGACTGCTGTAGGTAATGAGCTAAAGACTCCACCGTTGTTACTAGATTTAAAGGCTCCACTATTATCTCAAGCTTAAAGGCTACACCGTTGTTACTGGGTTTAAAGACCCCATTGTTATTGTCGAGCTTAAAGGTTACACCGTTATTACTGGGTTTAAAGGCTCCACTGTTATTGTTGGGTTTAACGGTTCGATGGCTAAGTTCAGCACTATTGGTACTCGACACGTTTTGGGTGACCTTATCAATACTGAGTTCGTTGATGTCAAAACCTTGGGTAGTACGGGTATTAGCGCGATACACAGACGTTTGTAAACTCACGGTGCTGGTTTGTGCGCTACCGTTCATATCTCCCGGAGCATAGGCATAGCCAATTATTGATACCTCATAATAACCATCTCTATCCCGACGTTGCTCTGTATGAACTTCTACAACCGTGTAATCAATCCCCGCAAAAGGATCTTCATCACCCCTCCCGAAATGATAGTTTTCCTTGACCGCTAGAAGTTTAAGTTCACGCTGTAGGTTTGTTGGGCCAGAGTAGCTGCCGCCGCGACTTTTTTGCCTATCATGCCCTCTTGCCGATTGTCGCCAGAACTCAGTATAGGTGCCGGATTCGCTGACTTTTCTAGTACCCGTCGACGAGCTGTTATTAATCACACCACTATGACTCAGATCACCCCCGGCAATAATCTGGCTATTGCTATTGTTCACCATATCAACAGTCAATAATGTACTCTGCCCTGATAAAATTTTCCCGGGATCGCTTTTAATAACAACGGGTTGGCTGGTTGTACGAGTAAAATCATATTGAAAAAAGCTGGAACTGCTGCCACTAGGCGTACGAGCAAAACTGACTTCATCCTGATAACGATAAGCCGTAGCGCTCTCATCATAATGAGTCGAGCCGTAGCCATTAATACTGTAGGCTGTGACCTGCTGGCTACTCGTTTGCTCACCTATTTGGAAGTCCAGGTTGAGATTATCAAGGCGATCAGCATGAATCTCCAGACCACCTTCCGCTTCAATCGTCGCACTGGCATTGGTAATGTGGCTTGCTGTTCCAGTCGCTTGCCCACCAGAAATAGCTCCCCGAATCGACATATCCCCCAAACTCAATATCAGCGAGTGGTCGCGGTTATCTAGCGTGCCTACACCCAGGTCCAATTCCTGACGAGCAGCGATCACCGCCGATTTGCCAGAGGCCTGACGGTTATAGAGTTCATCCGCTTCGATGGAAATATGATCACCATAGATGCGACCCGTGCTCTCGTTAAACAAGCGATGGGTATCGATGCTCGTATTTCCTCCATCAATCAGACCATCGTTGGTAAAGTCACCTGAAATAGTGAGGTTGGTATTCGTGCCAGAAAGCTCAGCATTAGCAGCATTATACAGGCTGGCTGCAATAATGTTTAAATCACCACTGGCCATCAGTAACGCCTGATTGTTGAGATGACCAGAAAGTGCGAAAATCAGATCATCGTTGGCAATCACATCATTGACATGAGTATAGTCACCACTTAGATTGACATTCATGGTGCCCTGACTCAAAACTTTCCCTTGCCCGATCAGATTAAAACTGTTGAGTTTAAGTTGTTGTCCGGCAACCAGTTTCCCTTCAGTGTTGCTGATTGCCTGAGTTTTATGACTGGCTGTGTCTCCGACATCCAGGGTTTTGCTCGCAGAAAGTAGGCCCTTATTATTGGTCACAGTCCCCTGTCCTCGAATGGTGAGGTCATCGGCAATTATCTGGCCACTGGTATTGTCAATCGTGTTGCTGTTGAGAATGACGTGTTGGGCTTCGATCCCCTGATCGGTGGTTTGTGTGTTGTGGTTACTGATACTGGCTGCATTCACCGTGAGTGCGCTATTGGAGCGTAATAGACCACCCTCATTATTGACCTGGCCGGAACCAACATTGACATCAATATCTCCCGCTGCCTGTATCTGGCTATCGCGGTTATCCAGGCTGATACCGTTAATGGTCATATTGCGCAGGCTGAGCAAGGTGCCACTATATTGGTTACTCACGGTATCGCTGCTATGAATGTTAATATCATCACTGGCACCGATATAACCCGCATCATTATTGACTCGCCCGGTATTGAGGGTGATGGAGCCCGTCGCCAGTAAACCACCATCACTGCCAGAGTCGGTATTGTTGATCTCATACCCACGAGTATTTATCTGTATATCTCCCAAGGCCTGCATTTTTCCTTGGTGATTATTGAGTTGGTTGCTGGTAGTTGAAAGATTGCCCCGACTGTTAATGTCACCATGGGTATTATTGAGCGAATCAGCGGTAGTCATCACCAAATCATGCCCTGAGGTAATGGAGCCACTCTGATTATTCAGTTGATGGGTAGTGAGTGTCAGGTTGCCACCACTGTGAATGCCACCAAAATCTCCTGAATGGGTATTTATAATCTGGGTATTCGCCTCAGTAACTAACCCGCATCGTTATTGAGACGGCTGGCGTTAATATCCAGCGTATCACCACTGATCAAACCACCGTTATCACCGCTATGAGTGTTAGTGAGGAGATGGTCGTTGGTATCGATTGAGAGTGTGGAACCCGATTGAATTCGGCCTTGATCATTATTCAATGCAGCAGTATTCAGACTAACATTCTCAGCGCCTTCGATAATACCCGCTTGGTTGGTAGAGTCGTCTGTGGTGGTCACGGTGAGCGCTTTCTGTGCACCTACGTATCCGGCATCGTTATTAAGACTGCTGGCGTTAATATCCAACGCATCACCACTGATCAAACCACCGTTGTCACCGCTATCGGTGTTAGTGAGGCTATTGCCGTGAGTATCGATTGAGAGTGTGGTGCCTGATTGAATTCGACCTTGATCATTATTCAATGCGGCGGTATCCAGTGTGACGCTATCGGCGCCTTCAATAATACCCGCTTGGTTACTGCTGTCTGCACTCGTTGTGATATTCAATGTTTTTGCTGAGCCGATATATCCCGCATCATTATTCATGGTTGATGCCTTCACCGTTAAGGCATCACCACTGATTACCCCCCCTGTGTTACCTGAGTTTGTATTGGTGACGATATTGCCTTGTGTATCAATGGCTAAGTTTTTGGCAGACTGAATATGCCCTTGGTCGTTGTTAATGCTGCCACTGGTGAGCGTCATTTGACCATCACTGGCAATAGTACCCAATGTATTGTCCAAAGAGGTCGCTTGGGCTTTATCCACCGTGAGGGCAAGATCACCAACGGAGGTAAGGATTCCACTGTGGTTGTTAATTTGTTGGCTATTAATGGTTAACGCGCTGTTAGTGGCCAGTTGTCCATCGGTATTATCCAGGGTTCCTGCTAATTGAAGTGTGAGTTGGCTATTGCCACTTTGTTTAAGTTTACCGTCTTGGTTCGAAAGGCTATGAGCAGTCAGTTGTAGTTGTTTGGCGGTAATATCGGCTCGGTCCGTCACAATCTGTTGTGGGGTACTAATTGTTAACTGTTCGGTCACATTCACCGTGGAATCCGAAAGAGCCACATCACGAGTACTCGCTGTTAATGTGGCATTATTAACGGTTTGTTGAGAGTCAGTAATCGCTATTCCTTGTCCTTCAACCGTAAACGTATCGGCTGCGGTGGTGCTATTGCGAAGAGTCACATCCCCTAAGGTGGCATGTAACGACAATGACTCGGCGGTTTGTGTCGATTGTAAGGTGATACGGTCTGCCTGAATACTGAGATCGTTTAGAACAAGTTGCTCCCCTTGCAGATCAACCTCACCGGATGAGATCACTTGGAGATGGCTGGATGTGGATGCGTTGATCAGTTGCCCTGTTGCATCGATACCAGCGGCCAGTATAGAGTTTGAATCACTCACTATGTTGCCCGTTGCCATCAAGCTGACGGTATCCTGTGCAGCAATAGTCCCCGAGTGTTGAATATCCGATTCCGTATTTAGGGTGAGGGTTTGACTGGCATAGACCGTGCCACTGTTATTGACACCCTCGCGAGTACTGATAGCAATGGCCGCATCACTGGTAATTTGCTGTGTATTGGTCAATCGTCCATCGGCTGAGAGGGTAAACCCGCCTGCGCCCGCCCCAATTTGCCCGGCATTTCTAACACCCACTCCATCTTCAGTGCCCACGAGTTTGATTTTCCCTGCATACATGCCACCCAAGGCAGAGACATCAATCGCAAAGGTTGGAGCGGTGCTTGTGCCAGAACTGTGTTCTGTGGCATCAGCGGTGGTGTTGGCCTTCACATCATTAAGGCCGGTAACGACATTGACTTGTTGTCCCCAAATACCAGCATTGACTTTAACAGAGCGGGCAATGATGTGTGTATAGTCGACGGACGAGGCATCCAGGCCAGTACCAGTAATATCTACCGTGCCACCTTCTACACGATAGCTGTCCAAGTTGCCATTATTATAGATGGGTTTACCCGTGGTTAGAGTCGCTTGATGGGCATTAATAAAACCACAGCCCGAACAGCTAATTCCAGCAGGATTGGCAAAGACCACATCCGCACGGCTACCTGCCACTTCAATAAAGCCATTCAGATAGCTTGGGTTGGAAGAATAAATTTCGTTAACAATAATCCGCGCTTCGCCACCTATCAGGTTAGGATTTGCGCTCACCATACCGCCTAATTGGGTGGTAGTATTGAGTCTGGAGTTGTTGAGAATGACACCATTGGCATCCACATCAAATTGTCGGTATTGGTTACGAGACACTCCCGCTGCAGAAGGGGTTTGAATATTGACTTGAGGAATACCGTTTGCGGTACTTAGTATAGTCGCTTGTTCCGATTGTGACGCATTGGGGTCAGCAAAAATCTGGGCAAAGGCGTCATGGCTGAATAAGACACTGCCTGATGCCAGCAACAGGGCAACACGTAGAGAGCTGAGTGTCGCCATAAATCCAGGCGATAGGGCATAACGTGCTTGACTCAGCCTATCGTACATTGTGCCACTAGCCACTAGAGGGAGTCTTGGTTTTGGTCTTTGCTAGCTCCCCAGCAACCATGAACACGCCTGTCGCGTGGTTAAAGATAAGACGGTAAATCCCCTTATTCATTATTTTTTATCCTTTTCCGCACTAGATGCGTGTTGATGTTTTATTTTTTCGTTTAGAAGGCTCGGTTAATCTGCAAATACACCGCACCATGACCAGTGATAAAGCCATCGGGTTTATTGATAGGAGTACCCACAGATAGATCGTAATGGTTCCCCCAGAACTGGCCTTTAACTCCTAATACGGCCCCAGCCAAATGGTCTCCCAGTAAAAACTGTTCAGGAAACCCGTTGACCTGACCATAATCCGCACCGATATAAACGGATTGCTTGCCTGAGCCCAAAAACAGCGCCAAATCATTGCGAATGAGCCAGCCTCTGTCTGCTGAGAGGGTGCTTTCACCATCAAAACCTCTCACGGTGTAGCGCCCGCCAATGCTAAACCGATCTTGTGGCGTAAGCGGGTCACGATTATATTGACGTCGCCAGGAGCCGGTATAGTGGAGGCGTTGTTGACCCAACTGAAAAGGCAGGCTAAGTTGGAGATTAGTTTTGATAATCGTGGGACGAGAAGTGCCTTCACCAAAGGCCTCTTCCAGGGCGGGTTGGGCATCAAACATACCAGTGCCCTTGCGATAATTTACGCCACCATCCAATATGGCTTTGCCGATAAACTGTCGATAATCCAGCCGTAAATCAATGCCTGCGGTACGACGGCGCTGTGGTACTAGCTCAGTATCATCGATAAAGTTTTTCGAATGACGGAACCAAGTACCCAGTCCGGTAGTGATTTTACGGGTACTGTCCCGATAGATGAGCCGAGACAGTTCCCAACTGGCTGTGCGGCTATCACCACGATATTGGTATTGTTGGAAGGGCCCTTGAACAGTTTGGACATACTGATTGGCATTAACGTTAAGTGCCATGCTCCAGTAGCCCATGGGAAAGGAGTAGTCCAGACTGTAAGATTCGGTGCCACCTTTCAGTGGTTCCGCACCACCGATATCATGGGAATAGGAGAGGTTGAGTATATCGTGCAAACCCAACATATTATCGTAGGCTAACGAGATGCCACCTTGGTATATCCCGGTATTTTCTGTTCCCGAATTGTCTGCCGTCAACACGACTCTAACTGGGGAATCCTGGGTCCATTCAATCCGTAAATCACTCTCTCCAGATAATGCTTCTTCACCTCTGGCGGGAATAATTTGAATATCGGCTTCGACACTGGGCAAGCGTTTCATCGATTCCAAAGCTTGCTCGATATCTCTCAAGTTTAATAAGTCTCCCGACTTCATGGGTAACACAGCGTTACGGGATTGCTGGTCTGAAAAATGAATCTTGCCAATCACTCCAGGAATTAGCGTCAATACCAAGGTCCCTGTGGTGACATCCTGAGCCCCCACCACAATACGTGAGGTGATATAACCATGCTTGACCAACTGGTTCTGTAACACACTCATGACATAGTTAATCCCTTGCGTCCCCAGGCAACGGCCTAATACGGGTTCAACCGCTTGGTCACGGATAGGTTGATCCCGAGAAGAGGTCCCATTCACCTCAACGGGAGAAAAGCGATCTAATAACCATTGAAAGCGTTGAGATTGCGGACCCACTAATTGAATCGAATCGATCACAAAGCAGGGGGTCTCTTCTGGAATGCGCGCAAGCGGCTCCGTCAATGAATCGCTGTCAAGGCGAACATCGACTTGGGGTGAGGCCTCTCTAGCCTCATGACGCTGTTGTTCGCGAATCAGTTGACGTTCTGATTCTCCCGTAGGCGGGGACGGTAAATTGGGCTGAGCGTAAGTAGGTAATGCCTGTAACGATAACCATAATAAGCTTCCATAACGGATACTTCGTCCCACCAAAACATCTTACCTCTTATTTGCTTATTAATTCTAATAATACATTGTCGCCAAAAATCGCATTATAAGGGGTAAATGTCGTTCAAGCCAATGATTAATTTATGCGCCAATTTGTAGTCACGGTTTATGACCGAATAGGGAAGACTGTATTCATCCTTATAGCAGCATGTTGGATTATAACAACTCAAGCGGTAATATTAGTGTCAGACTTTAGATATTGGGCTTGTCGTTTAACTCAAAAAACCAATAAAAAATACAAAGTGCTTGTGACAAAGCGAGTGCCCCAGTCTTATTGACTGTTTTTTTCGGCATTTCCGTCTCCCATTGTCGGTTTTACTGAAATAGAGGCGGATTTATCCTAAGCAGGCAACCAATCAATTTTTTGAATACCTAATGCCACCACACGTTTGAGATTAAAAACCAGTGCACGAATGCCTACTTGAAACTGCACCTTCTTTAAGCCTCGATAACGAACACGCTTATTGCGATGAGCAAACACACGTTCGTAGGGTGAACGCATGGCCGAAAGCCAGCCATCCTTACGACGATCTTTTCCTTTCATGTTATTTTTTTTAATCGTCGCATGATGGCAGCCTTTACACTTGAGTGTTCTTGGCGCCGGGCGAACACAATACCCTTTATCACCAAAGACAGCACCTCCGTCAGGGCACACATGCGATAAACTATTAGCGTCAGTGACCTCAGCAGACGTTGCAGCCACCTTGTGGATGACACCACTCTGCATATCCACCGATACATGTTCCTTGTAGCCAAACCAATACGGGTTATTCCCCTTACCACCAAAGCGTG
>MDLC01000066.1 GCA_001723645.1 Candidatus Endobugula sertula | reverse complement strand
TGCTGAATCCTACGACCTTGAATATCGTAATGATATAAATTAGTAGCTCCATTGGCTAAATTTTTCTGCGTCCTTAAGTTAGCAAAATTATATTCATAACTCGCGATTTGTGCTCCATTTTCTAAGTAGGTATTCAGTTGATTTCGCTGGTTATAGCTGAAGGTGCTATTCCCATCAGTCATGGTGTTACCACTAGCATCCTTGGCAATAACAGTATCACCCACTTTCGTTAGCTGATTAGAATCCAACTTATATTCATAATCAATATCTGTTCCATTTAAGATTTGCGTTAACCGATTAGAATTCGCATCATAAGTAAATGCTGAGATTACTATTCCTTCCTCGCTCGTTAATCGATTAACTGCATCATAAGTAAATATCGGATCAATGCTATTTGAATCAACACGTAAAATATTCCCATTCGCATCATATGAATAATCTCTTGAGAAAAGATTGTCACTGAGCTGTTGTGTCGTTATGCGGCCTTGAAGATCATATTCACGAGTTTCTATTACACCATTACCCTGTGTCATATTGACTGGCAAATTATCCGCACGGTATTCAATATCCGTTATAATATTCTGTGTGACGCTTAGGCTGGTATGACTTAATTGAATATCTGTAATACGACTTCTATCATCACGTTGATAATTGAGTGTGATGCCGTTCGGGTACGTCATTGAGACGACTTGATCCACACTATTGTAGGTATAGCTGGTTACGTATGCTTGCCCTAATTCTACTTTAGTGTGTGTGGTGATATTACCGTAAACATCGTATTCAAAATTAGTCGTGCCACTGGGATCAATGACTTGGCAAAGTCTGCCAACACCGTTGGTACAGGTATCGTAGCTATAAGTAATATTTTCTTCTGCATTTAGATAAGTAACAGCTATTAAACGATTTAACGCATCATACGTGTAAGTACTTGTCACTCCCCTACCGTCCATCATTTGTGTGACATTGCTAGCATTATCGTATCGATAATTAATCGTGCCTCTATCGGAGCTTACTTCTTGTAAGCGATCACCAAAATCATTGTATTGATAGGTAGTTTCAGCATTATTATCCGTTCTAACACTGACAATTTGATCCTTCACATTGTATTCATATTGGAAGGTATTACCTAGGGCATCCTGCAAGCGCGTCATACGGTATAGGGAGTCGTAAGTGTATTGCGTGTCCGGGTTTTGGTTGGGGTCGGTTGAGCTATCGGTATTACCGTAACCATCGGGATTAAATCGGCTAATAGAACCAGCGGCATTAATTTGAGTAATCAAGTTAATTTGGTTATAGGTAGTATCCACTTGGCGTTGTAACGTATCGGTGCCGCTATTATTCGCTTCGGAGTTTTTCTGAGTCAGCGTTTGGATACGGTTGTCGTTTTTATCATACGCATAATTGGTTTTATTGCCCAAGTTATCACGTACTTGCATTAAACGTTCCGCCTGATCGTATTCATAAAACATTACTAAGCCATTAGGGTGTGTAGTACTAGCGATATGTTGTTTCGCACTCTGGTATTGAATACTGGTCGTACGCTTATTACTAGTTTGCCCTTGTGGATACTGTTCAATTCTAATTATACGCTGCAAGTTATCATACGTGGTATCGGTCACCAGCCCATTGGCATCCGTCATTTTGCTGACTAAGCCCGATGCGGTGTACTCGTTAAAAGTCGCCACATGGCCCAGTGCGTTGGTCACGGACTGTAACTGACCGCAGTTAGCATTACCGCCTTCGATTTGTGTTTCTGTACACTGATAATAGGCAAGTGCCGTTATATCATTGACATCCGTACGAGAACCATTGATGTGTATCACTTGGCTACGCGCATTGTAAGTGAGTTGTTGTTGACGAGTGATCGGGCTACCGTCTTGATTAAAACCATGACAAGTAATACGCGTCAGGTTTTGTTTATCATCATAAGTCATCAGGGTTTGCGTGCGCTTACCAAAGGCAACACTGGGGCCTTTCACTTCTGTTTTTAATAAGCTTTGTGGTGATAGATATTGATAGTCAAAGCGTTTAACCACCGCCGTATTTTTCGCTACGATCTTTGTAATCACTTGATCATTATCATTCACCGTATAAAAGTTACTGCTGCCATTTTGATGTTGTTCAGAACGCAGCTGGCCATTGTTGTGATACGTTTTATAATCCACATTACCATCTTCATCGGTAACACTGGTAATACGACGCCAACCATTGCTACTGCGCTTAAATTGGTAAATCATTTTTGGTTGGTTTTTATTACTAACTTCACTACTTTCATAAGCTTTGTAAAATTTAGGGCGAACTACCCAAGTACGATCATTAAAGGCATCGAAATAGTATTCGGTTTTATTATTATTAGGATCAATCACCGTAACACGTTCATTAGCTCCCATCGCCGCCCCCGGTGCTGGATAAATATCATTGGCGGGTGTGGCGCTGGTAGTTGCTGGCTCCACATTAAATTGCCATGTACCAAATTGCGGGCGAGAAATACTGGCGATATTTAAATTGCTGTCGTACGTAAGGTCACTACTGTAATTACCCATATCGGTAATGCGTGTTAAATTCAGGTTGGCATCGTAAGCAAATAACGCCGTACGACCAGAAGGGTCGGTAATTTGATTAACGCGACGAATGTCAACGGTTTGTGACCCGCCATTACCATCATCAACCTGTTTAGTGCCAACCGTTGTGTAAGCTAAGGTCGTATTACGACCCAAGGCATCACGAATAGTCGCTAAAGTACCATCGTCGTTATAAGTAAAGGTGACCGCTTCGCCATTCACATCGGTGTAAGCGGTCATCATCCAACGACTGTTACCTCCATGAGTGATGAGTTTAGCGTAATCCATAGACTCACCATTAAGCTTGGTAAGACGATAATGATCGGTAGCAATTTGCTCTAGCTGGTCATAAACATCACTACGTAGTGGAGTAAAGCTACTACCGCTTTGGATAAAGGTCTCTGTTTGGCCTTGTGGGTATAAGACAGTAAATTGATTGTTACCATCCGCACGATAAACTCCACTGGTGTAATCAAATAACCAACGATTACCAAACAACTCAGAATCTTCAATTAACGATTTAGTGACTACATCCGATTCGCGCAAATCATTATGTGCAATAGATTTAGTGCTATAGTTTAACGTTATTTTTACATCTGGCCCTACAGGCGCGTCATACCATAGAGGTGTATCAGTGATGAATACATTGAGCGTTTTAGGGTTTACTTGCCACTGAGGACAACCAGGCGAACTACCATCCTCGCATGGACAATCCGGCTTGGCATTCTCACAAGGATCAATTTCTTCCTCTTCAACTGGCTGCTCGGGTTCAGTGCCCACACTGCCTGTGCTATTGGGAGGTGTGGGTCTTGGCGCCATAAACCACCCGGCCTTGACGATGCCAGAACCTGCTTTGGACTTAATCACCTGACCATCTTTGGAGACTTGCCCCAACCCTATGGAGACAAATTCTTCCAGATCGTGATCAAAGCTGTACATTTCAATTTCGGATAATGGCGCCAAACCTTCCGTGTTTGGCACTGTAACGGGTGCTGGCGGATCAAACTTGCTGCCATGCGGTTGAATCGTCACCACCAACTGAGGTTGTATACCACCTGGTGGTACCATCGGTACTTTATTGGCATTGACACGCGTGATGGATAAATTGCCTGTTTTACTGCCATCAGGAAAAGTCACGCTACCTGCTGCCACTTCCAGAGCATACAAAGGTGTATCTGCTAAAGTAATCGTTTTATCTTCAGCGCCAACAAATACCGCATTTTCGGTATCAATTTCCACAAGATAAACGGGGCTTGCCAGCGGGTTATCGACCCCCGGTACCGTCACAATATTAAAGGATAAACTCGGCCATTCACCGGCGCGTGAGGTGGTACTACCCTCTACGTACAAATGTACTGGCCCTACCGGCGCTTCAGTGATCACAAATTGCCCTTGGGTATCGGTCACCGCTTCACGAGCACTACCTTCCACACGCACGGTCACATCGGGCATGGGTTGATCCTGGTTATCCAGAACAACCCCCGAAATCGACGTTTGGCCGGGGTCAGCGGGCACGAACCCTGTCGCTGTAAAGCCTGCGGACGCTCCTGTGCCTGCAATAGTGGCTTTGACGCGCTGAGCATCAATACCTTCCTGCGGCCCCAACGTAAAGTGGGTACTGGCACGGCCATCACTATCGGTTTGTACCGTTTGTGTGGCTTCACCATTACTAAAACGGCCACTACCTTCAACCACAGTGAAAACTACCTCCGTATTCGCCACCAAGTTAGCCCCTGCATCGGTGACAACAACCGTAAAGGGCTTGGGCAATGGCTGCCGTACAGAACCACGCTGATTATTACCATCAATCACACCGATGGTTTCGCCCGGTAAGGGTTGCGCGCTTGCGTGAAAAATTACTCCACCTTCAACACCCGGTGCGGTAACCTTGACCTGCTGATTACCCGTACCGGCACGGCTACCTAACTGATAGGTGACACTGGCAAAGCCATTGCTGTCTGTTTTAAGAATCTGGGATTGAGTCGCACCCATCGTGGCATCGTCAGCCTGTAATTGCCCATCCCCCTGAACGATACGGAAAATGACATCTTGATCGGTCAAGGGCTGATTGTTATCAGTAACTTGTACAGTAAGTGCATTTTCCAAAGCGCTATTGATTAACGCGCTTTGGCCTTGACCTTCGGTGATGACAATTACTTTGCCTTGTGGCGGTTGATAGTTAATGACGAAAGTTTCCGTATCGGTATTACCTACCGCATCCGTGGCGGTTAGTGTGAGAGTATTTTCTCCTTCCTCTAATTGCACGCCTTCTGCCAGGTAGGAACGGTTAGCTACGGTTGCCGTAACGGTATTGCGGCTACTGACCACTGTCAGTTGTGCCTGACTCTCAGCAATGGTACCGCGCACGATATCGTTAACCAGACCCGTAACCGATACGGCCTCTGTATAAACGGTGGTGCCAGGTGCAGGAGAATCGACGGTAATGGTCGGCGGGGTTTTATCCAGTGACACACTCACCGTTGCTGTACCTTCACGGTTCTGTTGATTCGTTAGGCGCGCAATAATACTGTTGGCGCCCTCTTCCAGTGCCACATCAATGGTAAACGTCTCTCCATCATGGGCGACGGCAACACCATTCACCGTTAGCGCGGCGTCAGCGTCATTCACCGTACCGGTAACGGTAACCGGGGAAGCACCGACGGTGGTTAAGGTTGCAGGTGTGCTAATGGTTACTGTAGGAACGGTTGAGGCCGTTGGATCATCCGGAAAGTAATCGTCTTCATTGTTAACGCCATCACCATCACGGTCCGGGTCGGCATTATCGCCGATACCATCGTTATCTAAATCCGAAGTCTCAGTATTATCATCGGGAAAAGCATCGAGCGCATTATCTACGCCATCACCATCGCGATCAGTATCGCCATTATCGCCAACGCCATCCGAATCACTATCGCGGTTTTCAACAGGGTCATCGGGGAAAGCGTCAACTGTATTATCAAACCCGTCGCCATCACGATCAGCATCCGCATTATCGCCAATACCATCGCTATCAAGGTCACTGCTTTCGTTGGGGTCGTTCGGGAAAGCGTCCTGATCGTTATTGACGTTATCGCCGTCACGGTCAGTATCGGTGTTATCACCAATGCCATCACCGTCCAGGTCACTGCTTTCGTTGGGATCATTGGGGAAGACATCGCGGTAATCCGGGGTGCCGTCACCGTCGGTATCGATTTGTTCTTGTGAACAGCCGTTTTCATCAACCGCTTCACCCGTGGCGGTTTCCGAGCATTGATCCAATTCATCAATGATACCATCACCATCCTCATCAACGGTGGTTTTTTCAATGCGAATAAAGGCGGAACGGTTATTTAAGTACTGTAATTTGGGGGTATCTTCGGTCAGTGTTTCTGAAATGGTGCGTTTATATTTGCTATAACGCGAGCTGAAAGTATGGCTGTGTGCATGATATTTAAACAAGGTGACTTTAAAACCCTCGGGCACGGTGACCGAAGAAATACGGTAACGCCAGCGGCGATCTAGCCAGATATTGTCTTGATTGGAACAAAATGAGGCGCCGCGATAGTTTTTCTTGGTGTAGAAGCACACCTTATCATTACTGGGCTGTTCGATTTCACGGACTTTAAACGAGGCAATACGGTTATTCCAGCGGCCTAATTGAGCATGATCACCGGTAAGCTGCGTCGGTGTACCCCAGAAGCCCCAATACGGATAAGCTTCTAATTCATAACCGGGTTTGATGACTAAGGAGGATATCTTGCGATGCCAGCGCCAGCCCAACCAACGCAGGGCATCATCACCACAAAAGGATTGACCACGAAAGTGTTTTTTCTTGTAAACACAATAAATAGAGGATTGTTCTGAGGGTATAGCGTCTGAATTTGATGCTTGTAGCTGAGAAGAAAAACCAACACCACTAATCACTGCCAGTAGCCATACCAGCTGTTTTGCCTTGAAAATCAACCTCATCCGATCTACCTTTGGTCCTTGCTGTTTATTATTGGAAACCACCGATGCCCACAATGAATATGAGTAATCCCTTTTACTATACCCACATTTTTCGGTAATGTGTCAATCAAAAAATGATTTAGGACACTGATCCTTTTAGCTAAGGACTTTTATTTTTTAATTTATGTTGTTATTTTCGCCAAAAAAAGTTTTTTTGTATGGATTCGTACTGCTTATTTTTACAGGAGTCTATGGATACGTTACGCCCACGCCTTCTTTAGAAAGATTACCCGTGGCTGTTTACAACAAAAACTTTCTTTTTCAACAAGAAAACGTCTTCACCCCACTACAGCTCACCGACGTAACGCTACAAGCGGGTATTCAACGCAACGATCACATTACCGGCTTGCATGAAAGCCTGGGCGCAGGCGCTTGTGCTTTTGATTACAATAAGGATGGCTGGGTAGATTTATTAGTACTCAATGGTTCCGGCACCACGCACTTTCATGGCAAGCCTCAATGGTGGCAAACAAATTCTAACAGCTTAACGTTGTATAAAAATAATGGCGATGAAACATTTAGTGATATTACCGATGACAGCAGATTAATCAGTGATGGTTGGACAATGGGTTGTGCTTATGGCGATATTGATAGTGATGGCGATGCCGATATTTTTATCAGCCAAAGAGGAAGCAATCAGCTATGGGAAAACGATAACGGTATCTTTAAAGATATTACCGAAGTATCCGGCATCAAGGGCCAACACTGGAGCACCAGTGTTAATTTTGTTGATATAAACCGCGATGGCTTACTCGATATTTATGTCAATAATTTTATTGATTTTCAGGTCAATGCCTTAACCTTTGAACATCACTCCGGCTATGAAGCCACCCTGCCTCCGGCGTTTGATATGGCCTTGTATGATGGCCAACCGAACCAGCTCTGGATCAATCAGGGCGGACGCCGTTTTATGGACAGGGCCAAGGCCATGGGTATTGATAACCCTCAAGGCCGCAGCTTGCACGCACAATGGGTGGATATCAACGCTGACACTTACCCGGATCTACTCGTGGCCAATGGTAAAGGCTCGTCGAATAAAGTCTTTCTGAATCAGCAAGGAAATACTTTTGTGGATGCCTCGTTAGACAGTGGTGTAAGTTTTACCGATACGGCTCACCATATCAGTGTGGGTGATATTAACCGGGATACTCGGCTGGATATAATGGTGGGTACAGACCACACAGCGTTTTCTAAACTGTATCGTCAATCTGTCCGTCAAGATACTGCATTCGTCGATAATAGCTATCAAACATTGGCGACCGTAATGACAACCAACCAATCACAATGGGCCAGCATCATAGAAGATATTAACCTGGATGGTTGGCCTGATTTCTATATTGCCAATGGCCTGACCACAGCCAACCAAGACGCCAAGCTATTATCGCGCGGGCAGCCGGATAGTTTGCTGTTATATCAACAAGGGTTTGTTGATGATAGTCACCAGATATCGCTTGATACAGAGCACTCACATTCTTCACGTTGTGCATTAGCTACCGATTTTAATAATGATGGGCGTGCAGATATTTATATAAGCCACAACAATGACCTAGGGCAATTATTAAAAAATAATGGCAAGAAAAAACCATGGCTGGGAATCGCATTATTGTCAGAAACGATTCCTGCTCATGGTGCCATAGTGACGATAACAAACGGTGACATGCTACAGACACAGGTCTATGGCAACAAGCACAGTTTTTTATGTACCGGAGATCAGCGCTTACGATTCGGTATTAATGACGCATCACCCATTGAGATCACGATTGATTGGCCGGATGGCAAGCAACACATACTTCGTGATGTAACGGCAAATCGTTACCACCGCATCGTCTATGGCAAAACAGAAACTTTGCCTATGACCCAACCTGCAATATATACATCACAGATTGTTTATCAGCATGCGCTGAATAAACTCAAAGTCATTGAATGGTTGATCGAGCAGAATCGTAGTGATGAAGCAGCACAAGAGCTAGGGTTACTGCAACATCATCCTGATACAGAGTTACGGCTGCAATTATTACAGGCTGCTACTTTGCTACCCGAAGCCCAGCAGCTTCGATTTATTCAACGGGCATTCAATGACGAGTCTATAACCGTACGCTTACAAGCTATTGCCTTAACACGTAGGAATGAAAATGAATTATTAGCTCGTTGGCTGTTTAAGCAATTGGAACATGATAATGCCGATGTCGTCTGCGCAACCACCTCAGCACTGGCGCATTTTTACGATGAAGAAGAAGCGTTTATTGTGCACAAATATACCGCGTTGGGTGCATTAATTCGGTTATTGAATGCGGAGTCGGAAACCAAGCAACGCTGTGCTATTGAAGCGCTTGGGCGGTCAGAACATTATCGCGCCTTGCAACCGTTATTAGCAGTAGCTGAACGTCATGCTTCGCAAAATATTCGGGTTTCAGCTATCAAGGCATTGGCACTGATTAAAGAAAAAGCGGCGCTGCCAACTTTAATGGCCATTGCAGAAGATATCAATCAAAGTACAGCCATACACGCTCAGGCTAAAAACAGTATTGCCATTATCAATGGTAACTACTTCGTCAAACCATCGGAAAAAAGTCTCTCTCGCAAAGAGGAAAACAATAGCACCTCAACTTTTTTTAACCATAAGCCATTTTATAAAACACCACCCACATGGGTAGCCGCGTCATTGGCAAAAGATCATGCTGATCGCGCAGCCCTGCTCAAGGCGATAGCCCAACGTAAAGAGCGCTGGGCGCGGGATATTGTTCATAGCGTATTATCTGACACAGAGGAATTGTTAACGACCAAAACCGCGATTATCCAACAACTGCCCCGCCCTCTATCACCAGGGTATCAACAATTATTGAGGCAATTACTGCAAGGCGCTATAACGCAGTACCAAATGTTACACAAAAACGATAGCGATGATGAGAATAAATTTATGGCACTTGCCGAGATGATTTACCAGATAGACCCCGAACGCGCTTTAGAGATGGTATTACACTAATGACGATGGAAAAAACCACCACGGGCAAACTGCAACAAGAAAGCCATTGGTTAACAGCGGTGGCTTGCCTGGGCGCATTATCGCTATTTTCCGGTTTATTGTTATTACTGCCGCTGTTTGCATTAACCGGTTTACAGATTAATTTGCTGCTACATACTTTACTGGGCAGCCTGCTGGCATTACCACTGTTGCGTTACAGTCTGCTACATTTTACCCGTACCGTGGGTATTCGCAGCCCGTTGCTCATTTTTTCCGGCCTGGCAGCGAGCATGTTATTATTAGGATTATTTGTCTCCGGATTTTGGATGGCGATTGAGGGGCAATCAGAAGAGTATGGTTGGATCGATCAACTCCATGCTATTACTGTATATAGTTTTTTAGGGCTGCTTGTCATTCATCTTCTGGCACACCGTTATCAAAAGCGGAAAAAACAACACACACACAAGCGGCCGTTTATTACAGTGACTCATTCAACACCCAAAGTCACTGGCCTCGCTTTAGGCTTATATAGTTTGGTATTACTTGGTGCAGGTGTATTGCCCTCTATGCTACCAACAGAAACCACCAAGGTATACCCGAGCAACGACTACGTATTGGATTACGACGATCATCCTTTTCGGCCAAGTCAAACAGAAACCGTTTCTGGCGGCTTTGTGCTGACGGAGCAAATTGCCAAATCTCAGCAGTGCGGCAGTTGCCATACGGATATTTATGAGCAGTGGCTGAGCTCCACTCACCGACAGGCCGCCTCCGACCCGGCCTATGTTAAAAATATTAATTTACTGGAAAAAAACCGAGGTATTACCGCAACACGTTACTGCGAAGGCTGCCATGCGCCCGTTGCCCTGTTAACCGGCGAACTGACCCCAGGTGGCAAACACGGTGGGCGTCCCTGATACACCGGCTCACCTGGAGGGTGTGGGTTGTATGGGCTGCCATGGCATCCGTGAGGTGGTGCACTTAAATGGCACCGCCAGTTATGTGTTTGACCCGAAGGAGCACTATTTATTTGAAAACAGTACGAATAAAGCTGCACAGCACATACGTAACTTTTTAATTCGCTTAAACCCCGAACCACATAAAGCCGCTATGGGTTCTGAGCTGATGCAAAGCCCTACCCTGTGTGCCAGCTGCCATGAGCAGTTTATGGACCAATCCATGAATAACTGGGGCTGGGTAAAAATGCAAAGTGAATACCACCACTGGCTCGACAGTCCGTTTTCCGGGCAAAATGATCAGAGTTTTCAGGATGAATCCATAGTCACTTGTCAGGGTTGTCACTTTCCGCTGGTGCCGGGTAATGATCCTTCAGCAGATGACAACGGGATGATTCATTCCCACCGCAGTCTGGGAGCCAATACCGTTTTACCCTTGCTCAACGGCGATCAGGAACAATTAGATGCAACGATAGCTTTTCTGCAAAGCGCTCGGGTGCTGGTGGATATTGAAGAGCCCAAACGCAGTGATACGGTACAAAGCCATCAATTTGTGAATCAGGAGTTGCGGCCGCAAGAACAGGACAAGACGCCATTTTTCTTTTACCTGGGAGAAGACGCCAGTCTACGAGTCGCCGTCACCAACCGTATGGTAGGCCATACCTTTCCAGCAGGCACCACCGACATCAACCAAGCTTGGTTATATTTTAAAGTCGCCGACGCGGATAATCGTACCGTGTATGAAAGCGGTGCCCTGAATGATCAGTTGGAGCTGGATAAAAATGCCCATATATATCACTCCATTCCCGTAGACCGTACCGGCAAAGCGATCTGGAAACATGATTTGTTTAGAATGGTGGGCGGCAGTTATAAAAACGTGATTGCCGCTGGCAAATCCGATATCAAAGACTACCAATTCAAAGTACCTTCGTGGGCGAAGGAACCTTTAACCGCCACAGTGATTGTCAAATACCGTAAATTTAACCAGCGCTATGCCCGCTGGGCACTGGATCATGAACGGCCTGTTCTGCCGGTGGTAGAAATGGCTAGAGACTCATTGACTATTCCGCTAAAGCTGAAACCGATTGTTGAGAGGAAGCCGTAGTTTAACTATCAGTGTTTAATGCTTCATTGTTAAAAGTAAAAAGCATATAAAATTCATTGTAATCAATAGTTTAGAGAATATTCTTGACTGCAGGAGGAAAATATCCTGATTTACCCTAAGTATGGATGGTAAATAGTATGAATTATATAGGGCGCACAACCAACTAAAAATAAAGTGGTAAGAACGAGTGTGCGGCCTCTACTTGTTTTAATGAGTTAGAGTTACTTTTGCAGCGCTTCAATAAGCCAAACTTGCAATTTCTGATATTGTTCGAGCATGAAAAAATGGTCGCCAACCACACGATGTATTTTAATATCAGCCGCTAAGTGCTGCTGCCAGCGCAGCATGCTAGGTACAGATACTATACTGTCATCCTCGGCTATGACCAATACAGTGTCAACATCAACGATGTCTGTTTTAGCGGCTTGGTAAGCTTCTAACAATTCACCATCAGCACGCAATATAGTCATTATTGTCTGCATTATCTTTGGACTATGCATAACATTATCAGGAGTTCCTCCCAAGCGTTTTAAGCCATCACTCAACTCTTCGTCATTAGATTGTGAAATACGCCAGCCACCACTGGAATCAGGTGAAGGACTGGCCATTAAAAATAATAATTTGGGTGGCTGACCTATAGTGCTAAAATAACGTGCCAATTCAAAGCATATTTTGCACCCCATACAGCTTCCCAGTAAGGCCCATGGGTGGTAAGGTATAAGGGGCAATATAGTTAACCAGTTCAGCAATAAGGCTATCCATTTGTTTATGCGGCACTTCTTTGATTCGGTTTTCTCTCCCTGACAATTGCACCGGACAAAAACACCAGTTATCAGGCCAGTTATCCAACTGTAGCCACCGGTTATAAATAGAAGCACCACCACCAGCAAAGGGCAAAGCAAAAATATTGATATCTGCTTGCATACTTGGTTGCTGTAATGGAAAAACATCATCTAGTGTTAAGGATTTAGATGAAACATTTTTTTGAGAATCACTATTCATTTGTGCAACACAACAATCAGCCGCTCCAAACTACGAATGATAAAATTATTGCGCCACTTAGGAGGATCGTTTGCCAACTTTATTTCACAAAATTCTTGAGAAATAGCACTAAAAGCTATCTGACAAACCATTTTTGCCAAGTTACTACCAAGGCAATAATGTATGCCACTACCAAATGCCAAGTTTCTGGCTATTGGTCGCTTTATATCAAACTGAGCAGCTTGATTAAATTGAAGTGGATCACGATTTGCAGCCCCCAAGCTAACTACTACGCGCTCGCCTTTACGAATGGTATAACCATCTAGCTCTACATCCTCTATAGCTACCCGAGCAACAGTTTGTACTGGGGTCTCATAACGCAAAATCTCTTCGGTACCTTGCGGCAAAAGCTTAGGATTTTTCCGCAATTGCTTTAACATTCAATAACAATTTGCAATAGCTAATATCAATTTTATTTGAAAGCTCTCCCCTATGCAAAAAACTAAAAACTGTTTTTTTTAGGTGATAGATCCGCATGTTTTTCCAATAATTCCAATAAATTTTTAATGTGTGGAGAAGGAGGTGGAGTATCAATCATGTTATAATCTTTTTTGAAATTCCCTTATTATTTTTTTAATAAATAAAAGAATATATGAAAGTAAAAATTTTGACAAAAAATAAACTGCACGACCATTCTCTTTTAAGAGCTTTCTTGCTGTTACAGAATGGTGATATTATTCAATAAACACTAGTTGTCTAACTCTTTGTAGAAACTTTCGCTCTGATCATTCGTTCGGGGCAGTGCTTAAGCTCTATTCAATATTATATTTTCTGTGAAAGAGACGTAGTGTTTTATCGTCAAAAAATTCTCGAAATCCGAGGTAAAAATTTATCGCTAAATCTAAATTACAAACGATACGTACGGCTGTATTATAGTAAAACCAAATAGCAAAAACTGTGACGCATTGAAAAAAAGATGGAATTCACAACAAAATAAATATGCTTAAACATACATTAACAGAAAAAAAATGATCAATACAGTCTATTAACATATCTTCATTTTTTCGAGTATAATCTCCACTCTATACCTGTAGCGAATGATTTTTAGATTTTTAAATAAGCTATTGAATTTTATAATAAAACCTATTACTGTCCGCACA
>MDLC01000065.1 GCA_001723645.1 Candidatus Endobugula sertula | reverse complement strand
AGAACATTCTGAATGCTTAGGAAGAAAAAGCGATCATGTTTAATCGTTGGCGGTGATCATCTTCAGTGGAATACGCACTGTGCAGGAATTATTGGGTCATACGAGCATTCAAACGACACGAGGTTATGTGCTGTCGGATCCTTCCAGAATAGCAAAACACGTGAATAACCTTGAGTTTCCCGTCGAAATATGACTAAATTGCGTCCATTACTTTAATTTTTTCGGAAAAAAAACCCTTTACGGCGTAAGCTGTAAAGGGTTAGGATAAGTTAGCTACTTATGTAGCTAGTTGGTTTGATTATAAAATGATCTCGGTTTCGCAGCCAATATAGATCATTTTTCATATCTAGGAACGTGCCCAAACGTACCTAAAGTGTGTTCTGCCATAAAATGGTAGCTACGACTGGACTTGAACCAGTGACCCCAGCATTATGAATGCTGTGCTCTAACCAGCTGAGCTACGTAGCCATGATGTAGCGATTTGACCGCTTGGTCTGTGCTGAGGCCGCGTATTATCCTGGCCCGTATGAAGTCTGTCAAGCACTGGTGGCGGGTATTCAATAGAGCTAGATAATCACCTAACGTATTGAAAAATAGCGAATAACCCATGGCAAACGCATTTAAAGAGTCTATTTTATGAGCGATTGATTGTCTGTCAGAACTTCCCACAAATACTGACGATCCCACCCCGCTCGCTTTCGTCGATTTTCAATACCCTAATTATGCGTTTTTCCTGCTTCAATAGGTTCAACGCAATACATTGAATCACACCCACATGTTCTGCTGAAAAACCCACTCTCATTAATTTTGAGGGCAACACCCACGAGCGATCACTTTGGCACCGTACTGATAGTCTATATAGTGAGGGAAAGGCGCTTGGAATGAACCAAGCGCTTTGAAAACTTTATCAAGACCTAATGGGAGAATCTATGCCCCTTTCATATCATGGTCAACTATATCGCTTACGTGTGTATATAGAATGAGTGCGCAATAGCTTATTGTCGAATACCTTCGATATGTAGTTCTATTTGTACAGTAGTGGATGCAGGCCCCAAGCGTTCAGCAATATTAAAGTCCCGCAAACGTAGCTCTGTAGTGCCAGAAAAACCTACACGATAGCCTCCCCAGGGATCATCTCCTTCACCAATCTTTTCTGCATTAATCGTAATACTTTTGGTGACGCCATGTAGTGTTAAGTCACCAACGACTGATAAGTTGTTGTTACCATTATCAACAACGTTGGTACTGACAAATGTTGCTGTACCATATTTTGAGGTGTCCAAAAAATCAGCGCTACGTAAATGTTTGTCGCGTTTGGCATGGTTAGAGTCAATGCTATTGGTATCTATGTCCACTTGAATGGTTGAAGCGTTCACATTATTGGCATCGTAGCTGAAGGTGCCGGTAAATGTGTTAAAGCGCCCTATCAGCCAGGAATATCCTAAATGTTTGATTTTAAAATTAATAAAGGCATGTGCTCCTTTATCATCAATTCTATAATCGGCAGCCGATACATACATAGAAAATGTAACAGTTGTTATAAACGCCAGTAGTATTTTTTTCATAAGTGCCTCCAGGGTTAGCAATAGGGGTAAGTAAAACAAGTGCATGTTATAACATGCGCTTTAACGTGCCGTCTCTATCAACAAATTGATGCTTTAGTGCCGCTAATGCATGGAGGGCAATAAGGCCCATTAATCCATAGGACATCCATAAATGGAATCGCCCTGCTATATCGGCCTGTTGGTCAAATAAAGCGCCTAAAGAAGGGAGGGTAAACCAGTTGAAAACGTCGATGCTTCGGTTATCTCCAGTTGGAATTAAATAGCCTGTGACGATGATGCCAAATATAATGACATAAAAAGTGTAATGTACCCAATAAGCAAGAATATGTTCAAGCTTTGACAGGCTGCTAGTCGGCTTGGGCTGTACACTAAATAGACGCCAGAGAACACGAAATACCATAATTACAGCCAATAAAATGCCTATGCTGACATGATAGTGAGGAGCGAGGGTATACCAATTGTCATAATAGTTTAGGTCTAGCATCCAAAGGCCTAGTGCAAATAAACCAATAATGATGATGGCGCATAACCAATGAACTATTTTAGCAATCAGTCCATAAGAGTGTTCGTTATTTTTTAACATACGTTGAATGCTCAAAGAGACGGTCGCAGTCCCTTAAAACCATTAGTATCCAGGAAGAGGCTTTAATTTTAGATGAGTGACTCTTCATGAGTATTATTTAAGCAATCAGGGGTTGTTGACGTTTCAATTGTTATTTTGTGAACTAATATTGGGGCACTATAATCCAAATTGCTAAGCCATAGTGACTGAGTATATACTCAGTCCTTAAAGATAAAAACCAATACTTTATCGGCTATTGTACTTTTAACGTGTGATATTTTTCAAATCATCAGTAATGAAAAAGGTTATTCTATGTCAGTAAAAAATACAGCGGCAACATTAGTTGGTGCTCTTGATGACAACGCTACTTGGGTTGATGTTAAAAATACCATTATGAATGAATACAACAAAGAAACGGGTGATGCTAAAGCAGATGCTATAGCGGCTATTGTCCTTTGTGCGGTGTTTGTGAGTACATGTATTTTTTGGATCAGTAGCCAATAGTTTTGAGCTGATCAGTAGACTCTTTATAGACCTCTTGTACTGATTAACAATATAGCTGCTTTTTATTTAAAGGCAGCTGTTTTTTATGTGCGATAGTGAATTGGTTCTATAGCATTAAACATTCCTTGACCCACAGGCTATATACTAGTACTTTATACTGGATAAAAAAACAGTAATGCTGGTGTATCTTGGCGTGTATATAGGGGCTGACTTTTGTCTTTGATTCTTGGTATTGATCCTGGTTCTCGTAAAACCGGGTTTGGCATTATTAATACGTTGGGTAACAGGCATGAATATGTTACGAGTGGTGTTATTCGGCTGGGTAAAGGTGATTTGCCTGAACGCCTTAACATTATCTACCAAAGTTTATGTGAAGTTATTGACGAGTACTGCCCTCAACAGGCTGTGATTGAGCACGTATTTATGTCAAGGAGTGCTGCTTCAGCCTTAAAGTTAGGGCAAGCTCGAGGAGCCGCTATTGTCGCCGCAGTGAATAAGGACTTGCCTGTTGCTGAGTATGAAGCTAAGAAAATCAAGCAATCTGTGGTGGGTAGTGGTGCAGCGGATAAGTTCCAGGTGCAGCATATGGTCAAGCAAATACTAAAGCTTTCTGGAACACCGCAGGAGGATGCGGCAGATGCTTTGGCCGTTGCATTATGTCACGCGAATAGCCATTACCATTTAGTCTCTATAGCGCAGGCAAAACATTTTCGACGTGGGAGAATGGTGTGATCGGCAGGTTATCTGGAGTACTGTTGGAAAAACAGGCGCCTTATTTATTAGTTGATGTCAATGGAGTGGCTTATGAAGTGCAGGCTCCGATGACCAGCTTTTATCCTTTGCCGGAGCTTGGTGGTAGTGTTGTTTTGCACACACATTTATCGATTAGTGAAAATGCACATCAGCTCTTTGGTTTTTATTCAATTGAGGAGCGCGTATTATTTCGTACTTTAATTAAAGTGAATGGTGTTGGCCCTAAAATGGCTCTGGCCATTCTTTCTGGAATGCCTGCAGATGAATTTGTTCAGTGTGTTAGAACGGATAATATTGCTGCTCTGGTTAAGTTGCCGGGTGTTGGTAAAAAAACAGCAGAACGGTTGGTTATTGAAGTGAAAGACCGTTTAAAAGATTGGCATAGTCATGCAAATACGATCTTAACACTTGAACCAAGACAGACGACCTCGTCTTCGTCGGTGATTGCCGATGCAGAAAGTGCTCTGATTGCACTAGGTTATAAGCCTGCTCAAGCAGCACAAATGATCACTGCAGTAGGTTCTTTACCCGACGAGTTAGATAGTGAAGCTCTCATTCGTTTAGCATTGCAAGGGACCGCTGGTTAACCCATGATAGAAAAAGACCAACTTCAAGCGGAGCGAATGATTGCCCCGGTTGCTAGACCACAAGAGGATGCACAGGACCGTGCTATCCGGCCCAAAACACTTTCTGACTATATTGGTCAGCCGCAAGTTCGTGAGCAAATGGAGATTTTTATTGAAGCTGCAAAAAAACGGCAGGAGCCGTTAGACCATACCCTGGTTTTTGGGCCTCCAGGTTTGGGTAAAACCACTCTGGCTAATATTATCGCTGCAGAAATGGATGTGCAGTTAACAACGACATCAGGGCCGGTACTGGAGAAAGCGGGAGATATTGCTGCTTTAATGACTAATTTGCAGCCTGGTGATGTATTGTTTATTGACGAAATTCATCGCCTTAGCCCTGTAGTGGAAGAAGTGCTATATCCTGCCATGGAAGATTATCAATTAGATATTATGATTGGAGAAGGGCCTGCAGCGCGCTCAATTAAGTTGGATTTACCACCCTTTACTCTGGTGGGTGCGACTACCCGCGCTGGCTTATTAACCTCTCCACTACGTGATCGTTTTGGCATTGTACAGCGTTTGGAATTTTATAACATTGAAGATTTAAGTTATATCGTGGGCCGCTCTGCAAGCTTACTGGGAGTGGGTATGGAGACGGCTGGAGCCACTGAAATCGCTAAACGCTCCCGAGGCACCCCCCGCATTGCTAACCGTTTATTGCGTCGTGTGCGCGATTATGCAGAAGTCAAGGCGAATGGTTGTGTGAATCAGTTCATTGCAGACTCTGCGTTAAATATGTTAAATGTTGATCAGCGAGGCTTCGATCATATGGATCGGCGTTTATTGTTGGCCATGATTGAAAAGTTTGATGGTGGTCCGGTTGGTGTAGAAAGTTTGGCAGCGGCTATTAGCGAAGAACGAGATACGATAGAAGATGTATTAGAGCCGTATTTAATCCAGCAAGGGTATATGTCGCGCACACCCAGAGGCCGAATAGTGACCCAATTGGCGTATGATCATTTTTCTATTCCAGCCAAACCTGCCTAGTGGGTAATGCCCACCAACCGACAATAGTGATTCATTTTTCTCATTAACCAATAGCCCTGAAGTGATATTTTATCATGTGTACTGAATTCCAACTGCCTATTCGTGTCTATATCGAAGATACTGATGCAGGTGGTATTGTTTATTACGTTAATTATCTGAAATTTATGGAACGCAGCCGAACTGAGTTATTGCGTTCATTAGGTTATGGTAAAGCAGCTATTCTTGAAGATGGCTTACTACTGGTGGTGCATAGCCTTGATACACACTATCTGGCTCCAGCTATGTTAGATGATGAACTGGTTGTTACAGCCTGTATGGATAAAGTGGCGCGTTCTTATGTGGTATTTGAGCAGGAGGTGAGGCGTGGTACTCAAGTCTTATGTCGAGGAAATGTTAAGGTAGCTTGTGTTAATACGGCAATGAAACCAACGGCTTTACCCGTTTACATATATGAAGCAATGATTAATTCTTGCCCTTAGCCTCTATTGAGGGCCCGTATTTTGGGAAAGTATTGATAGATTCATGAGGGTGAATACTCAATTTATTATATTACTTTTATTGTTATTAGATTGAACACATATAAAACCTCTCGTGTTAGAGTGGTGCGTTGTAGTCTATCGGTGCTGTCTATTTCTACGGAAAACACTCGTTCTAAACATGAATAGTGGGCACGATACCGAGTAGAGGTAAAGTCCAGAGACTATAATGGGTGGTTCATTATAATAACGACTATTGTTTTACGTTCAACAAGGCCATAATTACATGAGTGCGCATGACGATACACTATCTATTTTTAGTTTGATCGCTGGGGCTAGTTTATTAGTCCAGTTGGTGATGTTAATCCTTTTTCTTGCCTCTATTGTTTCTTGGGTGATGATTATTCAGCGTGCGTCCTATCAAGGGCGTGTGAAATCGTCCTTCCATAATTTTGAAGACAAGTTCTGGTCAGGTGTGGATCTTACTCAGCTTTATCGGCAGGGTAATGATCTCGCTAGCCAAGACAAAATAGAGGGAGTGGAAAATATTTTCCGCGCAGGTTTTAAGGAATTTTCACGTCTTCGCCAACAGGATAATATGGAGTCTGATGCTATTATGGAGGGAACACAACGAGCGATGCGAGTTGCTTTAGCTCGTGAACAGGAAAAATTAGACGCTCATCTGTCTTTTCTTGCCAGTGTTGCCTCAGTGAGTCCCTATATTGGTTTGTTTGGTACTGTATGGGGAATTATGAATTCGTTTCGCGGCTTAGCTAACACGACTCAGGCCACCTTAGCAACAGTTGCTCCAGGTATTTCGGAAGCATTGGTGGCTACCGCCATGGGGTTGTTCGCTGCAATTCCGGCAGTGCTGGCTTATAATCGCTTCTCTGCCAGATCCGAATCCTTGTCTAACCGTTATGAAACCTTTGCTGAAGAATTTTCATCAATTCTTCATCGTCAGTTGCATCGGTAACTCTCGTTATGCCTTTTATTAAACACAAAAAAAAACCAATGGCAGAAATTAATGTCGTTCCTTATATTGACGTGATGTTGGTGCTATTAATTATCTTTATGGTAACCGCGCCTTTATTACTACAAGGTGTTGAAGTAGAGCTTCCTGAAGCCAACTCGTCACCCACGACTAAAAAGGGAGAGCCACTGGTGATTTCTGTCGATGTGCAGAATAATTACTATCTCAATGTAGGGGAGAATGAAAAAGAAGCGAAGCCACTACATCAAATTACTGAGCAAGTTGCTAAAGTGCTTAAAGTTAAACCCAATACGCCAGTGTTAGTTTGGGGAGATAAAAATGTACCTTATGGTACAGTGGTTATATTGATGAGTCGACTACAGGGAGCGGGTGCAACGTCAGTGGGTTTGGTAACAGAGCCGCCAAAGTAACGTATTGGGAAGGTATTTGGTAACAATAAAATGCGATCATATTGGCGAGCAATTATTCTAAGTATCACTGGTCATACCTTGTTGATTGCTTTGGCTATATGGGGGTGGGAAGCGTCCACGAAGAAACCAAGCGTTACACAGCCTCATTATATTCAGGCGACCTTGATAGAATTAAAGCCAAAGGAAAAAACAACGACTACACCAAAAACGCAGTCAAAACCCAAGCCTAAGCCAACACCAAAGAAAAAAAACAAGCCTAAACCAAAACTGCAAGATAACTTGAGTGAAAAAAAGCAATTAGAAAAGAAAAAGCAGCAGCAAAAAAAACGGGCAGAACAGCAACGCAAGCAAGAGCAGCAGCGTAAAAATCAACTGGCAAAGAAAAAAGTTGAAGAGAAAAAAAAGCAAGCTGAAGCGTTAAAATATCAGCAGGAATTAGAAAAAAAGCGTCAAACTGAGCTTGAACAACAAGCCCTAATGCAGGCCCTAGCTGAGGAAAAAGCTCGGTTGGATGCGGAGAAACAAGCTGCAGAAGATGATGCGCTGGTGCAGTCATATATTGCCTTGATGGCTGACAGGGTGGAGCAGAATTGGAGTCGGCCACCTTCAGCGCGTAATGGTATGGAAGTACTACTGCGCATCCAGTTGGTACCCACAGGACAGGTGATTCGTGTTGATGTTATTCAAGGCAGTGGTGATAGCGCTTTTGATCGTTCTGCGATTAGAGCGGTAAAGCGGGCTGATCGTTTTCCAGAATTAAAGGATGTTCCAGCTCGTATTTTTGAACAACAATTTCGTACATTAACATTTAGTTTTAGCCCAGAGGATTTAAGACAGTGAGAGTAGTAATTGTTTTTTTATTAGCCTGGCTGTTGAGCTCATCTGTGGCTCACGCAGAGTTGACTATCCGCATTACGCAGGGAGTTGATAACCCTACCGTCATTGGCATCGTGCCTTTTAATTATACGGGTACTATACCTCTACCGGAAAATGTATCGGATATTATCTCCAACGATTTACGTCGGAGTGGCCAGTTTGGGCCTATTGACCCTAGTCATATGTTGTCTTATCCCTCTCATCAGGAAGATGTTATCTATAGAGACTGGCGTTTACTGGGGAGTGAGTACCTAGTGATTGGCAACATTGATCCTAAAGATAGCGGTTATCAATTGACCTACTCATTGTATGATGTAGTTAGTCAACAAATTATGATCTCCAATCAAGTGGTGGTGGTTGAATCTAATGGTTTAAGGGACATGGCTCACCATGTGAGTGATGCGGTTTATGAGTTGATTACGGGTATTCGAGGAGTCTTTTCTACACATATTATTTATGTGGAACATCAAAAGGCTGTTCGGCAATATCGTTTAATGCGAGCGGATATGGACGGTGCGCGACCTCAGGTGTTGCTCAAGTCATCTGAGCCGTTATTGTCTCCTACATGGTCTCCGGATGGCCAATCAGTAGCTTATGTATCTTTTGAGACTTCTCGTCCAGCGATTTTTGTGCAAAATCTACTGACGGGTAAACGCCAGCAAATAACTAACTTTAAAGGACTTAATGGCGCGCCAGCATGGTCTCCAGATGGTCGTAAACTGGCGTTGGTACTCTCAAAAGACGGTAATTCTGAGATCTATACAATAGATCTTGCCTCTCGTCGTTTTTCGCGTATTACCAACCATTTTGGTATTGACACTGAACCTACCTGGGCAGCGGATGGGAAACATATTATCTTTACCTCAAATCGAGGAGGGAAACCGCAAATTTATCGTGCGAATATTGCGGGAGGGGGTGTACAACGCTTGACGTTTGAAGGAAATTATAATGCCAGGGCCCAGGTAGCCCCTGACGGTAAGCATATTGTGATGGTACATCGACGTGCAAATGTTTTTCATATTGCTTCTCAGGAACTTGGTACTGGACAGGTACGTGTTTTAACGGAAACAAACCTAGATGAATCCCCTAGTATTGCTCCCAATGGGGCCTTGTTAATATATGCTACCAAAGTGAATGGTAAAGGCGCTTTGGCGAGTGTCTCAATGGATGCAGGAACAAAATTTATACTCCCTTCAACCTCTGGTGATGTGCGTGAACCATCATGGTCTCCTTATTTTAAATAGTACTGTTTTACTTTGTGAAATTAAACGTTAGTAGACTGGAGCAAAGCTTTTAATATCTTTTTCAAGCATTTGGGCGAATTATCCACTAGAGCCCATTGTGCAGAATATGTTACTATCCGCGCTTTAGGGGTAATTACTTACTATATTGTAGTACTATTTTTGGAGGCAACTATGCTAAACAAGACCATCAAAGCTGCGGTAGGTATCTGTGCCGTATCACTTTTCTTATCAGCCTGTTCTAGTACATCGACAACTGATCCAAATTCTGCTGGAGTTGATGCTTCCGACTCATCAGTAACCACCAGTGGTTCTGGTATTAGTTCAGTTACCTCTGCTGAGGATGCAGCACCATCAGAGACCGTTTTCTACTTTGATTTTGATTCTTCAGTATTGCGCCCTGAATCTCGCGCATTATTAAATGCTCATGCAAAAGCACTAAAAGCAAACCCTCGCTCTGTACGTCTTGAGGGACATGCTGATGAGCGTGGTACTCGTGAATACAATATTGCCTTAGGTGAACGCCGTGCACAGTCAGTTCGTGCTTATTTATTAGCGCAAGGTGTAGTATCTTCAATTGAAGTTGTTAGCTATGGTGAAGAATATCCAGCGGTTGATGCATCAAATGAATACGCTTGGCAACAAAACCGTCGCGTGGAAATTAAGTAATTTTAATCCCGATATTAACTATTGCTAGGAAGAGCGATAGAAATAGGTAATAGTATTGATGCCCTATAGAATGTTACTGTGATGTATCGCTTCTCCTTTTCTTTTGTGTGCTGCTTGTTATTGTCGGGCTTTGTTTATTCACAAGCTCAGGTGCGCGACCCGGTTGCCTCGGCGCCCGCCACTATACCGCCAGAGTCATCGGCTACAGCTAATCTAGTGTATGATTTGCAAGCCTTACAGCAAGAAGTTCTAGCACTTAGGGGTCAGCTGGAACAACAGGCACATGAGATAAAACGCTTAAAGCAACAGCGTTTGGATGATTATCTTGATCTTGATAAGCGTCTGAGTGATATTATTCGTGATCAAAGTAAACAGCCTATTACTACTGATGCAGTTCGTGTTCCTCCTGCGAGCCTTACGGTACCATCGACAACAACAGGGATTCCCCAGTTAACGTTACCTACATTTCCTTCAAATGGAGATGAATTATATAATACAGCAATTAATATGCTGCTTAATCAGCAAAATTATGCTGGAGCGCAGGAAAAATTTACCGAATATCTTAAAGCTTACCCTGAAGGTCGGTATGTGCCTAACGTGTATTATTGGCAGGGGCAAATATTATTTGCGGGTGCTAAAAAGCAGCAAGCTGCAGATATCTTTAGTCTGCTAATTACAAAGTATCCCACTCATCCCAAAACTTCGGACGCCAAGTTTAAGTTGGCAAAGATTTACTTTAATCAAGGTAAAAAAGATGAGGCTAAGGCGATGTTGACCGAGGTAGCAGCCAGTAATACCGATGCAGCGTTATTGGCAAAGTCTTTTTTAAATAAAAATTACTAAACAGGCCGTTTGGTTCTTCATGACATGTTATAGTTGATTAACTCTATATACTGCTTGCTCAATAAAAGCTCATTCTGCCTCTGTCAGCAAACGTATTTTTTCTTTATACTCCCCGCCAATTGTTAAATTGCTTGATGATTCATGACCAAAAATTCCTACTCATTAAAGGTTACAGAAATCTTTCTGTCTATTCAGGGAGAAGCCCAGACTATAGGTAGACCGACAGTATTTATACGTTTAACAGGTTGTCCTCTGCGTTGCCATTACTGTGATTCCGAGTATGCTTTCTTCGGTGGTGAGCGTATGACGATCGAGGATATTGTCCTTAAAGTAGCGACCTATGGTGTTCAGTACGTTTGTGTGACTGGAGGAGAGCCCTTGGCTCAGGCTAATGTGAAAGTATTGTTAACTTCTTTATGTAATCAACAGTATAACGTGTCGTTGGAAACGAGTGGTGCTATGCCTATTAGTGGTATTGATCCTCGTGTGAGCATCGTTATGGACTTGAAAACGCCTGCTTCTGGTGAAGTCGAGAAGAATGACTACAGTAATTGCGCACTATTAAAGCCTGCAGATCAGGTTAAATTTGTGATATGTGATCGCCAGGATTACGAATGGGCACTATTCAAGCTTAATGAATATCAGTTAGTCGATAAAGTGGCAGAAGTCCTGTTTTCTCCTTCCTATGGACAGATGAAATCGACTGATTTAGTTGATTGGATATTGGAAGATCGGCTTCCTGTACGTTTTCAAATGCAATTACACAAAGCCCTTTGGGGTGATAAGCCCGGGAGTTAACGTGGCCTTAGAAAAAAAGAAAGCCGTAGTGCTCGTATCGGGTGGTTTAGACTCAACCACGGTACTGGCTATTGCGATAAGTCAAGGATATGAATGCCATACTTTAAGTTTCGACTATGGCCAGCGCCATCGCGCTGAATTAGTGGCTGCTGATCAAGTGTCACAGTCTATGGGGGCTATAGAACATAAAGTAATGGCACTCGACTTGAAAACGATTGGTGGTTCAGCGTTAACGGACGACACGATTGATATTCCAGAGGAAGCAAGGGATGGGATTCCTGTTACCTATGTTCCAGCACGAAATACCATTTTTTTATCGATTGCTTTAGGGTGGGCTGAAGTTTTGGGAGCTAACGATATTTTTATAGGCGTTAATGCCGTCGATTATTCCGGATACCCAGATTGTCGGCCAGATTATATTACCGCCTACGAAAAGATGGCTAAGTTGGCAACTAAGGCGAGTATTGAAGGGGATACTTTACGTATCCAAACGCCATTAATTGATCTGAGTAAGGCTGAGATCATTCAGCAGGGTAATGCTTTAGGCGTGGATTATAGTCAAACCATGTCCTGTTACCAGATGTATGACCAAGGTTTAGCTTGTGGGAAATGTGATAGCTGTCGACTTAGACAACAAGGTTTTATTGAAGCAGGAGTTACTGACCCGACAAAGTATATGGTTTAGGAACTGCTCAGTGAGTATGAACAGGTTTTGGCCTATTTAAACTACAACTGATTGTTTTATTAATAAAAACTAAAAAAGGGCTTGAGTTTTCCGGTGCAATCATTATTATGTGCGCCTCTTTGAGCAAAAGCACAATGGTATCGAAATGGGTCGTTAGCTCAGTTGGTAGAGCAGTTGGCTTTTAACCAATTGGTCGCGCGTTCGAGTCGCGCACGACCCACCATTATTTTCCTTGTGATTCAACCTGTTAGCGGGTTTCCCGCTAAACGGTTTTCCTTTCAATAAAGTCAATGTCGGCACTTGAACTACACACCTTATTTGCCGCATCTACTAACTCTTTAATTTCTGGTGCAGAATAGTGAGATGTAATATCTCCATTCGTATGCTCCAGTAAAACCTTGCGCGTTTCGAGTGGTACACCCGCTGTTCGTAGTCGTCGCCTAAAAGTATGCTTTAAATTATGGTATAGCTTCCACATACAGGCAAGCCTGCTTTCTTCCACGCACGTTTCCAGCCATTATTGTGCATACGGAGTATGGGCTTATCTCGATAGCTAAACACATAATCCTCCTGGCAATCCCGCCGCGCTTCCACAATGGATTTAGCGGTTGGTTCTACCCTATTACAACGGACTGCCTGTTAAGCGCGGGCTGATGATTTAGTTTACGCTTTTTTCTTGGGTTATAAAACCGTTCGATATAGTCAAAAAAATCTGCTCTAGCTTCAGTTCTGGTAACATATCGGCGTCGATTGACCCTTGCTTTCTTGAGTCACCCAAAAAAACTTTCGGCTGCGGCATTATCGTCACAACTGCCAACCCCACTCATGCTCGATACCATATTGTGGTCCGCTAAAAATCTCTGATACTCGCCACGGGTGTATTGAGAACCTCGATCTGAGTGAAGTATCACCGTTCCTTCGCGTTGCTTTTGCCACAAAGCCATTAGTACCGCTTGGATAACCCGTTGCGTTTCCATACGCTGACTCATCGACCAGCCCACAACCAAATGGCTGTATAGATCTATCACCACCGCTAGGTACAACCAAACCTCACCGGTGCAGATATAGGTGATATCAGTCACCCGCTTTATATCAGGTTTATCAGCCTTAAAGTCTCGTTCCAGGTGGTTCAGTATATGATCTGGCCGCGCTGTAGATGTCCGTTTGTGCCACTGTCTCCCAGCAGGTATTCCCACGATATCGTTAGCCTTCATAAGACGAGCGACACGATGCTTAGCACAGCTCTCACCGTCGTAACGTAGCTCTTCCCATATCCGAGGACAGACAAATACACCCTCACTGTCCTGGTGTATCTGACGTATTTTTCGGCTGAGCCTGGCGTTTTCCTGGGCCCTTTTGGCTAGGACCTCCCTGGCGCCAGTCGTAGTCACCACTGGTAGACACCTTGAGAAGGCGGCACATCATGTGGATAGGAAAAGCATCGCGACAACGTTCAATCATGTGGTATTTCACTTGGGGGGCTTTACGAAGTACGCTGCCGCTTCTCTTAAAAAATTCCGTTCACGCTTCAGTCGAGCGAGTTCTTCATCTCTTGGGTTGCCATTTCCGGTAAAGGCTTTCTTTGATGGCTCAGAGATTTCCTTCACCCACCTACGGAGCATGGACTCATTGATACCCAGATTCTTGGCGATAAGGGAGACCGGTTGGTGACTCTGTTGTACCAGCACGACAGCTTCCTGCTTATATTCCTGTGTGTATTTTCTTCTTAAAAGTGTCATAAATACCTCGTTAAAGTGGAATTATCCACGCTTAACTAGGTATCCGCCATAGGGGGGTAGAACCACTTAACATGGTTGAAGACACCACCCTTGTTAACCCTGCCTAGTGTGAGGGATGCCGCTAAGGTTGGGATGAGCAACGACGGTTATTTTCTCTGCTGCCTAAGCATTTGGCAGAAACGGCCGAATACAGGGTTAAGGGATCAAGAGGTGTGTCAATTACAATGGCTGTGGGAAGTGGCCGTACCGAAATTAAACACCAGTGTGTTTTTAATTCCTGCGTTTATCGAAAGCACACCTTTAGGCGACGACTACGAACAGCGGGTGTACCACTCGAAACGCGCAAGGTTCTACTGGGGCATACGAATGGAGATATTACATCTCACTATTCTGCACCAGAAATTAAAGAGTTGTAAGCGCCAATCGAACTCCACTATATTTTCTAACCTGAGTCTATTCTAAAGTAGTGCCTTACTTTTAATGAGGCTC
>MDLC01000064.1 GCA_001723645.1 Candidatus Endobugula sertula | reverse complement strand
GAACATTCTGAATGCTTAGGAAGAAAAAGCGATCATGTTTAATCGTTGGCGGTGATCATCTTCAGTGGAATACGCAATAACAATATTGAAGCCCTTTGCAGAGAAATTGGCAATAAATTAAGTAGTGTTAATTATAAAGATTGCATTAGTCAGGAATTACAGGACAGTGGCCATTTTACAACAGAAAAACGTGTACTAGCCTACAAGGAATACCCACCCTTGGCATCCCAACAGCCTCTTGGAAGGGTTTTATTAATGGGAGGAATTCACGGTGACGAGTACTCAGCAACTTCAATTATGTTTAAATGGATGGATAAGCTCAATCAATACCATTCCGGCCTATTCCATTGGACCGTTATCCCTTGTTTAAACCCGGATGGTTTGTTACAAAGTAAAGCTCAGCGACAAAATGCTAACGGTGTAGATTTAAACCGTAATTTTCCATCTAAAAATTGGGGTGTGCTTGCTTTAAAATACTGGAAGGAACGAACTTACAAAAACCCAAGACGCTACCCAGGTAAAAAACCTTTAAGTGAAGCAGAAACCATATGGTTTGATAAAATCATTAAAACATTTAATCCAGATGTCATTATTGCAGTACATGCACCACACCAACTGGTTGATTTTGATGGGCCTTTAAGTGCTCCCAAAAAGCTTGGCACATTACAACTGAGGTTATTAGGAACCTATCCAGGTTCTCTGGGAAATTATGCTGGTGTTGATTTAGATATACCCATTGTAACCATTGAGCTGGCATCAGCAGGGATCATGCCTTCAGCAAAAGAAATCAGTCAAATGTGGGTTGATATTGTACGCTGGCTTAAAAAAGAAGTCCCCAAAAAAACTTAACCTCCTCCTTCATAAATAATACGCCATTCATCATCTTGCTCTAACTTCCATAACTGACGTTTCCAACCCTGTGACTGGAAGTTACTACTACGGTAGGACTGGTAAAATTCAACCCACATGATATCCCTCTCTCCAGAGTAGGCATAAATACCAACTTCTGATACGCTAATATCAATAAATTTTTTCAACTTATGAATGCGCGTCTTATAACTTACCCATTGAGACCAGTTCTTTTCAAGATTAAAAAAATCTTTAGAGTAAAATGAAAGATAAGGTTGTGGTTGTAATGTTTCCCAAGCAACCTGCCACTCATCCAATTTTTTATAAATAGTCTCACGTAGTTTTTTGATCTGACTGACAGGAACCATCTTAACTTTAGGTGTCATAATGATATAGGTGTAACCCACATCTATGTATTGTTTCACTTTATCAATATCATTATTGGACAAAATAATACAGCCGTTACTATCCAATAGTGGACGGTTTTTTTCTTTTAGGCCCATGGGCTCGGCATGTAACCAAATCCCATAGCCAGTTCTACCATTTAACCTATCCCAAGCGTTAGGATAATTAACTGGATAAGCAGCATATCCATAAAAGTCATCTAGCTGATCAGGAGTTAAGTGGCTAGTAATACGATATACACCCACGGGTGTTTTATTATCGCCCTCAACAGATTTACCATAACCCTCTTTGCCAATAGAAAGCGCCATAGTGTCTACTAGCAAAAAACGCCCATTGTTACGCCTTTCATAAACATATAGCGTACCCGTCGTTAATTCAGAGATCATTGCATAGCGGTAAAGCTGAGCCACATCAACCAGCGACGCTGGCTGTAAATTGTAGTCCGGCAGTAACGAAAACGCGCTGCTCTCTGAGAAACCGGCAGCTCTAAATACCAACAAACAAGAAATAACCAGAAATAATTGTGCTATTTTTAGCATAATATCCTGTTCACTTAATGATTTTTCATATACTACAGCTTTTTGGACTTTAACAGTCATTATTTTTGTTAAGGAATTTTTTAAAAAGCCCCCTTAAAAGGGGCCTTTTATCATAATAAAGGTAGGTGTTAACTTGAACTAGACTGCAAAGCCTCTGTCAATGCCGCTTCAACTTCTTCAGCACTGACACCTTCAGAGTGACCTACCTCTGCATCACGCTTGCGCTTACGTTCTGCATGATAAGCCAACCCAGTACCTGCAGGAATCAGTCGACCAACAACTACATTTTCTTTTAATCCACGTAAATGGTCTTTTTTACCCGTCACTGCTGCTTCTGTAAGAACACGGGTTGTTTCCTGAAAAGAAGCTGCGGAAATAAATGACTCGGTAGCCAGTGACGCCTTAGTGATGCCTAATAACTGGCGTTCGAAACGAGCGGGCAATTTATCTTGCTCACGCAGTTTCTCGTTCTGTTCAAGTACATCCGTAAACTCAACCTGCTCACCTTTAACAAACGTTGATTCACCCATGCCTGTAATTTCTACTTTACGCAACATCTGCCTGACAATGGTTTCAATATGCTTATCATTAATTTTTACACCCTGTAGACGATAAACATCTTGAATTTCATTAGTAATATAGCGAGCTAAAGCCTCAACACCTTGTAATCGTAAAATGTCATGAGGGTTGCTAGGTCCATCAGAAACCACTTCTCCCTTCTCCACTTGCTCTCCCTCAAACACCGTCAATTGACGATGCTTTGGAATCAATACTTCGTAGTGATCAGAACCATCTTCCAATGGCTTACCATCGGTTGGAGTAATAACCAAACGCACTTTACCTTTGGTTTCTTTACCAAAACTTACAGTACCCGAAATTTCGGCAAGAATGGAAGGTTCCTTAGGCTTACGCGCTTCAAACAGGTCAGCTACTCGAGGCAAACCACCAGTAATATCACGAGTTTTCGAACCTTCCTGCGGAATACGAGCAATAACATCACCAACCCCAATCTCATCACCATCGCTTAAGCTTAGAATAGCTTTTGCCGGTAACATATAATGGGCAGGAACATTGCTGTTGGCAAGAGTCAGCTCCTTGCCTTTCTTATCCACCAGAGTAATAGCCGGTTTTAAATCTTTACCTGCAACCGGACGCTCTGCGGGATCAATAATTTCAATAGAGGATAAACCCGTTAGCTCATCTGTCTGACGACGAATAGAGAGGCCGTCTTCCATACCAGAAAATGCAACTTTACCAGCAACTTCTGTCACAATAGGGTGAGTATGCGGATCCCACTTGGCAATCGTCGCTCCACCTTCTACGAGATCACCATCACGAACAGCAATCACTGCACCATAGGGAATCTTATAACGCTCACGTTCACGCCCAGTACTATCTGCAACAGCAAGTTCACCTGAACGAGACACAGCAACCAGTTGGTCTTTATCATTACCCACAACTTTTACATTATGCAAACGAACCGTACCTTCCTGTTTAACCTGAACGCTATCCACTGCAGAAGCACGACTTGCTGCACCACCAATGTGGAACGTACGCATCGTCAACTGCGTTCCGGGTTCTCCTATAGACTGGGCAGCAATAACACCTACCGCTTCACCTACGTTAACCAAGTGCCCCCTCGCAAGGTCACGACCGTAACACATTGAACAAATGCCATGGCGAGTTTCACAAGTCATTGCTGAGCGAACAACGATTTCATCAACACCCATTTCCTCAATATCATCAACCAGCTTCTCATCGATCAAAGTATCCGCTTCAAGCAGTACCTCATCAGTTACGGGATCGACAACATCCTTCGCAACAATACGACCTAACACTCGATCCCCCAAAGGGTCAATAATATCTCCCCCTTCAATAATAGGCATCATTATCAGTCCAGATTCAGTACCGCAATCATGTTCTGTAACAACCAGATCCTGGGCCACATCAACAAGACGACGAGTCAGGTATCCAGAATTTGCTGTTTTCAATGCTGTATCAGCAAGACCTTTACGCGCACCGTGAGTCGAAATAAAGTATTGCAATACGTTTAGACCTTCACGAAAATTCGCCGTAATAGGCGTTTCAATAATAGAACCATCTGGACGAGCCATCAGACCTCGCATACCCGCTAGCTGACGAATCTGCGCAGGTGAACCACGAGCACCGGAGTCTGCATACATATAAACGGAGTTATAAGAATCTTGTTCTTCTTTTTCACCATCACAGTTAATCACTGTTTCCTTGGAAATGCCTTCCATCATAGATTTAGCGACCAAGTCATTAGCACGCGACCAGATATCGATAACTTTATTGTACTTCTCACCTTGTGTGACCAAGCCTGAAGCAAACTGACTTTCAATCTCCTTCACTTCATTATCGGCACGGGAAATAATATCAGCTTTACTATCGGGGATAGCGAAATCATTAACACCAATAGACGAACCGGAACGTGTCGAGAACTTATATCCCATATACATTAACTGGTCAGCAAAAATTACCGTTGATTTCAAACCCACTACACGATAACAATAATTGATAACCTTAGAGATGGCCTTTTTAACCATAGGGATATTAACCATGTCAAAAGGCATACCTTCAGGAACAATTTCCCAAAACAAGACACGACCAACGGTTGTATCAGCCATAATGATTGAGCTGTCGCTCTCGCCATTATCTTGTTTAATCACTTGCTTGATGCGCACTTTAATACGCGCTTGCAAATCAACTTGATCTGCATAGTAAGCACGCGAAACTTCTGCCTCATCAGCGAAAACCATGCCTTCGCCTTTTGCATTGATTCGCTCACGAGTCATCCAGTACAAACCCAGCACCACGTCTTGTGAAGGTACGATAATAGGCTCACCTGATGCTGGTGATAAAATATTATTGGTAGACATCATTAAAGCACGGGCTTCAAGCTGAGCTTCAATAGTCAGTGGTACATGAACCGCCATCTGGTCACCATCGAAGTCAGCATTATAGGCGGCACAAACTAATGGGTGCAGTTGGATGGCTTTACCTTCAATCAACACAGGCTCAAATGCCTGAATGCCCAAGCGGTGAAGCGTTGGCGCGCGATTAAGTAGTACAGGGTGCTCACGAATCACTTCATCAAGAATATCCCAAACAACGGGTTCTTCACGCTCAACCATTTTCTTAGCAGCTTTAATAGTTGTTGCTAAACCACGCAGTTCCAATTTACTAAAAATAAACGGTTTAAATAACTCCAAAGCCATTTTCTTAGGCAGACCACATTGATGCAAACGTAACGTCGGGCCCGTTACAATCACTGAACGACCAGAATAATCAACACGTTTACCAAGCAGATTCTGACGGAAACGGCCCTGCTTACCCTTAATCATATCCGCAAGTGATTTTAATGGACGTTTGTTAGAACCGGTGATGGCACGACCACGACGACCATTATCCAATAGCGCATCAACCGACTCCTGTAACATACGTTTTTCATTACGTACAATGATATCTGGCGCACTCAGGTCAAGCAGACGTTTCAGACGGTTATTACGGTTAATCACCCGACGATATAAATCATTTAAATCCGATGTTGCAAAACGACCACCATCTAGAGGGACCAAGGGGCGAAGATCTGGCGGAAGAACCGGTAATGCTTTCATCACCATCCACTCAGGTTTGTTACCTGAGAAATAGAATGCTTCTAATAATTTAAGACGCTTAGAAAGTTTTTTAACCTTCGTTTCGGAGTTCGTTTCTGGAATTTCCTCACGCAGACGATTCACTTCTTCTTCAAGGTTAATGTCTTGCATTAAATCCTGAATCGCTTCTGCACCCATCTTGGCTTCAAAATCGTCAGGAAACTCCTCCATCGCTTCAAAGTACTGCTCATCGGTCAACAACTGACCTTTTTCCAAAGTCGTGATGCCAGGGTCAGTGACAACATAGGATTCGAAGTACAAGACACGCTCAATACTACGTAAAGTCATATCCAACAATAAACCAATACGGCTAGGTAATGATTTCAAGAACCAAATATGTGCGACAGGACTCGCTAATTCAATATGGCCCATGCGATCACGACGAACCTTAGTTAAAGTCACTTCAACACCGCACTTTTCACAGATGATACCACGATGCTTCATACGCTTGTATTTACCACACAAGCACTCGTAGTCTTTAACTGGACCAAAAATTTTGGCGCAAAATAAGCCTTCACGCTCGGGCTTAAAAGTCCGATAATTAATAGTTTCAGGCTTTTTCACTTCACCAAATGACCATGAACGGATCATTTCCGGTGATGCGAGACCAATACGAATTGAATCAAATTCGTCGTTTTGTCCCTGGGACTTCAGCAAGTTGAGTAAGTCTTTCAAGGCTCTTCCTCCAATTGGGGATTAAATTAGTTGCCAATACAAATATGTTTATCAACAGAAAACTTATCTATACATCATTTTAGGAATCTGTTTCCAATTCCATATTAATACCAAGGGAACGAATCTCTTTAACCAGTACATTAAAGGACTCAGGCATACCCGGCTCCATGCGATGATCACCATCAACAATGTTTTTATACATTTTAGTACGACCAGCAACATCATCTGACTTAACAGTCAACATTTCCTGTAGTGTATAGGCAGCACCATAAGCTTCCAGTGCCCACACTTCCATCTCACCGAAGCGCTGGCCACCAAACTGGGCTTTACCACCCAAAGGTTGTTGAGTCACCAGACTATAAGAACCTGTTGAACGTGCATGCATTTTGTCATCAACCAAGTGGTTCAATTTCAATACATACATATATCCTACCGTCACAGGACGGCTAAAGGCATCACCGGTACGACCATCATAAAGTGTCATCTGACCACTATCAGGCAAATCAGCTAAACGTAATAAGGATTTAATTTCTGTTTCCTTAGCACCGTCAAATACGCGAGTTGCCATTGGAACACCGTCACGTAAATTATCTGCCATTTCCAATAACTGCTTATCAGATAAACCGGCAATGTCTTCCCTATCTTGTATCTCTCCTGTTTTGTTGTAGATTTCCTCAAGAAACGCCCGAACTTCACCAACCGCTTTTTGTTCACGAATCATACGATCAATCTTGTTACCCAAACCTTTAGCTGCAAGACCTAAGTGCATTTCTAATATCTGGCCCACATTCATCCGAGAAGGAACACCTAGTGGGTTTAACACAATATCAATTGGTTCACCATTCTCATCATAAGGCATATCTTCAACCGGCATAATCACAGAAATGACGCCTTTGTTACCATGACGACCTGCCATCTTGTCACCAGGCTGAATGCGACGTTTAACCGCTAGGTAAACCTTAACAATTTTCAAAACACCAGGAGCCAAGTCATCACCTGTTTGCAACTTGCGTTTTTTGTCTTCAAAACGCTCATCCAAAATAGCACGACGCTCGTTTAGCTGCTCTTCTGCAAGTTCCAATTGTTCATTTAAGGCATCATCAGCCACTCGTAATTTAAACAGCTGTTCTTTATCCATATCTGCCAGCATTTCAGGTATTAAAATATCACCCTTCTTCATGCCTTTACCGCTAGCAACTGTCTGTCCTTCTAAAGCACTGTACAAACGCTCAAGAGTGGCCGCTTCAACGATACGGAACTCTTCATTCAAGTCCTGACGAACTTTCTCAAGTTGCATATTTTCAATGGTTTTTGAACGGGCATCCTTCTCAAGGCCATCACGAGTAAATACCTGAACATCAATCACAGTCCCTTTAGTACTCGAAGGGACACGAGATGATGTATCCTTAACATCAGAAGCTTTTTCACCAAAAATAGCACGCAGTAGTTTTTCCTCTGGTGTTAGTTGGGTTTCACCTTTAGGTGTCACTTTACCCACCAAAATATCACCAGGACCAACTTCAGCACCAATATAAACAATACCCGACTCATCCAATTTTGAGAGCGCACTTTCACCCACATTCGGAATATCAGCAGTAATTTCTTCACTACCTAATTTTGTATCACGAGCAATGCATGTCAGTTCCTGAATATGGATGGTGGTGAAACGATCTTCCTGTACTACACGTTCTGACACTAAAATAGAATCTTCAAAGTTATAACCATTCCATGGCATAAAGGCGATACGCATATTCTGACCTAATGCCAATTCCCCCATGTCGATGGAAGGACCATCAGCCAGAATATCACCACGAGAAATAGTATCCCCCATTTTTACAATAGGGCGCTGATTAATACAGGTATTTTGGTTAGAGCGGGTATATTTGGTGAGATTATAAATATCAACACCTGCATCACCTGCATCCGTTTCAGCATCATTGACACGCACAACAATACGCGCTGCGTCAACACGCTCAATAACACCACCACGTTTTGCTACCACACAAACACCAGAATCCGAAGCTACATGACGCTCCATACCTGTACCCACTAAAGGTTTATCCGCTTTCCATGTAGGCACGGCCTGACGTTGCATATTTGAGCCCATCAATGCACGATTTGCATCATCGTGCTCCAAGAACGGGATTAATGAGGCCGCTACCGATACTACCTGACGGGGTGATACATCCATATACTGGACATCTCCAGGCTTTTTTAAGGTAAATTCATTTAAGTGACGGACTGAAACCATTTCATCAACTAGGTTTCCATCTTTATCAAGTTCAGCTGATGCCTGGGAGATAATGTACTCAGACTCATTAATTGCCGACAAAAAGTCAATCTCATCTGTTACCTTACCATCAACCACTTTGCGATATGGGCTCTCTAAGAAGCCATAGTTGTTAGTACGTGCATAGGTAGCCAAAGAGTTAATCAAACCAATATTTGGTCCTTCAGGCGTTTCAATAGGACATACACGACCATAATGGGTTGGGTGAACATCACGTACCTCAAAACCAGCGCGCTCACGAGTCAAGCCACCTGGCCCTAACGCAGAAATACGCCGCTTATGAGTAATTTCTGATAAAGGGTTGTTCTGATCCATAAACTGAGACAATTGTGATGAACCAAAAAATTCTTTTACAGCGGCAGAAACCGGTTTAGCGTTTACCAAGTCCTGAGGCATTAAATTCTCTGATTCAGCAACCGAGAGACGTTCTTTAACTGCACGCTCAACACGTACTAAACCAACACGAAATTGGTTTTCCGCCATTTCGCCAACAGAACGAATACGACGGTTACCCAGATGGTCAATATCGTCGACAACACCATTGCCGTTACGAATATCAATCAGTGTTTTTAGCACATCAACAATATCTTCCTTAGAAAGAGTGCCTTCACCGATTTCATCTTCGCGTTTCAGTCGACGATTAAACTTCATACGGCCTACAACCGATAAATCATAACGGTCAGAACTAAAGAATAGGTTCTGGAACAAATTCTCTGCTGATTCTTTCGTTGGTGGCTCACCAGGACGCATCATTCGATAGATTTCTACCAAAGCTTCCAGTTCTGTACGTGCCGGATCAATACGTAGAGTTTCAGAAATAAATGGTCCACAATCCAACTCATTAGTATAAAGCGTTTCAATTGCCGTAATACCTGCCTGAAACAATTTATCAATAACTTCTGTAGTAATTTCCGTATTACATTCAAACAGTAACTCACCTGTATTAGTATCAATCACATCACGAGCGAGAGAACGACCATTGAGGTATTCTTCTGGCACCTGCAATTGGCTAACATTGGCCTTCTCCAAATTACGAATATGGCGAGCAGTAATACGACGTCCTTCTTCAATTAATACATTACCCTTTTTATCCTTAATATCAAACGTAGCAATATCACCACGCAAACGAGATGGTACAAGCTCAAGCAAAAACTCTCGATCTTTAGTCATTTCAAAGTTACTGCTACCAAAGAACATTTCTAGCATTTGCTCCGAGGTGTAGCCTAAAGCACGTAACAAAATAGTCGCAGGCAACTTACGACGACGATCAATACGAACATAAACTAAATCTTTAGGATCAAATTCAAAGTCTAACCATGAACCACGGTAAGGAATTACACGAGCGGAATAAAGCAATTTCCCTGAAGAATGGGTTTTACCCTTATCATGATCGAAGAACACACCTGGAGAACGGTGCAATTGAGAAACAATAACACGCTCAGTACCATTGATAACAAACGTACCATTATCTGTCATCAATGGAATTTCTCCCATATAGACTTCTTGTTCTTTAATATCTTTAATGGTTTTATTGGATGACTCTTTGTCATAAATAATCAAGCGCACTTTAACACGCAATGGGGCAGCATAGGTTGCACCACGCAGGACACATTCATTAACATCAAAGGTAGCCTTGCCCAAACTATAACTAACGTATTCAAGCGCAGCACTACCAGAATAGCTAACAATGGGGAAAACTGATTTAAAAGCAGCATGCAAACCAACATCGAGTCGGTCTTCCAACGGTAAGTCTGCCTGGGTAAACTTACAATAGGAATCCAGCTGAATTGCTAGAAGGTAAGGAACATCCATTACATGGGGCAATTTGCCGAAGTCCTTGCGGATACGTTTTTTCTCAGTATACGAGTAAGCCATCTGTATGCCTCAGCTTGTTAAAAGGTATGGTACCTTATGTAGAGCGGTTAACGCTTTTTGTTTTCATGCGTAACAGTCAGCGACTACGCACATCCAAAACTCTGGCAGTTTTTAAAAGTATTTACCGCAGTACTATACTTTACCGCTCTCTGCAAACGGAAAAAGGCCGACGAGAAAACCCGTCAGCCTCAACCCTACATATTTATGAATGATTTAGAAGTGTCACTCAACAAACAAGGGCTCACAACTAGCAGTATTATTTTAATTCTGCAGTTGCACCAGCTTCTTCAAGCTGTTTTTTCACTTCTTCAGCGTCTTCTTTAGAAGCGCCTTCTTTGATAACCGCTGGAGCACTTTCTACCATTTCTTTAGCTTCTTTCAAGCCAAGGCCTGTAATCGCACGAACGGCTTTAATTGCATTAACTTTCTTATCACCAGCAGAAGTTAGAACAACGTCGAACTCAGTTTGTTCCTCAACTGCTTCAGTACTCACGTCACCACCTGCAGGGGCAGCAACAGCAACAGCAGCAGCGGAAACACCGAATTTTTCTTCCATTGCTTCTACAAGTTCAACAACTTCCATTACTGACATTTCAGCGATGGCATTCAAGATATCGTCTTTAGATAGAGCCATGACCCAAATCTCCCGATAAAAAATTAATAAAAAATAAACTACCCAATAGACACAAAGCGTCGATTACGCAGTTTCCTGTTTTTGGTCGCGAACGGCTGCAACAGCACGTGTTACCTTGGTAGGTACTTCGTTGAAAGTACGAACCAATTTCGTGACTGGTGCGATCATAACGCTTGCTAACATACCTAACGCTTGTTCGCGCGTTGGTAACTTCGCTAATACGTCGATCTGACCAACACCCAACAACTTACCACCTACTGACAAAGCTTTAACTTCAAAGTTTTCGTTTTCTTTGGCAAAGTCTTTAAAGAGTCGGGCCGCAGCACCTGGGTCTTCCATAGAAAAGCCAAAGATGGACGGACCTACCAGCGCTTCATTCACACAATCAAACTCTGTTTCACCAAACGCACGTTTCGCAAGAGTATTACGAATTACACGAAGCTCAACATTGTTTTCACGCGCCAACTTACGCAAGCCTGTCATGTCAGTCACATTAACGCCACGAGCATCAGCGATGACTAGCGACAATGCATTGCTAGCAGTCTCGTTAACTTCAGCGACAATTTGCTTTTTTTCTTCAAATGCTAATGCCACGAGTTATCTCCTGGATTGGATTAGCTTCTTATAAAAACCATTAATCTCAAACTACGACATTAATAATATAAAAAGATAACCGGTTACATTACCTATTGCTTCAAACATAGAATGTTGCATTACAGTACTCTATGTCTTCAGCAATAAGCGTTTCTTCGGTGATTAAATCCAGTGTTCACCATCGTCCAAAAACGATAAAAAATACTGATTTGGGTTCCCACCGTCTGCGTAGGGTTCACTAAACTTCAGTTGTATTAAGTAAAACTGCAAAAACTATACAGCTATACCCCTACGGTCTTTGACGACCTGTATCATGATAAAATAACTAACACAGACCCCAAAGTTCGGTTGCGCCGTTGGATTACACGTCCAGACTGGCTAAATCAATCGATAAACCTGGCCCCATAGTACTGCTCAAAGAAACTTTCTTTAAGTACACACCTTTAGCCGCAGCTGGTTTTGCTTTTTTCAAATCGGCTAATAAAGCTTCAAGGTTTTCTTTGATCGCATCAACTTCAAAGTTAACACGACCAATACCACCATGAATAATACCGCCTTTATCCGCTCGGTAACGCACTTGACCTGCTTTAGCGTTTCTCACCGCTGTAGCAACATCAGGGGTTACAGTACCCGTTTTAGGGTTAGGCATTAAACCACGAGGACCAAGAATAGTGCCTAACTGACCAACAACGCGCATAGCTGCAGGATCAGCAATAACAACGTCGAAATCCAAGTTACCTTTTTTAATTTCAGCGGCAAGCTCTTCCATACCCACTAAGTCCGCCCCGACTTCTTTAGCAGCATCGGCATTAGCACCCTGAGTAAATACAGCAACACGTACAGCCTTACCCGTACCATGTGGCAAAGAAGTTGCGCCACGAACAGCTTGATCAGATTTACGTGGATCAATACCTAAGTTAATTGCAACATCCAGAGTCTCTTCAAACTTCACCGTCGACAGTTCCTTAATAATTGCAACGGCCTCATCGATAGAATATTGTTTATTTGAATCTACTTTTTCACGAGCGACTTGCTGACGTTTAGTTAATTTCGTCATTATTAGTTCACTCCTTCTACTTCAAGACCTGCACTTACTGCACTACCTGCAATAGTACGTACAGCAGCCTCCATATCAGATGCCGTCAAATCAGGTTCTTTAATTTTTACAATTTCTTCTAATTGCTCACGAGTGACCTTACCCACTTTTTCAGTATTTGGACGACCACTGCCTTTTTTGATACCTGCCGCTTTACGTAACAAAAACGCCGCTGGTGGGGTTTTCATTTCAAAGGTAAAACTACGATCACTGTAAACGCTGATAATAACCGGTACTGGAGCACCATTTTCAATGTTCTGCGTTTGCGCATTAAATGCTTTACAAAATTCCATAATGTTAACGCCGTGCTGACCCAATGCAGGACCAACAGGAGGACTTGGGTTTGCTTGTCCCGCAGGAACTTGTAGCTTAATATAAGCTTCTACTTTCTTCGCCATAATAAGACTCCTAAAAAATGGGTGCTAACGCCTCAAAATCAGTAGAATTTTCACGGGACTTGCAGCTGGCAAAAACAGCGAAATAACTCATTTATCTTAGGCTCCCCCTAAAACCTTACTGTTAAAAACTCTAACCATTTGACATCAAGTAAGGTCACTCATGTTTTCAACTACCCTCCATAGAAAGAGCAATTGAAACTTTTATCAGGTTTTTTCCACCTGACCAAATTCTAGTTCAACGGGTGTGGAACGACCAAAAATCAATACAGCAACCTGCAATCGACTTTTTTCATAATTCACTTCTTCAACAACGCCATTGAAATCATTGAATGGCCCGTCGATAACACGAACCATTTCACCAGGCTCAAAAATCGTCTTCGGTTTGGGTTTCTCTACTGCGTCATCAATACGTTGTAAAATCAACTGGGCTTCTTTTTCAGTAATTGGCGCAGGATCATCAGCCTTGCCACCAATAAAGCCCATGACACGTGGCGTTTCTTTAACCAAGTGCCATGAGTCATTGGTTAACTCCATTTGAACCAAAACATACCCAGGAAAAAATTTTCTCTCTGACTTACGTTTTTGACCTGCACGCATCTCTACCACTTCTTCCGTAGGCACCAATACTTCCCCAAAAGAGTCTTGCATATTATGCAATTCAATACGCTCTTTTAAAGCCGTTGCTACTTTTTTTTCGTAGCCAGAATAGGCGTGTACGACATACCAACGCTTCGACATGCTTTGTTTATCCTATAATTAAAGACGCTATCCAACCCAAGAAGGTATCAAGACCCCATAAAATGATGGCCATAGCAATAGTCAACACAATGACTACCAATGTTGTTTGGTTAATTTCTTGGCGGGTAGGCCAAACAACTTTACGAAGTTCTGTTTGAGACGCTTTAACCGTTTCCCACAATACAGCACCCTGAGAAGTATTAACGGCAAGCCATAAGATTAACAAGCCCAAAGCTAAAAGCGCAGCGACCCGATAAAACAATCCTAATTCACTATAATAAGAATTTCCAACAACACCCACTACAACTAGAACGACAACAATTAGCCATCTTAACCAATTGAATGGGTATTCACTTGTCTCTGCTTTAGTGTTCACGTTTACCCCAACACTCATTCAAAAAACCTAGCTACAGATTTTATTACTTAAAATGGCAGGCCAGGAGGGGCTCGAACCCCCAACTTTCGGTTTTGGAGACCGACGCTCTACCAATTGAACTACTGGCCTATTAAACGTACCTTTAAACAAACAACTTTTTATTAAGACTTACCTATAATAAGGCTTATAATCAACAGTTCAACATTCAGACCTAACCCAACATTGGTAAAAAGCCAGATAAAACACAAGCCGAGCCGATTAATCGGCTCGGCTTGTTGGCCTTTCGACCAAAGACTACCAACAATTATTCAATAATCTTGGCGACAACACCCGCACCGACTGTACGACCCCCTTCACGAATCGCAAAACGTAAACCCTCTTCCATCGCAATCGGATG
>MDLC01000063.1 GCA_001723645.1 Candidatus Endobugula sertula | reverse complement strand
GTAGCAGAAAACGTTTCTGGCTAAAACACTGTCGTTGCCTTTGCGCTTACATAGAGTGGGGTTGGTTAATCGCTTACTGTAGTTCAAGTGCCGACATTGACTCTATTGAAAGGAAAACCGTTTAGCGGGGAACCTGCTAACAGGTTGAATCACAAGGAAAATAATGGTGGGTCGTGCGCGACTCGAACGCGCGACCAATTGGTTAAAAGTTATACAACCTAACCTATTGATTTATATAGGCTAAAAAAGGGCGTTCGTTGCGACTTTTGCCCTACTTTGCATAACAATGCACAATTGTTGTAGGAAATTTGTAGCCAGTAATAGGCTTTACAAATACCTACATGCGTGTTGTGTTAAAGCCTATTGAAGCGGTATTGTCACTACATTGTGACTGATACCTCCATTACGGTCTTTAACGATGTAGACAAAACTATCTTCTGTCGCGATACTATTCGCTGGCGGCGAATAACTCACGACACCATGGCTGAGTGTTAAACTTCCTCCCAAGCTACTGGTTGTAAAAGGTAAACTATAGGTCAGCGGGCCTTCCCCTGCTGATAATACACTTAGATCAATTGCAGTGGTTCCTGTTGCTAATGTCATAGCATCAGCCGTTGGGCGCGTTTGCGGTAGTGTTGCTAACAGACTGTCATACCATGCCGTTATTTTCTCAACGACGCCACTTTCGATACCAAAGAAACTGTGTACCGTATCGTTCTGGCAAGGGTTTGTTTGTGCTGGATTATCAAAGCCTCCCGCAAAGGCATTCGCTTGAATATTCACACCTGCTGCAATTAATTCATCACGTAGGTTTTCTGCACCCGTTGGTGTCGATACCGAACACGCATCATTCACATGCCACGCAATATAAATATTACGACTTGCATTGTTGAAGTCAAAGTGAGCCGAATTAATCGGTACATACACACCACTGGTAATCGGTGATGTAAGATCAATCGCATTAGCCATCGTATTTAACGCCATCGCTGAAATCGCACCACGGTCGGTGCCCGAAATAAATACCGGCAAACCGTTCTGATTTTCCGTATTGATAATCGTGGAAACATCCACAGCATGACGCATGGAGTTGCGATAATAATCATACACATAGCCGTTAGTATCGTTACCCACATCATCGGCTCTATCAGAAGGATGACTCATAGTCACTACCTTATAGCCTTGAGCCGCAAACAGGTGGGCACTACGGACTAGGAAATCATCGCCCACTGAAAGAATATTATTATCCGTATCAACACTGAGTTCGGCATCTAACTGACCACCCGCAATTAACAACACAATACCTTTCGGTGACACCACTGGCTCATGCACCATATAGTCAATAGACACATCAGCGCCATTCAATGTTTTTCTGACGGGCGATAACAGCATATACGAAGGCGAACCCATTAGCTCAGAACGAATACGCTCTGGGTTACCGTTATTAAACTGACTATCGCTGACGGTATTTGCCAGAGTTGTCACCACTGGACTTGCCGATAAGTTACCGGCTATCGCTGCACTGCTACTCACAACAGGGTCTATCACGATATAGGAACAGGCTCTTGTCTGATTGGGCGCAGGGTTACCAAAAACACTAGCACTACAGTGAACCGCACCGATCACCACCGCAAATTGATACTGTGAACCTGCACCATAACGCACAAGGGCACGGCTAGGTACTTCGCAGAGTGCATTATCGTTCGCACAATGAATCCAATTAGCATTGGGGTTATTGGTTGGATCATTCGGGAAGACATCGCTATTATCACCAATACCGTCATTATCGGAATCGACGCTCTCTGTACGGTCTGCTGGGAAATCATCCAAGCTGTCCACTACACCATCGCCATCAAAATCTGCGGTAGAGCTTAAGGAATAGCTACACGCTTTGAGCACACCGGAAATGGGATCACCACCGAAGGCACTATTGGTACAGGCAATCGTATCTTGTACCTGTTGAGTCGCATACTGACCGTTAGCACCATAACGCACTTCGGCGGGCACGGGGACAGTACAGCTTGACCACTCATTACCACAGAATACCCAACCACCCGCCACATTATTATCGGCGTCATACGGGAATGGATCGGCATTATTACCAATACCGTCCTTATCTGAGTCTAGGGCTTCTGTGTTATCAGCTGGGAAGGCGTCAACACTATCGACCACACCGTCGCCATCAAAGTCGTCGATATCACTCAATAGGTAATCACAGTATTTAACAACACCCGGCGCTGGATCACCAAAGACAGGGTTCATACAATGAATAGTGTCATCGGTATACTGATAGGCATACTGACCGTTAGCCCCATAACGGACATAAGCAGGTACGGGTGGAGAACAAAAATGCCATTCGCGGGCACATGCCGTCCAACCTGCATCATCAATACCGTTTTCAGGGTCTGTGGGGAACGGATCATTATTATCAAGCAGACCATCACCATCGGTGTCCTGAAGCATATACGAACAAGTTTTGGCAAGATTAGGCGCAGGGTCACCAAAGACACTGGCACTACAAGTAATGGAGTCTGTCACCACCTTAAAGAGATACTGCGAACCTGCACCATAGCGAACTATTGAACTGCTGGGTAATTGGCAAACCGCGTTATCATTAGCACAGTGCACCCAGTTAGCATTAGGATTATTGGTGGCATCTTGTGGGAACAGATCACCATTATCACCAATACCATCGTAATCGGAGTCTGCACTTTCTGATTTATCGGCTGGAAAGGCATCGAGGCTATCCACCACACCATCGCCATCAAAATCTGCTGTTGAGCTTAGTGAATAACTACAGGCTTTAAAGACACCAGAAAGGGGGTCACCGCCAAAGGCACTATTAGTACAGGCAATAGCGGTTTCTACCTGTTGAGTCGTATACTGGCCATTAGCGCCATAGCGTACCTCGGCGGGTACCGGTACGGTACAGGTTGTCCACTCGTCACCACAAGATACCCAGCCACCGGCGATATTATTATCAGGGTCATAAGGGAATGGATCAGCATTATTACCAGTGCCATCCTGATCGGAATCCAGTGTTTCAGTCGAATCTTCGGGGAAGGCATCGACCCTATCCACCACGCCATCACCATCAAAATCGTCTTGGTCACTCAATAAATACTCACAGCTTTTTAGAACACCGGGCACTGGATCACCAAAGACAGGGTTCATACAATGAATGGTATCGGTCACATAGGCATAGGCGTACTGCCCTGCTGCACCATAGCGAACAAAAGCAGGCGCTGGTGGCGAACAAAAATGCCATTCGCCAGAACAAGCCGCCCACGCTGAATGATTTAAGCCATTGTCAGGGTCTGAGGGAAACGGGTCACGATTATCAGACAGACCATCGCCATCAGAATCCGTATTCACTTGCAGCGCATTACGATTAGCGTTCTTGCCCAACAACGGCCATGCACTATTGGCAGCACCGGTAATGTTACTTTCAATCGCGTAAAAATAATTATTTTGGGCGCTAATATAAACAGTCCCCGTGTTATCAATCAATGGAGAAGATACCGCCGGGCTACCTAACTGTGTTGACCACACCACCAGACTTTGTGGATCATTGGGAGTATTACTGGCACTATAAGCAGAAGGATCAATTGCACGGATAACTCCATCGAAAGCACCTACAAACACCGTGCCATCATTAGCTAAGGCCGGTGAAGAATACATGGGTTCAGAGCTATTGCTTAATGGCAATGACCAGATTAACGAACCTGACGGAGCGAGTGCGTTTAGCGCCCCATTATCAAACGTACTCACATACAGATTACCTTGAGCGTCAATTACCGGAGAAGAAGTAATGCGCCCGCCCAGAGTGGTACTCCAACGTTGAGCACCGGTATCACCATCAAAGGAGTAAATAGAATAATCGTGCGAGCCCACATAAATATGCCCATCAAAATCAATCACCGGAGACGATACGCCACCACCAGTAAACGCACGCCACACCCATCCTGCCGATGGGTTTACCTGTAACGCAGATGGATCAAGGGCATACAAATAACCATCTGCCGCGCCCACATACACATAACCATTATGCTCAATCGCCGCCGATGAACCAATTACACTACCAAGCGCAAGCTGCCATTGTTCAGCACCTGTTGTACCATCCAAAGCATAAAAAATGCCATTGCGGCTACCAATATAAAGATGATTGTTTTGATCAATCGCGACTGAGGCGTACACAATATCGCCAGTATTAAAACGCCATAACTCAATACCCGATTGGGTATCTATCGCATACACATGGTGGTCATAAGAGGTGATATACACAATAGCACCATCAGCACTGACCACTGGTGCTGCAGCAATATAACCCTGCGTGGCAAACGTCCACAGAACATTACCCACATTATCCAGTGCATAAAGGCGCTTATCCGCTGAGCCGACATACAACTGGCCATTGGTATGATCATAAGCCGCCGAAGAACCGATATTGCCGCCAATATCGACCGACCACAGTGCCGAACCCGGTTCAGCGTGCAAAGGGGCACTGACCATTAAAAACAGTACAATTGTTGATAATAATTTTTTTAGATTATCCATAATGTAAAAGCTCTTTATCTATAGCTGTATGCTACACACCTGTAATTGTATTTTTACGTTGCCATTGGTTTAGAGTTAATGTAACAAAGATATTAATTTAATTAGAGAAATAGTTATTTGGTAACGCACCTATTATTTATCTATGCCGCCACCTAACTAGTCATATTTCCAAAAATCAATGGTCGGGTTTATATTTCCAGCCAATAAACAATACTTATCGTCGTCCATCTCTAAATACCCATATTGATCATAATAAATAATTTTTTTACGGAAACCCTCTAAAAAAGTCGACGTCATTTTATCAATACATTCATACTCAATATCACACTCTGACTCTTCACTAAAAAAGCTCAAAACTGGAGCTTTTACTGTTTCTAATGCAGAAAGATCAACCATATAATAGTCTCCAGCACCATTAGCCATAAAAGGAAGCCATGACGAGTTCCATCGATCATCACCTTTTATTAGAGAATATTGGAGTATAGCGTCATCAATACTTAAGAAATGGTATCCAGGAAAAAATTGAATATCATCTAAGGGAGTACCTTTCTCAACAAGCATTCCATTTTTCCATGAGTAAAGCCATAGAATTTCTGAATTTGGAGAAATATTTATATCCAAAAGTTGTTCTTTAATATAATTTTCATCAACTCCCTTATTTAGATGCTTAGCAAAGTTATTATTACCAGCTTCTACAAAAGAAAGGATTTCATCTAATTTTCTATGAAATTTAATTTTACTCATAAATTAGTCTACCACTTTCACATCAAACTCATCGCCATCTTTAATTTTATTTTTCTTAAAAAACTGACTAAGTTGCCCACCTTGGATACTTTGTTCTTTAGCACATACAGCAGAAACACAAGCACCCTTCCCTCCTTGTTTAGTAGATGCAAAAGGAAATTCATCTAAAGACTTTCCTGGACCAGCAGCTTTTTTACCTCTTAATGCATCTCTACGATTTTTTCTAATTTGTTTTTTTGATGTTTCCCTAGCTAGGGTAGTAGGAGCTCCTTTAGATATTGCTGTACTAATATTTTCAGCAATTTGAGGAGTTGTCGAACGGCTCACTTCAAAAACAGGCTTTTCCGCACTTCCATCTTTTTTATTATCTTTACTTTTCTGAGAGGAAACCTGCTTATTCTTAGTCTCAGGTTCAGGTTTCGCTTTTTTGTTTAAAATCTTACGGCCTTGTTTGACCGCAATTTTGCCACCCGGTGGTGCTGCTACTGTTACAGCAGTTTGTTTCGTTAATTCAAGCGCTTTCTCACCCGTTGTCAGGTTATCATCGGTAATAGTTTCATGCGCATCACTAATGGTGGTGATAACTTCATAAGCCTTAACCAAGGCCGCGATAACCGCAATGGTAGTGGTAAAGACAGCCTCCCCGCTCGGATCGGTATAACTCAGTGGATTATTCAGTACATAGGTATAACGGTTATAACTCTGACTACTTTCCGGGAATTGTACGTAATCATCGGGGCTTAAGAATCTTCCGATCAACGGATCGTACACACGCCCGTTCATATGTATCAGGTTTACGGCATCTAAATGCTCATGATCGGTAAAACCCTTGGTGGTGGATTCAAAGGTGCGTTTGTCGATACTGGCTTGGTAATTTATATCTTTGTTTTCCCAATTATCATTCCTGCGTTCACCCCACGGATCAAAGGCAAAGCGCCCAGTGAATTGACCTAAACGATTACTGGTGGCTTCGACACTGCCAAGGTGATCACGATGAAGGTAATCGTGGTCTTCCAGTTGAGTATTACCGCTGGTTTGAGTGGCGATAATTAAATAATCACCCACGGTAACTTTGGCACGTTGAGTGGTTTTATTATTCTTCGCGCGCTCTACCTCTTTATAGTCAGCATTGTAATAGCGAGTTTTGGTTTGTGTACTGTTATGCGTGGTGTCTTGATAGAAACGCTGGCGATCTGGCCCGAACTGAAATTGTGTAGTGGTGTTAGTTTCTGTGATGTGTGTGGGCTTGTTAAACACAGAGTACGTGAGGTTTTGATCTCCTCTTGCGATCATATTGCCTTTGGAATCGTACTGGTAAATGGTGGTCTGCCCATTGTGTTCAATACGCGTCACGGCATGAGCACCTGCGCTACCCTCGCCATAGGTATAACCATTCACATCAGAACGATCTGATTTTTGGGTAATATTACCCAGCGCATCATAAGCATGAGTAATAGTGCGGCTACCGCTGTTAAGACCGGTGGTGGTGGCTGCGGTTAGGCGATGTAAATTATCGTATTGGAAAGTTTCGGTCAGGTTTTCACTGGCGCTATTACGTTGAGAGCGGCGCTGTAATAAATTACCGGCACTATCGTGTAAGTAGCTGAGTTGTTGATACTGATTGGCGTTTGTCGATTGTGTAGCAATTTTAGCAATACGCCCCATGCGAAGATCATAGTTACGATTGGTGGTGACGCCATTACCTAAACGCTCTTGGGTGATTTCACCATAAGCGTTGCGTTGCAGTACTTCGCGATAGAGTGCCTGCGTGTTGGCATTGCGCGTAGCTTGATGGTAGCCGTGGGTATTGTATTGGTATTCTACGGCAACATTATTGGGGTAGCGTTTTGTTTGTGGGCGGCTAAAGAAATCGTAAGTATATTGCAGGGTTTTAGGCGCACTTTCTCCCAGTAATTGAGTGTGTGTGGCCTGCACTCTTGTGAGCGCATCGTAGTCTACAGTTTGCTGATAATTGTTGTTTTGGCTGCTGGCAAGTTGGCCGAGTGCGCCTGTAGGGTCGTAGTTCCAGTTGGCGGTTCTGATAGCCGTTTGTGTTTGGCTGCCATCATTATCAATACGCTGAATTAAACGATTAAGTTTGTCGTAGGTGCTGGTAACGGTTTGGTTGCTATTGTTTGGCCCTGCGCCAATATACGTGCGGCGGCGCTCACGCGCAAAGCCATCAAATTCATAACGAATATCGCCTGCATCGGGGTCTAGCAGGCGGGTGCGGTTATTGGCACTATCGGTTTCAATGGTGACGCGAGTCGCCGTATTGTTATTCACGACCACTTCACGCAAATGGCCTTGGGCATCGTAAGCAAAGTGGGTCGGCGTGCCGTTGGCATCTACACTGCGGCGCAGTTGCCCTAGCGTGTTTTGATAGAGGTTGGAGACTAAGGTGGTGGTAGCACGATCTGGCGCGGTAACAGTGGCGGTAATGCGGGAATGATTTGGTTCGCTGTTACTGGCGAGGTACTCGGTTTGCGTACGGCCACCATCGGGGCGGGTTTCTTGCAGGGTACGGTCAAGCACATCGTATTGGAATTGTGTCCAGTAAACGGTGCCTCCAGTAAGGTAGGGTTGTGATTGTTGGCTAATACGCCCCAGCGCATCGTAACGGGTTTGTACCCATTGGTGGCTGCCGTTGTCATGGGTGGTTTGCGTGGCAACCACGCGGTTTTGTTGGTCGTAATAACTGATCACTGTAGGCGCGCCTAATTTTACGCCCGCCTGCCCGCTCACATTGGGGTGGGTGGTGGTTTGTGTGATGGCGTAATGGGCATGGTTCGCTTGCGCGGGGCAGTTGTTGTTACACAACTGATAATCATAACGGGTTTGGCTGCCATCAGGCTGGCGGGTAAACAGTAAATGCCCAAAACCATCATAGCGGCTATCGGTCAGTAAGCCGTTAGCGTCTTTATGACGAGTCAGCGTGCCATAGCGGGCATCAAACTGGTGTTGTTCGTTGTGGCCTTCGGCATTGGTGGTGATATCCGCAAACAGGCCGCGAGTATAGTTGTTGACCGTTTGAGTTTGTGCGGCGGCGCTGGTGTTATTGATGTCTCTTGCACTTGTAGTGGCTTGGATAATATTGCCAAAGGCGTCGCGGGTATAGGTGCGGGTTTGTTCAACGTTGGAATCTGCAAAATCCGTTTCAGTTTGGGTGAGCAGTGAGGTGCTTGAATACGGGGTAAAGCGGCGCACCACGGTACGGTTTGACTCATTGGAGGCTTGCCATGTTTTACTCTCTTCGCTGACAAAACGGATACGCCAGTCAGCGGTGTTAAGGGCATATTGGTAATCGGTCGTTACCGTTTGCTCAACTGTGCTTAGCGCGTAATTACTATATCCCCTGCCCGTTTGCGTGATAGAACGCTGTACATAACCGTAGGTATGATTGTAGGTATTGTTTAATACACTCACCGTTTGTTCTTGCCCGTTATTTAGATTACGTTTAATCACCGCTTGGCGGTGTAAGTAGCGATGTACGGTGCGGTTGTTATTATTGGCGGTTTGTTGCCAGTCGTTGTGGATTTCTTCAATAGTATGGCTGCTATTGGCTACAGTCGTGCGACTCGTATCACCAATAAAGGGGAAAGCTTGACGGTAGTATTCGGTGGTGGTGAGTTGGCGCTGTTGGTCAATCATGCTGCGCTGGGCAAAGCCTAAAAAGCCTCGACCTTGTAGATGGGTGCGTGCGCCTTGATAGCGATAGCTGGTGGTATTCAGCCCACCAATACCATTACTGCGCTGCACCTGATTAACCACATAGCGGATACCGGCATCGTTGCGTATCGGATAATTAACGGTACTGGCCTGAGAATAATTCGGATCATTGGCGAGATAGCGGTATTGAATACTGGCCGTATTATTAAGGCCATCCGTCACACCGGTAAGATGGTCGGCATAGGAGTCCGCTTGCGTGAGGGTTTGGCGACGTAGTGTTCCCGTAGAGGTATTAAACGTCCATACCAAATCGGATTTACCGTTACCTGTTACATCTGCAAAGCGGTATTCATGGTTAGCCGTGCCCGTACCAATCGTTTGTGAACCACTGGTATGGCGAGTAAAGCCCTCACCATTTAGATCAGCCAGATAAGCCACCCAACCAAAGTCGGTGTTATCCACATAGCTGTAGATTAAATCTTGGCGACCATCGCCGTTAATATCGGCCAGCCGTGAACGTTGAAAGCTATGGTTGTTTAATAACAGGCTGGTATCGGTGAGGCTGGACTTTTTATCAAAGCTGGTACCTAAACGGCTGGCTAAATACACGGTACGGGTGAGTTGGTTACCGTTGTTATAGGTCCAGACCAAATCCGCTTTGCCGTCACCGTTAATATCCCCCAAACGAGTATTATAGTTGGTGCCTGTATTGGAAACGGCATCAGAACCCAGGGAAATTTTGGTAAACCCACTGCCAGCAGCATTGGCAAGGTAAAGCATACGGTAGAAAGTATTTTGATAGCGGAATGTCCACACGACATCACTTTTACCGTCACCATTCACATCCCCCACATCAAATTCTTGGTGTTGATAAAAGTCGGGACTGAGGTCGGCATCAATCAACTCCGATACTTTGCCTAGATAGACTTGATTACCGTTGTAGTGTGTTAGATAGGTATTAATACCAATACGGTTATTGTGGTGGTAAACCCATACGAGGTCTTGCAAGTTATCGCCATTGACATCGGCTAGGCGATATTTACCCTGCAAAAATTCGTTATAGCGTGGATTGACATCTAACTCATACCCTTGGCTGACAAAGCCTGTGCCCTGTTCATTAGCCAAATAGATCGTACGCACCACGGTATCAATATGACGGGCAATCCAGATCAGGTCGCTTTTGCCATCGCCGTTGATATCGCCCAGCAGATATTGCTGGCTTTCATCATCGACGACTCCGGCAAAGTAGCCGGTTTCTAATTGTGTTGGTTGTTGCTCAAAACCGGTACCGGCGGCATTCGCCAAAAATACGACGCGCCCCAGTTGGTTATTGTCGCGATAGGTCCATACCACATCGGCCTTACCATCGGCATTCACGTCGCCTAGTTGATAACGCTGATCGGTATATACGGATGCGGTAAAACCAGGATGGCTGGCATCTTCGGTTAAATTAAGTTGGGCTTCTGTGGCAAGGCCTTTGTCCCATGTAAAGGTGGTTTGAGGTAAGCAATCACCAGAGGCTAAACATTCTTGCACACTGGCCAATAAGGAGCGCTGGTTGGCACCACTGGTGTAGCTCAGTTGGTAGTAACGGACTTGGGTATTGTCTACAGTGGTGCGAATAGTCCGCAGGCGCTGGTTGATCGTAGTAAGAATACTATCGGTATAGGCGGGTGTTATATCGTTGCGGTTTTCATATTCAAAGCGCACGCTGGTGTTATGAGATTGGCCTGCTTGCGTATTGGCGTTGTAATCAATACGGGTGATGCGAAACTCGCCATTGGCGGTATTATTGTGGTAGGTGTAATCGGCGGTATTGCCTTCGCGATCTTGTACGCGATTAAGCGCCCATTGATAAATAGCACTACCGGATTGTGGCTGGCGTTTGGCGTTGGTGGTGGCGCCGTAATATTCAATATCACCAGAAGGTTGGTAAACCGTAAAGCTGGCAGGGCCATTGCCGGCACTACCGACCGCGATAATTTTGGCAAAGGTATCGTTTTCGGTGCGGTATTCGTTATTGCCTATATTAATTAAGCGTTCACCGTTAAAGCAGTATTGATCACTGCTATTAAAATTAACGCCGTTAATATAGCCATCTTGTACGATAGTGGTGGCACAGCGGCGAATAGAAGAAAGGCCCGCTACTGACCACCCCATACCCACGAGACCATTACTGCCTTCCTGGTTGTAGGCAAGTGCAATATCAGGGGCAATATCCGCAATCGCAGGCGGTAGCGTCAGCGGCAGTGTGTAATTGACCGTACCGTTGACGGCGACAATCACGTTACCATTGATAGTGCCTATGGTTTCTGGTGCGAGTGCTTGTTCAAAGGGTGTAGTTTGTTGCGGGTTGTAACGAGTAGCTTGTGATTCGTAACGATCTGCGGTGCCATCACAGTCTGCATCCGTCAGTTGTTCGCTGGTTTGACACAGAGGATAAGCCAATAAAGGACTAACATCGCCCGAATCTTGGGAAAGCAATACACGGTCCGACTGGCCTGCTTGCTGAAGCACAATATCGTCCAGGCCATCGTTATTGACATCCCGTATCAGCAAAGTGGTGACCGTGCTATTGATGGCAACGCCAGAAATCGTGGCCGATAAGGTATATAGAATAGTGGGTTGTTGGTTGTCCCCAAAACCCGTCACCACTAATCCGTTTAAATCGGATTGATTGGGTTGCAATAAGATATCTTGGTAGCCATCACCATTAAAATCGCCTAACAAGCGCGTGTAGTCATTATTGTCTTGCCATGTGGGGTTTTGTACGGTGGCACTGGCCGCAGGATAGGCCAGAGAGAAAGAACTATTATTACTGTCACCACTGATCACGGTATCCCTAAACGCGGATCGGGTATTAAGGTTTAGGGTGATATTGTAAGGAATTTCCACTTCCGTGGTGGTGGTAGCTGGTTGTAAGTAAATATCGGTGACGCCATCATTATTAGGGTCACCGGTAAGCACTGTGTGATTATCCAACTGCCAATCAAAGGCCGTTACCGAGGTACTTAAGCCCATCAAGGCAATAAAGCAGGCAACCGGAGAAAGGCAGGTCTTTAGATAATACGATGTTCCTTTAACGTTCATAGTCTATTCCTTATCTAATGACAGCCTGACGGGTTGGTGGTGGCTTGGCTAATCAGACCACCATTAACGCCTTGTACCACGCACTCAATCACGGGGGCATTAGGGGCTGTCGTCACATCAGATTCAGCATCAATAAACGGGGTGGGAACAACCGCTTGCGAACTATTCAGCGGCAGTATGGTGTACCCACCAATGGCACCGCATCGTGGCGGATTGATCGATAAGCCTGAGCGAATATAACCATCAGGCACATCAAAGCCGTTGCACATCACCGTTGCGGAATCGGGGTTGGGCAAACTAATAAACAAACCATTGGATAAGGGGCAACTACTGGTTTGAATAACGCCCACCACAGCATAGCCCGAAGCGATGGGCGCATCGGTGACGGAGAAATCCTGACGCCCATAACGACATATTCTGGTTTCACCCGTACTAGCAGGTTGTTGTACGACATGACCACCATGTGCACCGCAGCGATCACCTGAAAGAACGGAGGTAACCACGTAACCTTGGGGTAAACCACTAATATTACACACTTCAAAGGGGCCGGGGCCAGACAGTACAGCAATTTTGTAGGCGGCAGAATTACCGCAGCTACTGTTACCCGCTGACACGGTACCTGTAATCACAAAGCCTTCGGGAATCACCGAAATAGGACAGACCGTTGTCTCACCAGTGGTTATCGGTTGTGTAATATCAAACCCTAAGCCTGAACTGCCCACCGCGCTACGGCATTGTGAGAGCTGCCGTTGTGCGGTAATCACAAAGCCTGTTGGAATCTGGCTATGGAGACCACAATGTACCGTGGTGACACCGCGTGTTGGGTTCGGCTTTTGTACTACCCATGTATCTGAAGAACAAGACCATGATGAAATAATATGGGTAATCACAAAGCCTGCGGGCAAAGTGGTATTAGCGCAGACATAAAATGGCCCATCACCGGATAAGGGGACAATCGTCGCTGAATTACCAGAACCGGTTGCCACACACGCCGTACTGGTACCTGTTGATCTCACAGCCCACCCTGCTGGAATAGCAGAGCCTTGGCAAATAAACTGGGAACTTCCAGAGGGCACCTTAACATGATAAGAGTTAGCACCCGACCCCGTACAAGAGGAACGTCGGCTGCGACTGGTAATCACATACCCTGCTGGCACAATAGGGCTACCCCCTACGGTACACACCGTAATACCTGATGTCACTGGTCTGGATATTTGCCACTGGTTAAAAGAACCGCAAATAGATGAAGCCGCCTGCGAAGTCACCAAATAACCCGCTGGGAGGTGTGACGAGTTCGTCGCACAAATCGTGGCGGTTTGTCCCGTTACCGGGCCAATAATATATCCAGTGCCGGGTCCGAAGCTCCCTGAGCGACAAGCCGTACTGGATACTTGTGAGGTATACGAAAACCCCGGCGGGACAGGACTACCACTGCAAACGAAGGTATTTCTTGTCGGCGAAGGCACCGTAATACTGGATGAAGACCCTAAGGAACCATTGGATTGTCGGCACGCACTTGATGAGGAATACGATGTGGTCACAAAACCAGCCGGAACATCATGGAAAGGGGGGCTACATTTTGTGGTGGAGCGGCCAGGTGTTGTACTGGGCACCGCAACTGTCATTCCGCTTCGCGTTGTGCCTTGGCTTGAGCACGTTTTAAACGCCCCCGTTTGTGTCACTATATAGCCTTCAGGTATAGGGGAATTGCTACAGATACTGGAACCCGAAGACCTAGGATACCCCAGTGTGTATCCTGCGACATTACCAATCGAGCTGGCACGAGGACAAGCTGAATAACCCGTAATTACTAAGCCCTCAGGGACATTCGCCGCCGTAGAGGGAAAACACATGCGGGTCGTACCAGAGCTTCTTGGAAAATCAAATGTCAATCGTAATGAGCTGCCATTACAACTGCCACCAAATGCCTGTGAACGGCCCGTAACAATTTGACCCTGCGCGTGTAAATTATTGATGGAAGTGTGGTCATTACCGCATACGCTTGTTGCACTTAACGTATCAGAAGAAAAAAGAAAACATCCAACGGTCATTGTCCATAAAAACGCAATCCTGATCATTATTATGAGTCCCTGCCTGTGGTCGTACTAAAAGATCACCTTCCCATGAAGAAGATGTGATCCTTAACCAATAAAAATAGTAGTGAAAGTAAGTTGTTATTTTTTGTTCTACGATGTAATCCGTGACATTATCCATAAAAGTGGTAACGTCAGCAAAGTATTTCGCCTAAAAAGACAGTTTTTAGGCTCAATAAGATTATTTAGACGCCAAATATATTTTTATTGTTATGGAAATTTCTAGTATGTCACCAAAATTGTTGCTTTATGCGACAATCTGTCAAGTAAGATATTCATCGTTACCCTACTTTGGCACACTATGAGACAATCTTTCCCACTTGCTTTCACTTGATTAAATTGATCACGATAGTGCTTACAGTGTGCTAAAAAGTAAAAAACAACGAACCGTTGCCACACCAGAATCTATTGAACGATCACAAGAGATTGCAGACCGATTAGATATTTCCTTTACTGCTGATACCAATTAGCTTTCAATATGTGTAAAATAACGCTCAAAAATATTCAAGGTCAATCTCTATGGGCTACCACTTAACTAAAGCTGTATCCGCAGATGATTTATCCCGTATTTAGCACTTCATTAACATCTGCCCCCTAGCAGTAGATGTAAAACGCTTGCAATGTGTTTACTTTCGAGGTTGCTTGGCTACAGCGCAGAAAAAATTGCAAAGCTAACGCAATTCAGCACAGGATATGTTCGTCGTATTTGGAGTGCTTATTTTAAAGACGGTGTTGATGCGCTATTAACAAAACCAAGAGGAGGACGCAGA
>MDLC01000062.1 GCA_001723645.1 Candidatus Endobugula sertula | reverse complement strand
CGCGCATGCACGGTTCTTAGGAGAGTGGTGGTCGGTAACGGCCACTACTTATCCGATTCAAATGCCCCCGCTAGTCCAATTCACCATAAGGCGTGTAGAAACGCTGAGCTAGTACTCCCATACTAGCATCGGTGACTAGTTCACCATTACCCAGATGATCACGATGGTAGTATTTCACATCGTCACCCTCTTCGGTAATTTCGCGTTTTTCAAACGTGGCGCCCACATCGTCACCATTCCAGATATGGTGACGATGAATCACTTCACAAAAACACTATTAACCCGGCAATCTCACTTTTAGCCTATCCAGCATAGTGAATATTTTCATTTTAAAAATAAGATGCCACTCTGCTAGGCGTTTTCTGTAACATTTTCATATGAGAAACCACTGAGGTCGAAACGGATTTTTTCCAAAGTATTATCGCTTTTTGGCATTTTTCTTCTTAATTTTATTTTGTTAATTTACGTGAATTATTTTTCATTCGTGGATTATAAATGAAAAATTAGATTTCCAGGTTATTATCTGAATTACGTTGGCTTATGAAAAAAGTGCCAGATTATTGATAAGTCAGTGTTTGCAATTTGGTATCTATTGTAAATTTTTGATGTTCTCAAATTCATTTTTAATAATATTATATTTTGGTGACAAAATATAATGCGGAATATTTTTTCCTTAACCAATATCATCAGTATTATAAAAATTTAACGTTGTTATTTAATAATATTACTCATTTTTGTCGTCAAATTATTCAATTGGAAAAATATTATTTATAACGATGCATTAATTTTGGTATATTGAGGCATCTATCTTTTAATCAAAAGGATAGTGATAGAGCGAATAAATTTATTAACTATTTCATTAATTGGTTTATTTACTAATTTATTTATAAATCCACAAAGGTTAGCAATAAAACAAAAAATCAGAGTCCATATTGATAGTAATCGTTATGGAGGAGTGACTCAAAAAGGAAAAAGTAATTGGGTTTGGGGAGAGAACCAACCAGGAGCAATACTACTTGCCAATCATGATGGAGACCCTAATGAACATGTTCCAAATACTAAATCAAGGTCCGAATTATCAGAACTTAGAATTGATCCAATTCCAAGTGATTTAACCTCTGACAATCAAAAGTTACATATTTATGCGACTGAAAACGCGGCTAAAAGATTTTCTATATATAAAGAAAACTGTAGTGGAGATCTAGAGCTTGTTTTAGGTTATGACCCGACAGGAAAAAATGAACCTCTCTCGCTATCACCTGCTTTGTCTCTAGATGGAGAAAAGCTATATGTAGAAGCTAATCAGTTACCAAATGCATACTTTGACGGGCTAATTACTCTTGAAATACAAATTGTTAACCATGACACAAAAGTAATCAAAGAGGCGGAGCAAGTAGTTTTCAGAGTTGCCCCTTGGATCATGACTCCTAATACACAACGCCCTTTAAAGGTATTTACTGTCAGGCTTACTGACGAGCACGGACATGAAACTAACGGAAAGTTTCTTTCCGACTTGTTACGTGCATGTAACTCATTGAACATTCCCCTGCAGATTATAGAAGGGTCGGATTATAAAGGTGATCACTGGATTCAAGATGAAATTGAATTCGGTTACTGTCAGGGAGCTGGCCATTCCATTCCTGTAGTATTTGACGGCCCCAGAAACAGAGGACTTGACTCATTCCCTGAAGACGAGCTTTTAGCGTCTGATTTCGGACATTTTCAAATAGAGGGGGAGCAAGTAAATTCAAGGGAGGAATACAATTCACTGGATGGCTTTGGAAACTTAGAGGTCAGCCCACCAGTCGTCGTTAATGGCAGAAACTATCCCTTTGGCCGCATCGTCTTTGGAGGAAAAAAATTTGCTGATTATGGTGATGGGGATAGGCAAATGATGCCTGAAATTAGAAGGTTTCTCTATGCTCAAAAAGTCCAATCGCCAATTGAGGTATTTTCAGACTGGTTGGCTGTGGGGCATGTTGATGAATTCCTCAATTTTATCCCAGACAGCTCTAAAAAAGGCTTTAAGTTGATGCTAGCATCTACAAAAAAGTGTATCAATAAGTTAAACGAATTAAAACGAGATGGATACGGCGCAGTAAACATGTTTGTTGGTCGTAAAAAAGGAAAGCACGACTCTGATATTAGTGCTGAAATATCAATAGATGATTTTTTAGCAGATAAGCCACTCATAGCGTTTAATGCTCAGTGCCAACGGAACATTGATCTGAATCGTGAGGTTCTTAAGCAAGAACTAGGTCTTAACGACTCTGACATTATTGAAGCTCCAGTTTTATTTAAGCCATACAATAAGGAAGAGAGAGCAGCAGCATACTTTCCAGATATGGTGAATCATTTGGTACTCAACAATCATAGTTTGGTACCTAAGCCATATGGACCTCTTAAAGATGGAAAAGATGTGTTCGAAGAGATGATGATTGATTGTTTGCCTAATGGGCATAAGGCTATCTTTATCGAAGATTGGTACTCATATCATCAAGAGTTCGGAGAGGTTCATTGTGGAACAAATACTTTGAGACAGTTTTTCACCAACCGTAATTGGTGGGACACTATGCCTGATGGTGGTTTCAACATATAAAAGAGATAACAAGCCAAGAATGTTCCGGTGTTTGAGCTGTTAGACTGCCTTAGTCATATCGCACCGGACGAGCGGGCGGCTTGACCTATGTTGGGATCATAAATGACTACATGCTACTTTTATTTGAGCCTGCTCCTAGGGTGAGCGTATGGGGTTGCCACACTTCGTAATGGTTTTGGTGTTACCTTGGGCCGATAAATATGAGCCTGTGAGTCATCATAAAGATAAGAATCACTAAACTCGTCCGTTCCCAGTACCGAACCAACCAGTATTAATGATGTTCTGGTAAATTTCTTCTTTCTGACCTTTTCCACAATATCTACCAAAGTGCCAACCACCTTATCTTGGTCTGGCCAGCCGGTACGATAGCACACCGCAACGGGACAATCCTCACCATAAAAAGGTATTAATTCTTCAACAATTTTATGAATACGAGTGACACCCAGATGAATAGCCAGGGTCGCTCCGGACGCTGCCAGTGCAGGCAAACGCTCACGCTCTGGAAAGGGTGTTTTACCGCCATAGCGAGTCATAATAAGAGTTTGAGATACACCAGATAAGGTTAGTTCTTTTCCCAGCCACGCGGCTGATGCAGAAACTGCAGTAACACCCGGAATAATTTCATAATCAATTCCCAGCAAGGCCAGACGTCGAATTTGCTCCCCTATAGCGCCATACAAGGAGGGGTCACCAGAATGCACTCTGGCCACATCTTTACCCACTTTATCAGCCTGTTTAATCTGCTCTATAATTTCATCCAAGTGCATAGGTGCTGTATCAATAATTTTTTCTGCCATTTGTTCTACGTCAGCAAAAATCTCTCGTGGTACTAATGATCCAGCATAGAGAATAATGGGACAGCGTTGAATTAATTTGTATGCCTTAAGAGTAATCAGCTCAGGATCACCAGGGCCTGCTCCAATAAAAAACACACTCATAATTTTTTACTATACCCCCTGGGTGTGTAGACCCATTCTTTTTCACCATAAATAATATGGCGGCTCTCACTGTTACCGACAGAGACTAAGGTAAACATATCAACATCATCTGCATGTAATTTGTCCAGCGACGTAATCATCATGCGTTCATCTTTACGGGTGAGTTGTCGGCCTAGTAATACCGGTGTGGAAGCAGGTCTATATTCTAATAAAATATCGCGTGTCCTATTAATTTGCCAATCACGTTTTTGCGAACGTGGATTATAAAAAGACACGACAAAGTCACCCTGTCCGCAGGCATGCAAACGCTTTGCAATCGTTTGCCATGGTGTCAGTAAATCAGACAGTGAGATCGTGCAGAAGTCATGCCCCAATATTGCCCCTGCCCTACTAGCACCTGCTTGCATCGCAGAAATACCTGGAATGACTTCAATATCAACCTCCAACCATGCTGGACGGTTTTCTTTACCTTGTAACTGCTGATCCAATAATTCAAAAACCAATGTAGCCATCGCATAAATACCAACATCACCACTGGAAATTAACGAAGTGATTTTGCCACTAGCAGCAAGGTCAAGTGCCAGATGAGCGCGTCCTATTTCTTCCCCCAAAGGCAAATCGTGATGTTTTTTTTGTTCACAAATATCTCCCAGTAGTTCGAGGTACAAACCATAAGCGACGATATCACTGCTCTGCTGAATAGCTGCTGTTGCATCCGGTGCAACCAAACCCTGATCTCCAGGGCCTGAGCTTACAATATATAATTTTTTCATTATGATTGATATCTCTTATCATGGTTGTGTTTTGATAAAAAGCTTGCCATCTGTCATTGACTACCCAAACAATGTACGCTTTACTTCTGTATCATTGTAAAAGAACGAGCAATAGCGCACGTCGCCTGTTTATTTTTAATTTTACAAAGTATTAATTCTGCTTCTGCCTGAGTCGCTTGCTGGGCGCTAAAAAGAGCGGCTGATTCTGCAACGCCATAGACACCCACGGTATTTAATACATATTCAGATTTTGTACTTAACAGGGACTCAACAGTCATTAACTGATGTTTGCTATAGGTTTGATAAGGCAAATGTAGCGCGTTGGCACAATTCAGCAAACCTTTTTCATCGGCTTTAATATCAATACTATTCATACTGTGAATCTGCTCAATACTTAATGCTGCCTGTTGTAACGCTACCAGAATTAATTCCTGCAGCACATTTGCCGAGCAGTGTCTTGCGCAACCCATACCAATCGTATAAACAGGCGATAAATAAGGTTGGGCTGTTGTAATAATTAATTGGGCACGAATGAATGAAGCAATCTCACTGGCCCAATGATTTGCACCTCCTTGATGCCCCGATAATAACGGGATAACATAGTGGCCGGCTTCATCCAGTACCAATACTGGCGGATCGTTATACTTATTATCTAATACAGGGGCCAGTGTTCTGATAATAATGCCGGTGGCACCAATAAATACTAATGCGTCTCCTGCAGAAAAAGCGTGTTGAAGTTTTTCAGCAAAAGGCTTCGGTTTAAACCAGTGTTCGCTATTCACTAATAACTGTTGTAACCGTTGTCCAAGTCGTTGCCCATACTCGGTTAAGCTAATAATGCGAATGCGTTTTTTATCCATTATTTTTTTTAACATTTTTAACGGTAGAAATGATCGTGTAAGGGGCCATACGCTACTGTCTCTGCTTAGCAGGTCTGGTCACCATAAAGAGAGAAAAATAAGGGCCAGTTTCATCATCCACATCATCCATATTGTTCACCAATCGTTCATTACCTCTACCAATATGTTCCAGATAATGTGCATGTTCCAATCGACCACTCGCACGTAAAGCACGAATAATTTTTTGCCGATGACACCCAACTTTCATAACAACAACACTGTCATAGGTGTTAAACGTGGCGATAAGCTGCTGATCACTATGCCGTCCACTCACTACTGACAATGATTCTTTAAGCATGGTCAAAGGTATTTTTAATGCGGATGACGCTGCATGCACCGAAGAAATACCTGGTACGACTTCACAAATATTCTGCGCCTCTAGGCGCTCCAACAAGTAAGCAAAAGAACCAAAAAATAAAGGGTCCCCTTCACATAAAAAAACTACGATTTTATTTTGATTAATCACCATTTGAATATGATCTGCCGCCTGATCGTATACCTGATTGGCTAAATTGCGATTATCACACATCGGCATAATAACGGGAATTTCTTGTTGCTGTTTATTCGAAGAGTTTATCACGTGACTAGCTATTTGTTTCGCCTGCGATTCACCGTGCGCATTTGCAATATAAGCAATAGCATCCGCTTGCTGAATCAAACGAACCGCTTTTAGCGTCATTAATTCAGGGTCACCAGGCCCCACACCGATACCAATAAAACGGGCTTCTGTCATTGCTTGTCTCTATGGTCTATTTTAGTAAAAGCAAATATGGTAACTGGCTGTTTAGCCTGATAACTCAGTTGTCGTTGTTGTAAAACACCACGGTTAACCGATATCTCGACACTTTGTACTTGGTTGTCGTACAAGGTTTCAGCAAACTCGACAAGCTGTTGCCGACTGGATTCAATAACCGCACTGACAACCACTATGCCATCAACGGGTAATTGTTGCCAAATCAATGGCAGTAAGCGGCTTAGCTCCCCATCACTACCACCAATAAATACCTTATGTGGCAACGGCAGTGATGACAAAATATTAGGCGCCCTGCCCTCAATCACACGCACATTATGACTGACACCAAAACGTTGGCAGTTGACATTTAAATAATGTAATCGTTGAGTATGATAGTCTATGGCATAAATGGTAGTTTTTTCATTCCAGTAGGCCAATTCAACCGCCACACTACCGCAGCCCGCACCAATATCCCAAATAATGTCTCCACCAGCAGGTTGTAACAATGACAAAATCGTTAAGCGAACTTCTCGCTTACTGATCATACCTTTTCCAGGTTCTTTTCCTGTCACAAAATGAATATCTGGAATACCTGGAAATTCCGGCAATATGCCACCATGGCCTTTTACCTGAATAATGGTAATATGTAGTGGATCGATCTTGTATTGATGATCACTGAATAATTCTGCGACTGAAAAATGTCGCACAGATTGTTGCGGCATGCCAAGATTTTCACACACACTGAGGATCGATTGCTCAAAGCCTGCTGCCCGACATTCTTCCGCCAGTACTCTCGGTGAACTATAGCTATCTGTTAACACCAGTAAGGTCGTATTGTTTTTTAACTGTGTACGTATTTTTTCCAGGGAACGCCCGTGCAGGCTTAATACGTTCACATCTTGTAAAGATAGACCTAATAGATGGCAAGCGGCCTGAATACTGGATATGGCAGGATAAAAACGGCACTTGTCCATACCAAACTGCTGCTTACACCAGCGTCCAATACCATAATACAGTGGATCTCCTGAAGCTAATACAACGATACCCTGATACTGGTGCTGGTGCTGGTGCTGGTGCTGGTGCTGGTGAATAAAATCACGCAATTGATCCAGTTTGGGCAGCACTTTACTCTGTTTATGATCAATATCAAATGTGTTCGACAAAAGCTGTAATTGTCTTTTTGAACCAATAATCACGTCGGCAGAAGACAAGGTGGCTTTCACCTTATTCGATAACTCTAATGGAGCACTAACCCCTAAACCAATGATATGAATAAGTGATTTACTCAGTACAGACATTAATAATATTCACTGTGACAACAACGTAATAAGGCATTACAACTGGCAGCAGATACCGCACTACCACCTTCTCGCCCAAGTAGTGTAATGCACTCAATCCCCAACGATTGATGATGATCCCACAGTGCCTGTTTTGACTCAACGGCACCCACAAACCCCACTGGCATACCAATAATCAGCGCAGGTTTATCCGCACCCTCACTAATAATTTCCAACAAGCGAAACAGTGCTGTTGGCGCATTGCCAATAATCACAACACTGCCTGCCAACAGATCACGCCATTGTTCAACGGCAGCCATAGAACGGGTTTGATCATGCTGCCTAGCCATAGCAATCGTTGCAGGATCATTTAAAAAACATAAAGGGGGGATGTTAATCATACGCTTGGTAATGCCCTGTTTTACCATTTCCGTATCACAAATAATATGACCGTTATTCGATAATACCTGTATCCCTTGTGCACAGGCTAATTCACTAAAACGTAATTGTTCCGCTAGATAAGGTAAACCCAGGCTATGGACCACTCGCATCGTCACTTGCTGTTGCTCACGACTCAAATGATCAAGCGGGCACAGCGCTCGTATTTGGCGAAAGCTTGCCTGTTCAATAGCCTGTGGATTTTTTTCGTATGTAAACGGCATTCTATATTACTGACTTATTGAGGTTTAAAGGTGGCGATAAGCTGCTTTTCGCACTCGGTTAATGAATGAAACGTTTTATCAGCATGCTTAAGCTCGGGGCGTTGTAGCATAATCACGGGAATTGACAATGCTCTTGCCGCTTGTAATTTAGCAATCGTTGCCTCTCCTCCACTGTTTTTACTCACTATGATATCGACACGATATTGTTTCAATAATTGGAGTTCATTGTCATAACTAAAAGGGCCAATGGCTTTTATCCATTGCATGGTTTTAGGTAATTTTACGTTTGGTTTTACCGCTGTACGCAACCATTGCCGTTGCTGCTGAGTTTTCCGTATATTGAGTAAGAGCTGATTAATCTGCTCCTGACTTAATTGACCCGCGCTTAAAAAAACAGAGTGTTTTGTTTGCAGAAGCGGGATTGCCTCAGCAAAGGTTTGACATTCTTGCCATTGATCTGTCGTTTGAGGCTCCCAGGGTAAACGATGAAAACGCCAACAAGGGATATGACAGGCTTTTGCCGCATCCACAGCAGTATTGCTCATGGTTTGTGCATACGGATGAGTGACATCAATGATGGCCGTGATATGTCTTTGCTGGATAAAGTGTACCAAACCACCTCGCTGGGAAAAGCCACCACTAATCACTTCACAATCAAGGTCAGGTATTCTCACTAAACCTGCAACACTGTATATAACATTGATTCCTTGATGATAGAGTTGCTGGGATAAATGGCGTCCATCAGCCGTGCCGCCTAATACTAAAATACTCACGCAGAAGCTCCTATTTGTCCTACCATCTGTCGGTTTCCTATAACCCGGGGAAAATATCTGGATTGGTGCTACCTACAAATTGCCCTTGCCGATTAATACTAATAATTTCCAAATCGATAGAGTTTGAAACAATACGTTTTGCAACACCTAATGCGCGTTGACATATTTCAAACGCCAAATCGATACCAGATTTCTGGCAGTACTTAAGTGCTTCTATGCTGGTATTGGCATGGAGAATTTTTTCACATAATGCTGCTTCTGCCCCTTGTTCTTTGGCAATACGAGATAAAAAACGAAAATCAATAGCAGACACTCGGCTATTAAGATCCATATGCCCTTGTGCCAACTTACTGATTTTGCCAAAACCACCACAAAGAGATAGTTTATTGACTGGCCTTTTTTTTACATGCTTTAATACAGCACCCACAAAATCGCCCATTTCAATTAAGGCAATATCTTCCAACTGATAATAATCCTTAATCGCTTGTTCACTACGGTTACCTGTCGACGCTGCAATATGCTGAATACCATTAGCACTAGCAACATCGATACCCTGATAAATGGAAGTAATCCATGCTGCACAGGAAAAAGGTCTCACAATCCCTGTTGTGCCTAAAATAGATAAGCCTCCTGTTATTCCGAGGCGGGGGTTCATGGTCTTTTTGGCCAGTTGCTCACCATTCTCAACACCAATAGCCACCATAAATCCACCAACGTAATGGTGTTTGTCAGCCAGTGTTTGTAGATGATGAGCAATCATTTTACGCGGCACTGGGTTAATCGCAGGTTCACCAACGTCTAATAGTAATCCTTCTTTAGTCACAGTACCTACACCCGAGGCAGCGTTAAAGAACACACCTGGTTGTTCACATAATGCGAGTTCGACAAACACATGAGCACCGTGGGTAACATCAGGATCATCACCAGCATCTTTAATGGTCACCGTGCGAACAAAGTGTTGTTCCCACTCATAACGGTCTATAGTTAATTCTACCGTCTTGCCTTTGGGTAAGGTAATACTGACGCTCTTGGGTTGTTGCTTTGTTAACAAACAGATAGCCGCTGCAAGGCTACAAGCAGTAGCACAGGAACCTGTTGTTAAGCCAGTGCGAAGAACCGATGTTTGTTCATAATGTTCTTTGCTCTCTTCCCACATGCTTTATACCGTTTGCCATAGCCAAACACTACCGACAACCACTGAAGCACCAGCAATCAGATACCGATTCCACATAAATACTTGTTGAGCATGCTGTTGCAAGTAAGTTTGTATCCATGAAAAACCCACACCAAAAAACAACATGGATAACATCATCCCTATTGAAAAAAACAATAGGTAAAAAATACCTATTAATATTTGTCCTGACGCGACAGCAGGGATCAAGGCGATAACAGGTGCGCTACCTGCCAATCCATGTACCATACCTACCATGACAGGCTGATGTTTATTAAATAACGGATCGTTTTGATCGTGTTTTTTATTGTGTGTATGATGTTCTGTTTGCCAATGTATATGCGTCATATTACCATGACGATGTTGAGTTAGAGTGATTTTTTCTCGGCGAAATTGCCAAAAACATAATACACCTAAACCAATCAATAGTAAGCCCACACTGATTTCCGCCAGATGTTGTAGCTTACTGGGTATTGTTATTCCCAGAGCCAGTAATAAAATCCCACAGATCATTAAGATACTTCCATGTCCCAATGCCCAGTGTAAGCTAAAATGCAATGTACGCATCATACTGGGCTTTTGATTTGCCAATGACGACACTGCCATCACATGATCAGCATCCAAGGCATGCATAAACCCTAACCCAAAACCTAGCGATAAGAGCAAGAACCACTCACTGAACATGGATATTCTCTTTGTTGTTTTTCTCCATACTGCGTTTACTCACAGAAGCAGTATCCCATATAGACGTCTGATCGTGAAACAATTGCGCTACGGCTTTCGGGTTCGATGGAAAAAACAGGTGAAGATAACTTGCCGTTAGGTTTTTCTGACGATAGATAGCCTCTCCTGGAGCTGGATGTCGCTGACGACGACCATGGTTTAAAGGGGCTATGGAGACGCTACTACGCGAACGATGATGAGAATGAGCTCGAATATCGCCTTCTGGTAATGCTGCGGTTTGCATTCCTTGACAACCCTGTTTACCACACATTACACCCTCTCCCGCCAACAAGCCTACCATTGTATGCCGATGGCTATCCAGATCGGTTAGGGACTCCAACGTATAAAGAAACCCTCCGCACTCAGCCAATATAGGCTTATTTTGTTGATAAAAATGATGGATACTGGCGATCATTGACTGATTAGCAGATAATTTTTTTGCGTGTAATTCTGGATAACCACCGGGCAACCACAGTGCATCCGCCAGAGGAAGGGATGAGTCTTTAATGGGAGAAAAAAACGCTATATTGGCACCCATCTCTTTTAACAATTGCAAGTTTTCCTGATAAATAAAACTAAAAGCACTATCTTTAGCAATAGCAATCGTTTTTCCCAACAAGTACGGGTTGATAACAGCTAATGTTTTTGCGCGAAAGGTAACCGGCTGGATGGCCTCCAATAACTGATCAATACCACCCTGAGCCAAACGATCAGCTCCCGAGTCAAAACATCGTTCCAGTTGCTCTGCCACTTCTTCTGCCTGAACTAACCCTAAATGTCTTTCTGGTAACACGATATCTGCTGATCTGGCTAATGATAACAACAATGGCAAGTGATCAGGCAAAGCCGCTTCAATCAATTGCCGATGACGTTCTGAACCACATCGGTTAGCAATCAACCCCATAATATGAATGTCCTGACGAAAAGCCGCCAAGCCACTGGCAATGGCTGCAGCAGTTTGCCCCATACCTTTAACATCCATGACGATAGCCAGTGGAATATTAAAGCGCGCAGCCAAGTCAGCACTGGAAGGCTCTCCATCAAACATTCCCATAGCCCCTTCAACAAGGATAATATCTGCTTCCTGTGCAGCCATGTATAATTGTTGTTGGCACCAATCTTCTCCTGCCATCCACATATCCAGAGGGATCACCTGCTGTCCTGATGCTTGCGATAAAATTTGCGGATCTAAATAATCGGGGCCTGTTTTAAAAATGCGTACTCGTTTTCCCTGCCGCGTCAAGAAACGCGCCAATGCAGCGGCCAGAGTGGTTTTACCCTGGCCCGATGCGGGAGCCGCGATAAACAGAGCGGGACAATTGATGGGTTGCATTAATATTCTATCCCCTGCTGTGCTTTAATTCCCAAACGAAAAGCATGCCGTTCATCCCGAACAACGGAAATCGTATCTGCAATATCCTGCAATGGCAAAGCCATGGTACGCCCTGTAATAATCACATTTTGCTGTTTGGGCCTGTGCTGTAAGGCGGTCACAATGGGGGCAATTTCCAGATAATGATATTTAAACATATAACTCATTTCATCCAATACCAGCATAGAGTAACTATCGTCCTGAAGTAATTTTTCAGCCACGGACCACGCCTTTTGTGCTGCAGCAATATCCTGAGTTTTATCTTGGGTTTCCCAGGTAAATCCATGCCCCATAATGTGCCAATCGACCAGAGGATGATCTCGAAATAATTTATATTCTCCCGTCTCGCTGCGACCTTTAATAAATTGAATGACTGCGCATTTTTTGTCGTGCCCTAACGAGCGTGCCATCGTGCCAAAAGCGGAACTGCTCTTACCTTTACCATTGCCTTTCAATAAAATCAGTACGCCGCGTTCTTGGGTTGCCGCAGCTATCTTTTTATCCATTACGGATTTTTTCTTTATCATGCGACTCTGGTGAGTATTATCTGCCATCATATCTTCTCAGAAAAACCGTGGTTAATAGGCCGGCAACGCAAAATAATCTGCCGTTAATTGTTTGGCAATTTCTTGCCCCTTGCCTCGTTTTACAACCGCTTGTTCAATATCAATGACCATCACCTTACCCAACAAACTCATGCCCTCCAGCGACTGGTTGGTGCGACCATCGGTGATTAAGTAGGTATTGATAATGAGTTCAGGATTTGCACGATATTGTTGTTGCTGCAAGGCATGAGCATGACTGATCACTTCGCGTAATGGTGTACCTCCCGCAGCACTGACAGTATTTAGCCATTGTTCTAATAATTTGGGAGATCGTCTCTGCCTTAATAGCACATCAACCTGTTGATTACCAAAGCCCACAATGGTCAATTGTTCTCTATTCAAATAAGCGCTGTGAGCAATTTGTAACACAGCACCCTTAGCCGAAGCCTGTAAACCTTGGTTTAAGGTGGAAGCGGAAGTATCCAACAGTACTATATTTAAGATGGCCTGACTGGCGTTGGATCGGCAAAAACGCAATCGTTTAATGCATTTAGACCTGCACCAGCTATCAATATTGGTGACGAAGGTAGCAAACCAATGGACTTTTCGGTGATTAATGTTGGTACTTTTGCCACCACCTTGTTGCAGCCCCCTTGCCCTAGTGGAAAAACAACGAGTCTCTATGGACTCTTTACGTTGATGCTTTCGACCATAAGACTCTGTTGATATCAGAGGTAAGGTGTCTATATATGTTGCCTTTTGTTGTTGGGGTTCCATTTTCCCCCAATCCCCCTCCATTGTTTGTTCTTTATCATCAGAACCCCCTTTAGACTCAGGTGGGCGCTGAAACGATGGTGGAGGCGGGGCTGCTGGTTTTGTTGATTGCCGACGATGGGCTAAAACGAGTTCCTCTACCGCTAAAATATCTTCTTTGCTCAATGCTGAGCGATGTTGCCAAGCAGCGTGAGCAATAGCTGCACGATACCACACAATATCCGCTCGTAATCCATCTACCTGGGCTTCATGACAACGCTCCGCAATGAACCGACGCAAAGAATCATTAACAGATATTTGAGAAAGTCGCTCTTTTGCTGTATGAATACGAGCAGCCAACTCATGCTGTCGCGCTTGATAATCACTCAAAAAACCTTGTGGATTTTTATCAAATGTTTCTCGCAAACGCACAATATCCATACGCTCTTCAATAGTATACTGGTTGTTTAACTCAACCATTAAACCGAAACGATCCTGCAATTGAGGACGCAGTTCACCCTCATCAGGATTCATGGTTCCCAGGAGAATAAATTTCGCCTGATGCTGGTGGCTAATACCATCACGCTCAACAATATTGATCCCACTAGCAACAACATCCAACAACACATCAACAAGATGGTCAGCTAACAAATTGACTTCATCAACATATAAAACACCATTATTCGCTTTGGCCAATAAACCTTCCTGAAAGGTCAGTTGCTGATCATTGAGTGCCTGTTGCAAGTTTAAGGTGCCCAACAACATCTCTTCTGTAGCTCCCAAAGGCAAGCTCACAAAAGGATGAATGCGGGCATCGTCTATAAACATTATATCCGCTAAACCTCTGGCCAATGTAGACTTTGCTGAACCGCGAGGCCCACTCACCAGCACACCACCAATCGATGGATTAATGGTGGATAATATTAACGCCAGTTTAAAGGCTTCCTGTCCCGCAACTGCTGTAAAGGGAAACCGATTATCTGTTGTTGACATAGTGTTTACTCATTAAGTATGTGTGAGACTAACCGATGCCTGTCTTAATACCCAACGGTTAAGCGCCCAGGCAGAAACCACACCCATAACCAGCCAAAACAGTAGATTGCTGAGACTAGTTACCACCATAAACTGTTCATGCAATTGCGTTAAGCTGGCTACGACGACTGGGTCTGGATGAGTAAATGCAGGGCCATCATGCTGGGGAGCGCCAATAAAGAAAGGCAAAGCAATGGCCACAACTCCCCATGCTTTATACTTTATGCGTACAAAAGCCAACACGAATATCCCCAGTGCGGTACCCACAACAGCCAAAAGCCACCACAATTGACGGCTTTCCAAAGGTGCCGCTTGGATACCTGGAATTTCGGGTGGCATACCAATACCCGGGGCAACGAATGCCACAATAAATCCAGCCAGTCCCCATAAAGCACCTTTGGGTATTGTCAGCCGGGTCATACCTGAGGTCTGCAGTTGACTCATTAACGCCAACAAAATTGCAGAAAAACCAATACCGGCAGAAATATTAGAAAAGACCGTATAAAAGGTTCTTTCACTCCCATCAGCAGGCGCCCAAGCTTCTTCACCATGGACATGAGAACCATGATCATGTACCTCAAAGGCTTCAGCAGCAAAGATAATGGGGTTAACCGTAAAAATTTGTACGACACTCATTAATAAGCCCGCTAATAAACCCACAAATAGTGTGGTGTAAATAATACGTCGGAAAATCATTTTTAGATCCTGTGGATTGAAGTCTTTGGTCTCGCAAGACCCTATAAAAGTAAAACCTTCTCCCCTAATCAATAAGGTGGTCAGGTCATTGCTCTACACTATATTAGCCAACAGTAGGCTATCGAAGTGACAGTGAATTAAAATCGAGCACTAGCTCTGATCTGTTAACGTTTCATTTTCCACCATCACTGGAAATGAAACATCAACAGACCCTAGTGACAGGGGAACGTCAACACATGACGGGTATCATGTGACGCATTATGTGCAGCTTCCATCGGCATAAAACCAACAGCGAAAATAATGATCATGCCGAATATCAATGCAGCAATATTTTGAATCAGTATACATTGACCCAGTGTAAAAAGACCCGTAGTGACTTGCGTTTGTTGAATAGTATTTTTATCTGATGTGTTCATTCGTTTAATGTCCTATTTGCACCCACCGTGCAAGTGTTAGTGGAAAAACCTTATTTAAGGCATTAAGGAAAATAGGCCGGTATTCGGGCTAAAAAAGGGTCAAAAATAATGAGTTCTTCAACCGTCACTTGCACCTTCCCAGACTCACACTGTCAAGCTTTATACTTCCCAGGTTTTTACGTTGAAAAAGTCCAGTGGTATCTGCAAGTTACTTTTATTTACCGATGCGGGGGCAGCGATGGAATGAGCTTGATACTTAGCGTTCACAACAAAGAATCAGTTTGTACCATACTTCCCGATTATCCCAAGAAAACACATTTACTGTTTAGGCACCTATTATTGGGGTGCTAGCTTACCAGCAAATGTTCCGAGATAAAAGAGAAGCACCTTTCTAACATCTCCCTATTTTTTTAAGTAGACCTCTTTCGAAAATCCATTTCGCCGCCCAACGGAGGTTAAGTGTGGCAGATTTGAAACAATGAAAGCGATTTTACACCAAGCATACAAGATCAAAAAATCAAAAGGAGGTAGGCCCAATAAATTGAGCATTGAAAAAACAGTTGATTATGGGCCTAGTGTACTGGTAAGCGCCATAGCCATTGTTAAGTACCATAAGTTTAATCAGGTTATGCACAATGGGCGTTGGAACATCCCAAGCCCATCTTACCGATTGTGGATATGGCGAGAGATGCATTAACGATGCCTTTGAAGGTTAAGCCGATAGCGCAGTG
>MDLC01000061.1 GCA_001723645.1 Candidatus Endobugula sertula | reverse complement strand
TTTTTCATGATGGCTATCCGTAAAATCGCGGAAAAAATTTTAAGCGCGAATAAATCCAACATAATATAACTAAAAAATTATCCATGGGTACTCATCCCATTTAATATGAAACCACTTTCACTTTTATCCAATAGCAACCATCTTGGGAATACTGCCTTATGTTAATAAACTGTATATTTAAAAAAAATATCTTAAAAAAGCGTGCCACCCTTTTTCTCCTATCACCTTACATACTGATGAGTATTTGTTTAGCAAGCCTTGTTTTTAGTACTCACCTATGGGCAAGTTACAATCAAACAGTGATAGGCCCTGCCTGGGGAGATCATGATGGTTGGGATCAACCCGAATATTATTCTACCATCCGATATCCAGATCTTAACGGTGATGGGAAAGCAGACATCTGTGGTCGAGAAGGTAGAGGTATTCTGTGTTACTTACGAAGGGTGGACGCGTTTGTGCCGAGCACTTTTTTTCTTGGTTTATCAAATGCTGAAGGCTGGAACCAGCCAGAGTATTATTCCACGATTCGGTATCCGGAGATTAATGGTGATGGCAAAGCAGACATCTGCGCTCGATCAAAAACAGGTGTCAAGTGTTATTTAAACACGGGCAAGACGTTTGTAGAAAGCACTTTTTTTCTTGGCTGGTCAGATGATAAAGGTTGGCATATTCCAACATATCATGCCACGATTCGCTATCCGGACCTTAATGGTGATGGTAAAGCAGACATCTGTGGTCGATTAAAAACAGGTGTTAAATGTTATTTAAATACGGGCACGAGTTTTACCGATAGTAATTATACTGTTGCTGATTGGTCAGATGCTAACAGCTGGAATCATCATCAGTATTACGCCACGATTCATTATCCGGACCTTAATGGTGATAATAAAGCAGATGTCTGTGGCCGATCAAGGCGCGGAATTGAGTGTCGCCTAAACGTAGGGAGTCGCTTTTCGAGTTCTCATTATTTGGGGCCTGATTGGGCAGATGCTGTTGCTTGGGATCAGCGTCAGTACTATTTGTCAATTCAATATCCAGATATTAATAGTGATGGTAAGGCAGATATCTGTGGGCGATCCGGTAGCGGAGTTGTGTGTCATTTAAGCTTAGAGGATAGTTTTTCTAGTGTCTCTTATAGAGGCCCTGAGTGGACAGATGCTGATGGGTGGGACAAGCCTGGGCATTATTCTACGATTGGATATAGTCCCGTAATTGGTGAGAATCTAGATATCTGCAGTCGAACTAATACTGGCATTAAATGCTATAAGAACTATGTTAAGTACGCCGATATGGTTGAGTATCTGATTGATGGGGAAGAACCTATATATCATCACCCTCATGGCGAAGAACATGAGGAGAGAATTCCGTTAAAAGAAAAATCATCCATTAGGAAATGTATTTTTTCAAATTGTATAGTGGGGCTAACGTTGACTGGCCCTGAGTGGTCAGATGCTAATGGTTGGAACAAGCCGGAGTATTATTCCACTATTCGGTATCCAATGCTTGACCGTAATAAAAATGTGAGCGGTATATGTGGTAGGTCCTCTCATGGAATTAAATGTTACTATAGGGGCGCTAATCTATAGAACTGAGGGAAGGGGAGCTACGTTTTGCTGATACCTGTTACATAAGGTAGGAAAGCATCAGTCTCCCTTTGACCATTTTTCTGGCTTATTGGCATTTTTTTATCCATATCAGACCTAGATATTGAGTGCGATGGCCCTTATGATATTAATGTGTCATGAGGGTAAGCATAGAGCTTTTCACTTTGGGAGTGATGTTTGCCTCATCCAGCTAAAATGTTCTCGCACCTTGTTTTTAGTGTCCTTTTTTATTTCTGGGTACACGCCGAAAATCCACTGTTATTTTCTTGGGGTCCGGTTAAAGGCCTTATGAATAAGAGAGCTGTTGGCCTGTAGTACCAATACTATCATCTGCCATACAATATAAAAATAGAGGGACTAATGATTCTGGGTCTTTGACAGTACTGGGATTCTCCGCAGGATACGCCAAGGCTCGCATATCAGTTCGAGTAGCTCCTGGGTCAATACTATTCACACGTATATTACTGGTCTCTTCTAGCTCATCGGCTAGTGTCTGCATTAAATTTTCCAGGGCTGCTTTAGAGGCAGCGTAGGCTCCCCAGTAAGCTCGCCCCTGGCGGCCAACGGAAGAACTGGTAAAGGCGATGGAACCGTGATCACTTTTTTTAAGTAAAGGAAGCAGGTGCTTTGACAATGCGAAGGGAGCATTGACGTTAACTATCATCACTGCTTCCCACACTTTCATTGGGTAATTACTGATGGGGATGCGCTCACCAAGTAGAGCGGCGTTGTGGATTAGGCCATCTAATTTGCCAAATTCATTCTCAATATTAGCGGTAATGTTTTCGTATTCTGCTTCGGTTGTATTGGAAAAATCTATGGGGATAATAGCAGCTTGAGGATATCCAGCTTGTTCAATTTCATCATAGACGGTTTCCAGCTTTTCAACGGTGCGTCCCATAAGAATAATGGTTGCGCCATAAGCGGCTAATTGTGTGGCGAGTACTCTACCAATGCCGGCCCCGGCGCCACTAATGGCAATAATGCGGTTTTTCAGGCAATTGGCAGTGGGTGAAAATGTACGGAAGTTTGTGCTCATCGATTAGTTCTCTTTAATCTTGTTTTCTATATAAGGCCAGATATTGTCGCAGTTGCCTGCAATAAAATGGGCATTCCATGACTCAATAGGGTCTGTTTTGTCCAGGTAACCATAACGAGTAGCGATGGTTAGGCTGCCAGCCGCTATACCACATTCGATATCCCGTCGATGATCGCCAATATAAATGGCCTCCACAGGTTTGCAGGCCACTTTGTTACAGGCCAGTAATAAGGGTTCTGGATCGGGTTTTGTATTATTGGTATGGTCTGGGCAGATGACTAAATTGGGATGACTGGGTAAGGGTAGGCTAGCCATAATGGGGTCAGTAAATCTTGCAGGTTTATTGGTAATCACTCCCCAAAATAAATGGTGTTGTTTAATGTGTTTTAATAACTGCTCCATGCCGGGAAACAAGGAGCAATGATTTCCCATTGTGTCGTGGTAAATATTTAATAGACGTTGGTGCCTTACCTCAAACCCTTCATCACCTTTAGATAATCCAAATGCGAGTGTAATCAATGCTCTGGCCCCATGAGATATGAAGGCGCGAATATCACTTTCTTTTAGACGAGGTTGTTGATATTCGTCCATTAGTTGATGCATGGCAACATAAAAATCAGGTGCGCTATCTAAAAGTGTTCCATCCAAATCAAAAAAAACCGCTTTAATCATCTGCTTCATCATTGAGGTTTTTTTAAGTGGACGAGGTAATTAACGCTAACGTCATGGCTGTTAAGGCGGTACTTTTTGATGATGGGATTGTAGTTCATTCCTGTAATCTTCTGCCATTCCAGGCCTGCATGGCGTGACCAGTGGGCCAGTTCTGATGGTTTGATGAATTTGTCATATTCATGAGTCCCCTTAGGGAGTAGCTTGAGTATATACTCAGCGCCCAGAATCGCAAATGCATAGGCTTTAGGGTTGCGATTTATGGTGGAAAAATACACATCACCGCCGGGTTTAACCAGGTCGGCACAGGCTTGAATAACCATGCTCGGATCTGGTACATGTTCCAACATTTCTAAGCAGGCCACTATATCGTAATAACCGGGTTGTTCCTGAGCCAACTCTTCGGCAGTGGTGCGATGATAGTTTACTGCTACACCGCTTTCTAAACTGTGTAATTTGGCAACATTAAGTGGTGCTTCTCCCTTATCAATTCCGGTGACGTGAGCGCCACGTTGAGCCAGTGACTCAGAAAGAATGCCACCACCACAGCCTACATCTAATACATTGCGTTCTGCTACTGGTGAGCACTCGTCAATAAAGTTACTGCGTAAAGGGTTAATATCGTGGAGAGGTTTACATTCACTATTTTTGTCCCACCAGCGTTGAGCCAGTGCTTCAAATTTGGCGATTTCATTACTATCAACATTCAACGTGTTGGTCATGGGTGAATAACTCGCTTGTATTATGTGGGTTTGCTTAAGCTTTCCTGCCAGTGTTTGGCATTGCTGATGATTTCTCCGGTATTTAATGCGAGAATTTCTCGGTTGTCCATTAACATTTTACCGTTTACCCAACTGTGAGTCACTCGGTGTCCATTGTGAGTGTAAACGATGGCAGAGGCAATATCATGAAGAGGTGCCTGCTCTAAAGGGTCCAATTCTATAGCAATCATGTCAGCTATCTTGCCAGTTTCCAGAGAGCCAATATATTCATCCATTCCCATACACTTGGCGCCATTGATGGTTGCCATTTCAAGTGCTTGGTGTGCATTTGGTGTAGTGGCATTATTGGCAATGGCTTTACCCAGTAGTGTGGCAGTATGCATTTCGCCAAAGAGGTCCAGGTTGTTATTACTGGCGGCACCATCGGTACCGAGGGCAACATTAATACCAGCGTCCAATAGCTTGTTGATGGGGCAGAAACCGCTGGCTAGTTTTAAGTTGGATTCGGGACAGTGAATAATATGAGCTCCGGATTGCTGAAGGAGGGTGATATCTTCGTCGGCGACTTGTGTCATATGCACACACTGGGTTGATGACGTCAGTACCCCCAGTTTGTGCAGACGCTCAATAGGGCGCATCCCTGACTTCTCTATTGCGGTATTGACTTCGTCAGCAGTTTCGTGAAGGTGAATGTGAACCGGGCTTTGGATCTCTGACGCTAATGTGGCAATACGTTTAAAGGTAGCGTCACCGATGGTGTAAGGTGAGTGGGGACCAAACACTACGTTAATCAAGTCATGGCTGCGGTAGGTGTCTCTCAATGCCAGCCCCTTGCTGATATATTCATCGGCATCATTAGCCCAGGCACTGGGAAACTCTACAATAGGAAAGGCTATTTGACAGCGCATGCCAGCGTGATGGGCAACTGTTGCCGTCTGGTCGGGGAAAAGGTACATGTCTGAAAAACAAGTTGTACCAGTACGGATCATCTCGGCAATTGCCAGTTCTGCTCCCTGTTTGACGAACGTATCATTCACGTGTTGTGCTTCTGTTGGCCAAATATGATCTTCCAGCCATGACTGCAGTGGTAAGTCATCCGCGTATCCTCGTAACAGACTCGTTGCCACATGGCCATGGGCATTCACTAGCCCGGGCATTAATACGTGATTACTTAAGTACTTTTCTGTGGTTGCTGTATAATGACTGGATGCTTCACTAGCAGGTTTTATGGCTATGATTGCGCCTCTATTAATGATTACCGAGTAATTCGTTAATACTGTATTGCTTGGGATGACAGGGATGATCCATTTAGCATAAACGATAAGGTCAACAGAATGTGGCTGGTTCATGACATGTTTGTTTCTTTAGGTTGAGAAGAGCGTATTCTAACGGACTCATTTAAAATAAGGGAGGGTTGATAAACCCTAAGGTGAAAAATAACAGCGAATACTCGCAAGCCCCCCTCATCTAAAAGCGTGTTATCAAACAGAATGGTATCATTAGACTGAATTTCCAGGTGGCGAATAGAACCATCTCGCATGTGAGTACCACGAATACGCATGGGGTTCGCGGTTTTGTTCTGGTTGACAAAGTGCTTAAAATAGTTTTCGCCCGTAACCTTTATAGTCATTGATTGATGAGCCGTTAAAGGAATTAAAATCAATTTCAGTATGACGTATAGATAACCCCCTCCTTAATCGGTGAGTGGTTTAACAGACAAATGGGTTATGTTTTTATTAGGATTTTATGCTTTCCTGCTTCAATATTTCCATTGAATAGTAGATACAAAAAGATTAGGTAGTATTATACCTACTTGTAAACTCATAAATGATGTAAAGTCGTACTCAAAACCGTGGTAAATATAGGGTACTGCTGCTATACCCAATTTGTCTTTGGCGGTGTTATAGACGCCGTTATTGCCGCAATTGTCAAATTTATTAAAGAAAAACTCCCCAGCGTAAGCATATAGACCTTCAAAAGAAAGCTTATTATTAAAGTGATGCCAATTTTTTTCTATGCCCAACAGAAAGCAGTGATTATTAAAGCTATTAAGAAACGAACCAACAGATATGGAAGTCGAATCAGAGCTTTTAATGCCAAGTATAACCGTCTTGTTATCAAACCTTTGGACGTATTCTGAGTTATGGCTGCCAATGTGGTTTAGATATGAACCTGTATTTAAAGAAAATATGTAGTCCTTCTCATCAGAAAAGGCTTTTTGGCAAAAGAGGATAATCAATAACTCTAAGTGGAGTACTAAAAAGTTTGATTTCATAGTGACTAAGCCTGTTAGTGTTTAGTATATGTTAGGTGAGGGAGGATACCGTGTTATTTTAATGGTATTGTATAATAGTACCACTAACCCGTGGTGGCCTAAATGCACCACGGGCTGGTAAGGTTTATTTAATCAAGTGAATGATGTCATTATCTGAGCGAGTTTCACGACATCATTTTGAAATAGACAATCGTCTATTCTTTGATACTATGTTGATAAATAGCCCCATAGATGACACTCTTTAGGATCACCTTATATAAAAAACATTTCCCTGCTTCTTCAGGTTCATTTTTATTGGAAAAAACTGCGTCTCGCGTCTCACTTAGTTAACAGGTAGACTACCAATATGCTTATACTGTTTAGATATCGGATTTTCCAATCATGCGATGGTTAATTGTCGTTCTTATTCTTCTCATCATTGTTATCCAATATCGATTGTGGGTGAGTGAGGGTGGGATTGGCCATCGATTAGAGCTTGAACGTAGGATTGAACAGCAAAAAGCGAAAAATTCTCGCTTGCGTGAACATAATGCGGTGTTGGCTATTGAGGTTGAAGAGTTGAAAGCAGGGTTTGATGTAATAGAAGAACGTGCTCGTGAGCAACTGGGTATGATAAAAGAAGGAGAGACCTTTTTTATGTTTGTTGAGCCTAACAAAAACTCAGGTAACAACAAAAAAGGTAATGCTAAAGAGTCTGATGATGAACAGCACGACAATCAATAATACTACGATAAAAGAACAGCTTTGGTTTATTGTCCCTGCGGCGGGTGTTGGAAGGCGTATGCGAAGTCAGCAATCCAAGCAGTATCTTGCCTTAGCGGGTTCTACGGTGCTAGAACAAACGTTAAATGCTTTGCTGGCTATTGATGATATCGCTGGTATTGTGGTAGCTATTCATGCCAACGATCGGCAATGGGAATCATTGGTGATAGCTGACCACGAAAAAATTCATAATGTGCGAGGAGGCAAGGAACGTTGTGACTCGGTATTGGCAGCTTTACACTTTTTAGAGGATAAAATGTCTTCCGTCGATTGGGTGTTGGTACATGATGCTGCACGACCTTGTATTCAGCCACAATCTGTTCAAAAAATGATTAATGAACTCCACAATGATGAGGTGGGAGGAATACTCGCTGTTCCCGTTAGCGATACATTAAAAAAGGTGAACGATGAACAGTGCATTCAAGCAACAGTGGATCGGTCTACTATCTATCAGGCCCAGACGCCGCAGATGTTTCGCTATGGTGTGATATATCGTGCGTTGACACAAGCGACCGATCATCAACAGCCAATAACTGATGAGGCTTCTGCTGTTGAACAAATGGGCCTGTTACCTAAAGTGGTTATTGGGTGTCAAGATAACATCAAAATTACTCACTCAGGTGATTTATGGTTGGCAGAAATGATCTTACGGTATTATGGCACTATTAATACGAAAGGTGATTAAGCAATGCGGAGCTCTCTGAGAATTGGTCAGGGTTATGATGTTCATGCTTTTGACGATGGGCTTCAAGGGCGAGGTAAGGTTGTTATTGGAGGTGTTATGATTCCTTATCGCAAGGGGTTGATTGCGCACTCTGATGGTGATGTGTTATTACATGCTTTATGTGATGCTTTGTTGGGAGCTTGTGCTTTGGGTGATATTGGTAAACATTTTCCTGATACAGATGTTGCTTATAAGAATGCAGACAGCCGAGCTTTATTACGGATGATTTATAGCAAAATACAGGCGTTAAATTATGGCTTGGTTAATGCTGATATGACAGTGGTTGCACAGGCACCTAAAATGGCTCCGTATATAGAAGCCATGTGTACCAATATTGCAGCAGATTTAGAGGTAGTGGTTGATTGCATTAATGTTAAAGCAACAACGACGGAACAGTTAGGTTTTATAGGTCGTAAAGAGGGTATTGCCGCGCAAGCTGTTGTGTTACTCAGTTCCAGTGAATAATGTTGACATTTCTTTTCCTGGGGGGCTATTGATGTTTTCATCTCTAATGTTGATGGTGTTCCTGCTCTAAGGTCATTAGAGATTAAATGCCTTCCAAAATACCAAGTTGAATATGGTATAGTTTGAACCTGTCAGATAATAATAATTATGTCCGATAATATGATCAGGAAAACAAGGCCAGGAAGATAAGACCGTTGAATAATCTACAGTTGCAAGGTGTGGGTATGACGTCTCAACGTACACGTGAGCGTCTTATCCAGCGTTTATATGAGCAGGGAGTCAGTAATACCCAGGTGCTGGATACCATCCGTAATATACCAAGGCACCTCTTTCTCGATGAAGCATTATCACACCATGCTTATGAGGATACAGCGTTGCCTATTGGTCATGGCCAGACGTTATCCCAGCCTTATATTGTTGCTCGTATGACAGAGATATTAATCGGCGCGGCGAGCCAGTTAAATAAAGTTCTGGAGATTGGCACCGGATCAGGTTATCAGACGGCAGTGCTCTCACAATGGGTTGGTGAACTCTATAGCGTTGAGCGTATTAAGCCTCTGCAGGATAAAGCGCGTCAAAGATTACGTCAATTATCCATTAATAATGTGCATTTGCACTATGCTGATGGTGGGTTTGGTTGGCCAGAACAAGGTCCTTTTGATGCCATTTTAAGTGCTGCAGCACCTTCTTGTATTCCTAAAGAGTTGAAGCACCAGCTAGGACCTAACGGTGTGTTGGTGATTCCTGTGGGGGATGAAAAACAAGTATTGACCCTGGTTGTGCGTAAGGACAGTACGGATGAATTTTATCAGCAGGATATTGAGCCGGTTAAATTTGTCCCTTTATTGCAGGGAATGGCTCGCTGATGGTGACGTATTCTAAGGATGGGTCTGAAGGCGGTGAGAGAGAAAGTCCCCCTGATAGCCACTGGGTGTTACTGTTTTTCAAAGGTGTGGCAATGGGAGCTGCGGATGTTGTGCCAGGGGTGTCTGGGGGAACTATTGCCTTTATTACTGGTATCTATCAACGTTTATTGAATGCTTTAAAATCCTTGCACCCTTTTTCTCTGCGTATTTTGTGGCGAGAGGGGTTCCGTGAGTTTTGGCGAGCTATCGATGGGCGTTTTCTACTGACGTTATTTTCAGGTGTATTAGTCAGTATCCTAAGCTTTGCCAGGGTTATTCGGTATTTTTTGGAATATCATCCGATTATGATGTGGTCATTTTTTTTCGGGTTAGTGCTAGCATCTATTGTTTTTTTAGTTCGCCAAACACCTCAGTGGTGTTTACAAGAGATCGTGGCAGTGGTGTTGGGGGCTTTAATTGCGTTGGGGATTTCAATGTTGCGTCCGGCCCAGTTACCTGATGAGTGGTGGGTGATGATGTTCTCCGGGTTTATTGCTATTTGTGCCATGATATTACCAGGTATCTCAGGTAGCTTTATTCTATTACTGATGGGGATGTACTCGGTATTTATTCAAGCTTTAAGTGAATTGAACGTTCTGTTGTTAGTTAGCTTTGGTGTTGGGTGTATTATAGGCTTGATCGTATTCAGCCATTTATTGAGCTTCTTGCTGCATCGTTATCTGTCAACGATGTTGGCGGCATTAACGGGTCTTCTTATTGGTTCTCTCAATGTGTTGTGGCCATGGAAGCAGATTATAGAGACAACGGTCAATCGATATGGAAAAGTTATTCCTCTTGTGCAGGAGAATATATCCCCATATAGTTATGAAATAGTGACAGGGAATTCTGATCAATTAGCGATCGCAATTGTGGTTTTTATTGTTGGTTTTTTGATCGTTTTTGTGTTGGAAAAGGTAAATATAAAATATTAACTACTTCACTATGATGAATAGCTTCTTTAGGGCAAGTCGGAAAAATGGACCTTTTATTGTGTTTTCAGTCACATTTCTATAAAAATTTTAGAGTATTTTTGCATAAGTTGTCATGTTTAATCACTATTAAGCATAAAAATGAATTCACAGAAAGTTATAAGTTTATCCACAAGTTTTTTACAAGCTATAAAGAGCATACTCAGGGTGTTCATTATATCGATCACGTTTTTATCATTAATGTCATGTTTTTTCTCAGTTAACACGGCGCCAACGGTTGAAAGAGGTCGTCCTTCTCCCAATCAATTAAAGACACATACGGTGACCTCTGGTGAAACGTTATTTGCCATCTCCTGGCGTTATGGGTTGGATTACAGAGTGCTTGCCCGGTTCAACAGTATAGGAAGTGATTTTTTAATTTACCCTGGTCAATCCCTTAAGCTGCCAACATATACTCAAGCCATTTCTGGGTTATCAACAACCGCAAAGAAAATAACAGCCTCTTCAGAGCGTACTCCAACAAAGGCAGTCAAGGTAAGGAAATCGGCTACCAAAATGATGGGTTCACCCCAAAAATCGAACACTTCAACTTCTACGGCTCTGTCTACATCGCGTTCAAAAAAAGGATCGACCTCCAAAATAGCAGTAACCAGAAGTAAGCAAAAGCTTCAAAACCTGATATGGCAATGGCCCGCGAAAGGTAAAGTAGTCACTAACTTTTCTAAGACTAAGGGGGGAAATAAGGGGATTAATATCAGAGGTAAAAAGGGCGATTCTGTACAGGCAGCTTCATCAGGACAAGTAGTTTATGCAGGTAGCGGCTTAAGAGGTTATGGGAAATTGGTGATCATTAAGCATAGTGACACTTACCTGAGTGCTTATGCTCATAATGATAAAATCCGAGTTAAGGAGGGACAATGGGTTAAAGCTGGACAACATATTGCCGATATAGGTTCTAGTGGCTCACGAACGGATATAGTGAAGTTGCATTTTGAAATTAGACAAGATGGACAACCAATTAATCCATTACGTTTATTGCCGAAAAGAAAAACTTAAATTGTCTTTAATTTTGTCCGATAACTCAGTATTAAGTCATGGGGTATCTCTTGAAGAGTTTGGCTGACTGAATTATTTGGGTTGGGTGCTGTTACTGACTACCCCCGATCAATTTGATTAGTAGGTGAATGGTAACAGTGTTATTCAAGCAAACTCAGTGAAGCAACATTGTCGCTCACTAAACCTTGGGAAGCATAATAATGTCAACAACAGAAATCACTGAAATAAAAAGTACTCCTTATCCCCACTCTGTCTTTACGGATAAATTACCGATTCAGAGTGATACTGATGCTACAGAGTTTTCTAGTACAACGAATTATTCTAGCTTCTCTGAGTTTGATAAAACACAGAAAACGCTGGATGCAACGCAGATTTATTTAAATGAAATTGGTTTTTCTCCGTTGTTATCTGCTGAGGAGGAAGTGTACTTTGCACGTAAATCCTTAAAGGGCGATGAAGCTGCTCGTAAGCGGATGATTGAAAGTAATTTACGTTTGGTGGTGAAAATATCAAGGCGCTATGTTAATCGAGGTTTAGCATTATTGGACTTGATCGAGGAAGGTAATCTGGGATTGATCCGTGCGGTAGAAAAATTTGATCCTGAAAGAGGTTTCCGTTTTTCAACCTACGCGACATGGTGGATTCGTCAGACTATTGAGCGTGCCATTATGAATCAAACTCGTACTATACGTTTACCCATTCATGTGGTTAAGGAGCTGAATGTTTATTTGCGTGCTGCTCGTGAACTTTCCCAAAAATTGGATCATGAGCCCTCCGCTGAAGAAATTGCCACTCTACTTGAAAAGCCTGTGGAAGATGTAGAGAAGATGTTGGGCTTAAATGATAGAGTTAACTCCATTGATGTGAACATTGGTCATCAGGGGAGTAAAACATTATCCGATACGATTCCGGATCAGCACGTCTCAGACCCAGTACTATTACTACAGGATCGTGATCTCAGTGATAATATTGATGGCTGGCTAATGGATTTAACAGAGAAGCAACAGGAAGTATTGAGTCGTCGCTTTGGTTTGCGTGGTTATGAAACCAGTACTCTTGAAGAGGTGGGGCGTGAAATCGGCTTAATTCGTGAGCGTGTTCGTCAAATTCAAGTAGAGGCCTTAAAGCGCTTAAAAGATATTATGGAGCAGCAAGGTTTGGATAGTGAGTCTTTATTCAGCAGTATGAAATAGCTCCTACAGTGATTTGAAATGGGTGCCGGTGCTGGAAGACATTGGGAAAGTCGCCGTTCCTCATAAAAAAGCCTTAAAATAGCGTTTTGTAAGTCTTTTTTATTGGAGGTTTATATGTGGCAAGCCCAGAATCTACTTAGCGCTCCAAGTATTGCAATTTGTTTTCAATACCGTCCCACTCTTCGGCATCAGGGGGAGAGTCCTTCATTTCGGTAATGTTTGGCCATACTTCTGCTAATTCTGCGTTGAGCTCTAAAAAGGCTTCCTGACTTTCGGGTAGTTCATCTTCAGAAAAAATGGCTTCTACAGGACACTCTGGCTCACAAAGAGCACAATCAATACATTCGTCTGGGTGGATAACCAAAAAATTAGGGCCTTCATAAAAGCAGTCTACAGGACAAACTTCAACACAATCGGTGTGCTTGCATTTTATGCAATTTTCCCCAACAACAAATGTCATGGTATTAACTCCTTATGTCGTTATTCACTTAATTATTAACGGGCACGCATTTTATCAGTTTTTATAGCGATTTGTTAAATGGATATCGACATAAACTAAGCTGTTTTTGTTATAAGGTACTTTGGTTATGGTCAAAGTGAATGTTTAGCACTATTTTTTAAGTCAAAAAGTATTTCTAAGGCTTGGCGGGGCGTTAGTTCATTTGGGTCGATATTGTTTAGTGTTTCAATTGCAGGATGTGTTGAAATAAAGAAAAGGTCTGATTGTGTTGGTTTTTCTAGCGATTGGCTGCCAGAGGAGATGGCAGTATTCCTATTCTCTATGTGATGTGGATGTTCTCCATTTTCCAGTAATTGCAACTGTTGTTGCGCTTCTCTAATAACACATTGAGGTATACCAGCCAGTTTAGCAACCTGTAAACCGTAACTCTGATTGGCGTGCCCTTCTTCTATGCGGTGTAAAAAGACAATACTGTCATTGTATTCGGTGGCCGATAAATGAACATTACAGACGCCATCAGTGGTTTCAGGTAGACTGGTGATCTCAAAATAATGAGTGGCGAATAAACAGAGAGCCTGAATGTGTTCTACTAGATGATGAGCGCAGGCCCAGGCTAGGGATAATCCGTCAAAAGTGCTGGTACCTCGACCTATTTCGTCCATTAATACCAGACTGTGGCGTGTGGCATTTTGTAGGATATTAGCAGTTTCAGTCATTTCTACCATAAAGGTAGAACGTCCACCTGCGAGATCGTCTGATGAGCCAATACGGGTAAATATACGGTCGACAATACTGATTTCAGCACTTTTTGCGGGGACATAGCTGCCTATATGGGCGAGTAATACAATAAGCGCTGTTTGTCGCATATAAGTTGATTTTCCCCCCATATTCGGACCGGTGATGATCAGCATACGTCTCTGTGCGCTGAGAGATACATCATTGGGGACAAAAGGTGCAGAACTGCTTAATACCTGTTCTACGACTGGGTGGCGGCCTTCTTTGATATGTATTGCATTAGTTTCAGTACTTTTGATGGTTGGGCGGGTGAAGTTCAGTTTGTCTGCGCGTTCAGCGAGCGTGTTGAGCACGTCTAATTCTGCTATTCCCGCTGCTGAGGTTTGCAGTGGTAATAATTGTTCGTTCAGTTGTTCGATAATATTGTCGTAAAGTGCTTTTTCTCTGGCCAGGGCCCGACTTTTAGCGGATAAAGCTTTATCTTCAAATTCTTTGAGTTCTGGGGTGATAAAACGTTCAGCATTTTTGAGGGTTTGTCGGCGGATATATTCAGTGGGAGCTTTATCGGATTGTGCTCGGCTGATTTCAATAAAATATCCGTGTACCCGATTGTAACCGACTTTGAGAGTGGAGATGCCTGTACGTTCTTTTTCTTTGGTTTCCAGGTCAATTAAAAACTGTCCGCTATTACTGCTAATATTTCTTAATTCATCGAGTTCATTATCATAGCCTTCTGCAATAACACCACCATCTCGAATAACAACTGGTGGGTTTTCAGTAATAGCTTGTTGCAGTAGAGCCACTAAATCTGGGAAGGTACTAATGTTGATGCTAAGCTGTTGTAGTAAAGGACTATCGTGTTCTTTTAATTTCTCTTGTAGTTCAGGGTATACTGCCATTGATAGACATAAACGGGATAAATCTCTTGGTCGGGCGGAGCGCAGTGCAACTCTACCCAAAATACGTTCCAGATCGCCAATCACCTTTAATAGCTCGTATAAAGGTTCAAAATGGTAGTTGTTTAGCAGGCTGGCAATCGCATCCTGACGTTGTAGTAATATCTCTTGTTGGGTTAATGGACGGTTAAGCCAGCGGCATAGCTGCCGACTCCCCATCGTTGTTGCACTTTTATTTAATATAGAGAATAAAGTGTTTTCTTCGCCACCTAGTAAATTGACTGACAGTTCCAAGTTACGTCGAGTAGTGGCATTCATTAATACGCCATCCTGACGGTTTTCCTGTTGTAAACGGCAGATATGTGGCAGAGACGTACGTTGGGTTTCTTGGGCATAGGCCAGTACACAACCAGCAGCTCCTTTAGCACTGGTTAATTCTTCACACCCAAAGGCGACTAGATCTCTTGTGCCAAATTGTTCACATAAAAGTCGCTGAGCGGTATCACTATCAAATTCCCAGGGGGCGCGGTAACGTACACCAGTGCGTTGCTGCTCAATGGTGGATTCCTCCAAAGACTGGTTAATAAGCAACTCTGCTGGGTTTAGGCGTTGTAACTCAGCATTTACCGCTTCTTCCGAGTCAACTTCCAAGACGTAAAACCGACCACTGCCAACATCCAAGCTGGCAATACCGTAGTTATTGTTGTCTTTATTGACAGCGACAACTAGATTGTCTTGATTGGCATTGAGTAGGGCTTCATCAGTGACCGTTCCAGGGGTAACAATACGTATGACTTTACGTTCAACCGGGCCCTTGCTTTCAGCGGGGTTGCCAATCTGTTCACAAATAGCAACGGATTGACCCTGTTGTACTAACTTGGCTAAATAGCCATCGGCTGCATGGTAGGGAATGCCCGCCATCGGAATAGGTTCACCACTCGATTTCCCACGGGCGGTTAAGGTGATATCCAGTAATTCAGAGACGACTTTAGCATCATTAAAAAATAATTCATAAAAATCACCCATACGATAAAACACCAATTCATGAGGGTGTTTTGCCTTTATGGTTAGATATTGTTGCATCATGGGGGTGTGTTGGGTGGTGCTTGTCATTGATTTCATTATAGATTTTTACTTTAGTCTTTGTTTTTTTTAAGGTTTTACTATGATAGAGGTTTACCACTACCACGATTCAGGGGGTTGTTATGGCAGGCAGCGATTCTACCAGACCCCTCTCGATACTTGCACTCAATTCACTCAAGCCCGGACAATTTTTAACGAACATTAAAGAGTATCGGGAATGAGCTGTTACTTATGGTTCTTCTGGTGTGAAAACCTGTATCTACTGATGGCTTTAAACATCCTTTGATACAGTTAAACAACGGAAAATATCTAACGAGTGAAAACATATTGTTTTTTCAGATAGAAAGTGTAGTGACTGGAAAAAGTTCGCAAAAAATATTTTGAAAATAACACATTGGTTTATTATAAAAATGAGTTTGCAATGCTCCATTGTATGCTCTCAAATGAACACTGGCCGAAGCTCAAGCCAATCACGTGCTTAACGTTGAAGGGATCTTGTACTGACGGCGAGTAGGGAGCCACTGGTGAAATTGATTCCGTGACGTTGGTCGCTGAAATTCCATTTATAAGACAGTTAACGCTTGGTCTGCCAACGATAAAGGGCTTGTCGGTTAATCGCTTAAACTATGCGATAATTTGCTAAAATATGACTTGAGTCAATCTATGAGCAAACGCGATCAACACAGTCTATTTCTCACACTGGACAGCCTGATACCCGAGAATCACCCGTATCGACAGTGAGATCAAATCATCTCTTTCTCTGACCTCAGCGCCCCTTACCCATCACTTTACTCTGTGAAAGGCCGTAAGGA
>MDLC01000060.1 GCA_001723645.1 Candidatus Endobugula sertula | reverse complement strand
GGGGAATCTATGAGAAAAGTGCTGACATCCTTGACGGAAGGTGATCACTTAACGTAAAAAGAACATTCTGAATGCTTAGGAAGAAAAAGCGATCATGTTTAATCGTTGGCGGTGATCATCTTCAGTGGAATACGCACCCCTCTTGATCGCTTTGTCCCGATCATCCCACGTGGTGAGTTTACTGACCCACTGGCTGGCATCCACAAAGGTAGAGACTTCACGTATCAGCCCCATTCCTTTTACACTATCACGCACCTGAGAAAATAACGCCATTAACCGCTTTGTTCCCAAGCGGTCGCGAAAATCACCAAAGTAACTATGATCGGGGGTCTTCTCACCCAACGCCAAATCACAAAACCATTGACCTGCGGTATTTTCTTGAAGGTAGCGCTCCATCTCTCGGTCACTCAAGTCTTCGATAAATTGCAAAACTAAGATACGTAAACCCAATTCAACGCCTTTTTCCTTACGGCCTTTCACAGAGTAAAGTGATGGGTAAGGGGCGCTGGGGTCAGAGAAAGAGATGATTTGATCTCACTGTCGATACGGGTGATTCTCGGGTATCAGACTATCTAATGTGAGAAATAAACGGTGTTGATTGCGTTTGCTCATAGATTGACTCAAGTCATGTTTTAGCAAATTATCGCATAATTTAAGCGATTAACCGACAAGCCCACGAGGTACTCTCGGCAAAGCCGTTATTATCCAAATCGAAAAAAGCACTGGCTTCGATACCGACAGTGCCAACTTCACCATCAAGATGTAAATCCAGTGCAAGCGGATCACGGGGTGGGACGGGGGGAACGAGTGGAGATTCGGGGTCGGGGGAAATAAAACGATCAAGAATATTATCAACCCCTTGACTAAATCCAGGCCACAGTATTTTTTCAAAAAATTCCCCCCCCTAAAAGTCCTGTTGCTGCAGAAACACTAGCAACTGCTAGTATAGGGAAACACAAAGCCTAATAACGTAACACCTGCTTCTGTATCAGCAATACCACCAAGGATACTAGAAGAAGTTTGGCCTACACCATCCCAGTTCCCCGTTAAAGCATCACCTATTACTTTACCCACATCGATAATATCACCAACAGGGCCAGCATATTTACCTAAGTTACCGACCACAGACAAACGCTTGCTATCTAACCGTGAATCTGCGGATTGGGTCGCCCGACTACCCACCCAATCATTAAATTGCTGCGCAGTCGCTTCCCATGCTCTGCGGCCTTCTTTACTGTCTCTATCTATAGCTCTTTCGGCATACCTTTCAGCAGCTTCAGCATATTGATGAAATTCAGCCGCATACCCATCTGCAATATCACTCATTCGATCCGCTTGCTCATAAATATTACTCGTCAAACTTCTATCGGTAAGTTTATCAACGATCCGAGAACTAGCATTAGCAAGCTGCCCATTGATCTCCTGAATAAAATCATTCATATCATTTAGCAGATTATCTCTTTCTTGTTCATTCATTTGTGATAATAAGGTATTTAAGTTTTCCATAATTATTTTCCTTTAAGTTGTATTAAATCGTTAATAAAATAAGCTTCCATATGAAAATAATGATGCCAACAAGACAAAAGACGACGTTAGTAGAGTACCTCCCCTCTTGTAGTCATAGTTTTTAGAGCATACTTTCCACTTCCCACACCATAAATTTCAGATGCAAAGCGAAAACAAAAGTAGGATAGAAAAATAATGGCTGCAAATAGACAAAGAAGAACACTTAAAAAATTAACTGTAAACAATAAAAAAAGAAGATTGAGAAAAAATATCTTCAGGCATTAAATACGATAATATATAGGAATTTCTGATTAACCCACCAAAAATTCGAAAGATCGTGAAATAATAAAGCCTATAAGCCAATGGATTTGAAAAATACCGAAAAAAAACGCGTAAAAAGATGTTTCTGGAACAAATGAACGAGATTCTACCTTGGCCAGAGCTTTATAAAACCATTGCACCTTTTTATCCCAAAGCGTCAGCGCGAGGTGGTCGCCCAACGGCAGGACTAGAGCGCATGCTACGTATTCACTTTTTACAACACTGGTTTGAATTACCTGACCCAAGTGCAGAAGAATTGCTCTATGGTTCACGAGCGATGCGCCAGTTTGCCGATATCGATTTAGGCAAAGAACCTGTACCTGATGAGACGACCATTGGGCAACTTCGTCGTTTAATGGAACGTCACAATTTGGGTGGAGAGTTATGTCAATGGGTCAATGTGCATCTTGAAAAAAATGGCCTAACACTTAATTGTAGATGCTACAATGATTGATACCCCCCGCTCAACAAACAATAAAACGCGCCGACGAGATCCAGACATGGAGTCCACTCAGAAAGGTCATCAGTGGCATTTTGGCATGAAAGCACATATTGGTGTTGATAGCCAAACAAAGCTTATTCATTCCATAGTAGTGATCTCTGCCAGTGTTCATGACTCACCAGTGCTTAGCGATTGACTGCATGAAGATGAGCGTCGCGTCTATGAAGATTCTGCTCATATGGGACAAAAGCCATAGATCAAAGACAATACAAAACAGGCCAAAAATTTCCCCCATAAGCGTGGTCGACACCATCATCCACTGACTGAAAAAGAACGTAAGGCCAATCGTAACACATCCAGAATTCGATCCAGGGTTGAGCATTGGTTTGGTATGATCAAACAGCAGTTTGGATATCGGAAAGTGCGCTATAAAGGTTTGGCTAAAAATGCGCAGGCGGTATTTATGAAGTACGCTTTAGCCAATTGAGTACTGGCTAAACGCTATTTGTTGGCAATTTAACAGGTGAGGGTTGTTTAGAGCGATAAGACAATGTGAAATATTGAATGTAATACTGTCTAGATTGGCCCATTGACAAATATTGCAGTAAATATTTATGGGGTTAATCAGATGTTCCTAAAATTAAACTAGAGACATGGGGTTGGCGTAAACCTTTAAGGCACATGTGTTTCAGATAGGTCTCTAACAAAATTAAATAATTCGCCTTCTTTGTGGAATTCTCCAATCTCCTCAATTTTTTTAACTAACGCACTTCCAACAACAGCAGCATCCGCATATTTTTGTATCATACGAACATCTTCGCTACTTTTAATGCCAAAACCAACTGCAATCGGCAAATCTGTTTTCTGGCGAAGGAAATTTATACGCTCTTCAATAGTTTTTTCATCAATCACCTGCATACCCGTTATGCCATTAATAGACACATAATACAAAAAGCCCGTTGCTCCATCGAGAATGATACTCAATCTCTCTTCATCCGTAGTCGGCGTAACTAGCCTAACTAAATGTAAATCGTCTTTATTAGCGATTGTACGCAATAGAGAATCCTCTTCTGGCGGCAAATCAACAATAATCAGGCCATCGACACCCGCATTCGTTGCGTCGCTGCAAAATGATTCTATTCCATGACGAAATACAGGGTTATAATACCCCATAAGAACAATAGGTGTATGCTTGTTGTTTTTCCTAAATCTAGTAACAAGAGAAAGAATTGATTTTAAAGTAGTGCCATTGGCTAACGCACGCTGACTTGCACTTTGAATGGTTGTACCATCTGCAATCGGATCTGAAAAGGGAATCCCTAACTCGATTATATCAACTCCAGCATCAACCAATAAATTCATTATTTTGTGTGTATCTTCTATACTCGGATCGCCAACCGTAACAAAGGTAATCAGAGCTTTTCGATTTTTCTCTTTTAATACCGAGAACGTATTGTCAATTCGGTTAGTCATGATCTTTTCCACTTATATCTCAAAGCCCAAATGCTTTGCTACGTTGAATATATCTTTATCGCCTCTACCACACATGTTCATCACAATGATTTCATCTTGTTTCATACTTGGAGCAAGCTGGCTAACATAAGCCAATGCGTGAGAAGGCTCTAATGCAGGAATAATTCCCTCTAAACGGCAACATAGCTGAAATGCACTCAATGCTTCTTCATCAGAGATAGCAACATAATTGACTCGGCCTATTGACTGTAAATAGGCGTGCTCAGGACCAATACCAGGATAGTCTAAACCAGCCGAAATCGAGTAAGCATCTGCTATTTGCCCATCATCGTCCTGAAGTAAGTAGCTATGACTGCCGTGCAATACACCTGGCTCACCTCCCGAAAGGGACGCAGCATGTTCATCGGTATTGATACCTTTACCACCTGCTTCAACACCGTACAATTTAACGGAAGTGTCATTCAAGAAATCATAAAATAAACCGATTGCATTAGAGCCACCGCCAATCGCAGCAACCATCGCATCTGGCAATTTGTTTTCAGCGGCTAATATTTGCTCTTTAACCTCAATGCCAATAATTTTTTGAAAATCCCTCACCATTTCAGGGAAAGGGTGAGGGCCTGCAACAGTACCAATGACATAATAGGTATTTTCAACATTAGTGACCCAATCTCTCATGGCTTCGTTCATCGCATCTTTAAGCGTTTTACTACCATGAGATACTGGAATAACCTCGGCCCCCAAGAGTTTCATTCTAAAAACATTGGGTGACTGACGCTCCATATCAGACTCGCCCATATAGATAAAACAAGGTAAGTCTAACAATGCACAGATTGTTGCTGTCGCAACACCGTGCTGACCCGCACCGGTCTCAGCAATGATTCTAGTTTTACCCATATGCTTGGCCAGCAACACCTGTCCTAGGGCATTGTTAATTTTGTGCGCACCGGTATGGTTTAGCTCATCACGCTTAAAATAAAGCTTAGCGCCATCAAAATGGTTTGTAAGGCGCTCAGCAAAGTATAATGGGCTAGGGCGCCCAATATAATGTTGACTGTAATAGCTGATTAAACGATTAAATTCTTTATCGTCTTTAAGCTTTCTATAATGCTTGTTCAAATCTAACACTAAAGGCATCAGCGTTTCGGGGATATAGCGCCCACCGAATTCACCAAAGTGTCCGTTTTCGTCAGGCTGATGATGATAGGTATCAGATATTGTCATTTGTTTTTCACTCATATTTGGAGTATTAAGCAAAAATAAACTTCAAGGCTAATGTCACCAGCATGGCATTAACCGTCAAAATGAGCACAGTCTTCACAACTTTCTCTCCCTTTAAAATGGTTAACTTACTACCAATATAATTGCCAGCCAAGCTACCCATAACCATAGGAATACCGAGTTTGAAAAGCATTTTTCCCGCTAATGAGAAAGCAACAAAAGCGCCAATATTTGAAGCAAAATTGAAGATTTTTGAGGTTGCTGATGCTTTGACTAAATCAATTTTGACAAATAAATACAGCGCAATAATGAATAAGCTACCTGTTCCTGGACCAAAGAAACCGTCATAAAAACCAACGATAAAACTCACCAGTGCAATGGCGACAAGATAGTGCTTGGTTGCCCCATTTTCAGACATTTCGCCAACTTTTTTAGCGGTGAACTTACCTTTGAAAAGGGTGAACAATAAACCTACAGGCAACATGAAAACGATAATTTGCGCAACCAATTTTTCATCAATAAACAATATGGCTCTAGCACCAACATAAGCACCCAATAGCCCAAGTACGACACCGACAGGTACTAGCTTCCAAATAACCTTTTTATCTTTTACAAAGTTACGAATAGCACTGATGGTGCCAATAGTGCTCACCAGTTTTTCTTGTCCCAAAGCCAGCTGCGGTGGCATACCTGCAATCATAAAGGATGGAACCAAAACAAGCCCCGCACCACCGGCAACAGCGTCAATAAAACCCGCAATAAATGAGGCAATCGTTAAAAATACAATGGCAGTGACCAAACTATCTGCCAATAAAGAACCTTCAATAAACATAATAATTTCCTAGAGCGACAACAACTAATCTGTGTAATGTTTTATTAAACACGATTATCGTGAGTGCTATGACCTTCTTTTGATAGAGATTCATACCAGCTCAAAATCTGTCGAGATATTTCGGGTTGCCACTGTTGCTGATCGGCCAATTGCAAAGCATATTTGAGATCTTTGATCATATGATCGATTGCGAAACCAAAATCAAATTTGCCCTGAGTCATCGTCCCGAAACGGTTATCCATTTGCCACGATTGAGCTGCACCGCCCTTGATTGCCTGAAAGACTTGATCTGTGTTGATATTGCTGTTCTTAAGTAAAGTAATGGCTTCGGATAAACCGGCTAATGTACCTGCAATACAAAATTGATTAGCCATTTTCGCTATTTGGCCCGATCCTGATTCACCAATGTGGATGACATTTCTGCAGTAGCTATCCAATATGGATGCAACATTATTCAAATGATTATCATCACCGCCTATCATACAACTCAGTTGGCCATTCACCGCACCAGCTTCTCCACCGGAAACAGGCGCATCTAAATAACCCACACTGTATTCTTTTGCAGCAGCATACATTTCTTGTGCTAAGGTTGCTGATGTCGTGGTGTGATCAACAATAGTGCCACTCGGTTTTACTTTGCTTAGCAAATTTAACGAACCTGTCAATGTGGAGCGTACATCTTCATCATTACCAATACATAGAATAATGACGTCAAATGCATCACCAGGTGAAAAGGCTGCACCTTTGTACTGGTCCAGCCACATATCGATCTTAGACTTGCTTCTATTATAAACACTTACAGAAAGGGACTCGATTTTTGCGATGTGGCCTGCCATTGGAGAACCCATGCGGCCCAAGCCAACAAACAATACTTTTTTCATCAGTTGATCTCTCATTTATTTGAATGCTATTGTACTTAGGCGTAAGCTGCTTGTTCGGTGAAAGCGCTTAAATCTGTATTGTAAGTGGGTTGTGTCTTCGTTACACAGTAAAACACTTTTATGAGGTTGTTTATACAAACCAAAAACCCTAATAAGCCACCTGTCTTTTCCGTCAAAGCGAGGGGTAAACCCTCTGCGTGAATGCAGAACACGTTTGTTTTTGAATAGTAAAAAATCTCCAGGTTTCATATAGAAGCTATTGATGACATCATCGCATAATGATACTTTTGTAAAAGCTTCAATAGCACTATTGCCAACATCGTAGTCACTAAAAACTCTATGAGCATCAAAACGAGATACGTAGTTACCATAGTTATCTTTTTCCAAAATAGGCTTTTGTTCTATGACATTATTTTTATTGCCTGTTGTAAACGAGTCTGGCCGCTTGATTTTAAATATGGGCATCATCAATACTTCAATCGTATGATGGTCCAGCCGAGACAGTACGTCATCCAAAAGAATAAGGCCCGTAGGCACATTAGGGTCTTGCCTGACACAAAACAGTGACAATTTATCAGGGCTAGTCACGCTAGGCCGCACATAGTTATTAAATAGCGGTAGATCTGGGTTATCAACGTGAGGGCCAAATGTCTTTTTTGAGCCATGTGAGCTTATATCATCGACTGAATCTTGATGGGGAACTACATTTCTTATTAGTTGCCCATCGTTTTCGCCATAATACACAACAGGATGAAGCCCGATAAACTTATGCATACCAATAATGTGACCTATAGAAGGTGAAATTTTGTCAATCTCAATGTGTGCAAGGAATATTCACTCCTAAAGGAAAGCCAGAAATGTGCAAAGCTGTTGTATCGGGGTGCAAAAAGCTTAATATATCCGATGTCTTTTGGGGGCATAAAAAATCCATCTACATAGAAAACCAACCATGTTCCTGCTGGCCATTGTTACTGGCAATATTATTAAGTTGAGATTGGCCGGACGCCTAAGCTAAATCCCTGCTCCCCAAATTTATTTTATCTACACAAATAACATTTATATCAATGCTACCCTTGTGAGCATCGTACTAGGGCGACTGGGGATTTTATTGAATAAAATATAAAAAAGCAATCTTTATTTTCATGCTGTTAGCCCAAAGCAGTAATGTCCCCTTTTGTCTATCGGAGGGGTAATGACAAAGGAGCCTATTACATTGAGCCATCAAGAACTTAACCGACTCTCGATTGTAGAGTCAGTCGCTGCCAAACACATCACACAATCCCAGGCCGCCACACAACTTCAACGGAGTACTCGCCAAGTTAAACGACTGGTGCGAACTTATCGCCCACTGGGTACCGTAGGCTTGCAGTTTAAGCATCGCGGTCAACGCCCCAACAATGCCATCAGTGGTGGCCATGAAATTCGCCTAACACTAACTGAACACCAACTACAACAACTTAACTAAGGGATATGATGATTATCATCAATCCAAAAATCGATACCGTGTCATTGCCTTCTCTCCCGACTTCTGCAAAATTTTATTTTCAACGCCAAACTTCAAATCCCTACTGGCTGTCGCCGACGCAATTAATTTATGCAAAGTCAAATATTCTTTTCTAGAGAAGGCCTTATCCGCAAAATGCGTTTTTGCAGCAGCTAATCGGGATGTGGGGGTTTGAGGTTTTACCATAACTTGATTCTTAAACTCAGCAAGAGCAGATTTTATCAAACCCAGTAGAAATTCAATAAATAGCGTAGAGTTGCCCTGCTTGTCACAAGTTTCCAGTACTTTGTAATATTGTGCCTGCTGCTCCTTAATTAATGACTCGATAGATAGGTACTCAAAAATTGGATGGTATTCCATTAGAATCACTGATTGCCATAACCGACCAATGCGCCCATTACCATCGGAAAAAGGATGGATAAACATTAGCTCGTAGTGAAACACGCAGGATTTGATTAAAGGGTGCGTCTCTTTTTCCTTTTTTAGGAACTGAAATAAATCCTTCATCAGCAACTTATGAGCTTTTAACATGGAGTTTGCGCTATAGGCTCGATAACTCGACATCACCTCATAAGCATTGATCGCATTAACGACTTCTAAAATATCTTTTTGAGGCCCAACCACTCGCTTATTATCAATCAAGGCTGTCACTTGAGAAGTCGATAAAGTATTGCCTTCAATGGCGAGCGACCCCTGAATGGTTTTTATCCTATTTTGCTTACGCAATTCAGCCTGTGGTGCTTGCGACTGAATACCCTCTAAATGACCTAGCATATTGGCTATGGCTAAGGACAGATTTAGCGCTGTATCGGTAATATCATAAGGTGGCTTCATGTCCATGATAATATCAAATGATACTATCATTATCAACGCACTCAATATGCTGTAAATACAAGATGGCAGTGTACGCTGAATAAAATGGTTTTATCGCGTAAAACATTACAAAAATTTTAGAATGTTAATAAATCGAAGAATAGATATGACCACATTGATAGAGTTACTTTCTGTCGTGCATTCGCCTGTCAAGCCCACGAGTGTAACGAACACCGCTGGCTGACTTGATAGGACAACAGCAAAAGATAATCTGGTCGCTCAATGTTATGTCAACAGGTTACTAGTAATAGTAACGATAATGATTAAAGCCTATTGATGGGTTAGATTTATTTAATATTTAGAAAATATTTTCTAGATATTTCGGTTTTTGTTGCTGGTTAGTGCTAAGGATAACACGGGTCGATTCCGACATCGTATTCTTCATACAAGGTATGAAGCTAGGCTCATGGGACACCACCCCTAAATCTAACATCGCTATTCAGAAGCGCCTGAATACTTGAGCTATAGCCAAGGACACCCAGGTATTACAATCAATAGATAGTTATTTTTAACGCATTTTCACTCACTATTTATCGAATGACTTATAGTGGTATTGATGCTTTATTTCATATCGTTAATCTTTGGTGACTTTTACAAAATATTTTATTTATACTCTTAAAATATTTTCTACAATTTCGTAAACAATTGATTCTATTAATAAATATTTCCCTCTTATTAAAAAATAAAATCTTCGATTAAAAATATGAATGAGTTGTCTTTCATCAATTAACCCACTGTTCACTACCTATAAGTAGTAGTCCGATTGGGCTTCGGTTTTTGGAAAACAAAAAGCGGGTTAAAGACAAATCTGATAATCATATAGAAAGCTCCTCCGTGCAAGTAGTAAAGTATGTGGTTCCACAACCAACACGTTACACCACTACGCGGAGGAGCTAATGATGAAACTATACGGTGAAATTGATTTGCATTCAAATAACAGTGTTTTCAATATCATTGATGAAAATGGCCATGTTGTTCTTAAACAACGTATCGCTAATAATATTGAAAATATCCTTCAGCTTCTTGAACCTTACGCAGATAGACTTTCAGGTCTCGTGGTTGAATCAACCTACAATTGGTACTGGTTAGTTGATAGTCTGATGAAAGCGAACTGTACTGTTCACTTGGCAAATACTGCCGCGATACAACAATACTCTGGATTAAAATATGGCGATGATAATAGTGATGCTAATTGGTTAGGCAATATGCTGCGTCTAGGCGTTCTTCCTGAAAGCTATATCTACCCAAAAAAAGAGCGAATGGTACGTGATCTACTCAGAAAACGCATGCAGTTGGTGCAACAAAGCACACAAAACCTACTTTCTATACAAGGGCTTTATCAACGTCACTTGAATAAAAAATTGACGGGCGATAAGGTGAAACAATTAACGGCTGAACAATTAGCTATGGACTTTATGGATCTCAATGTGCGTTTAGCCGTACAGGGTAATTTGGCCATACAACAGTGCTTAACAGAACAAATCAAGGCTATTGAAAAGTCCTTAAAGAAGCAGCTAAAATTAAAAGATGCCTTTATTCAACTCACCAGCATTGATGGTATTGGATTAATTTTAGCCCTAACCATCATGTTAGAAACCGGTGATATATCACGTTTCTCCAAGGTAGGGCAATACGCTTCCTATTGCCGTTGTGTCAACGGCAAAAAGAAAGGCAAGACCAACACTAAAAATGGAAACAAATATTTAGCCTGGGCATTTATCGAAGCCGCTAACTTTGCTATTCGATTTAATTCAACGGTCAAGAAATACTACCAGAAAAAAATGGCCAAAACACATATGATGGTCGCTAAAAAAGCCGTTGCTCATAAGTTAGCAAGAGCCTGTTTTTACGTACTTCGTGATCAGGTTGAATTTGATGTAAATAAAGCGTTTGGTTACTCAACATGATATAGACTCAGGGGTTTGGTTAAGCAGGTGAGTTCATAATTGGGGTTGGTAAAACCAGTAGATCTGATTAAAGTGCCTGCTTAACCATTTTACTGTTCTGTTTGTTAAACGCTGATATGCCTGTGCTTTGAGCCATTAAGGTCTGGATATGCCTAAAACATAAACCACTGATCTGTCAGAGTGAAAGTAACACGCTTTCTACAGACATGGATAAAGTACGGCACTAAATGATTTCTGAGGCGATAGCCAAGGGCTGTCGGTATCTGTTTACAGCCACCGACAAATTCCTTCATTCAGATGGGTGACTGGTGCATATTAGTTGACACTACACCACGAAATTTTTAGGCGCATAGACAGTTAACAAATAGACACGGCTGATAGACTGTCGATACTTGGTGAAAAAACTAAGGGCATTTGCTTTATCTGCTTGACCGGAACTTTCTAATGGGCGACCCCTTTGGTATTTTTCGATTAATATTTCTCCCTTCTCACTGCTCTTTAATCTCAGTTTTTACTAAGACCGCAGGTTTTTTAATAATCCATAGTAGCATTAAAGGCAATGCCACAATAAACTGGGTATAAAATGATGCATTACTTGGAGAGATAGCTAAAAGTAATATATTTACTAAAAAACCTAACAACATCGGCACTATAAAAATGAACACATTTAATCTATGCACAGAACCACAACTACTGCATCTAACTCCCTCCTTAGGGAGAGATTTAAACATAAGCGGAGAAAAATTTATCAAGTCATGATTACAGTTTAAACACTTAATCTTCATAATAATAAAATGCAAAAATTTAAAGAAATCATAAGCTACCGTTATTGATTTCTATAACTGTCAATAGTGCGCCTTTGTGGAACTAAATTAGGGTATGCTTCTTGAGCTGCATAACCAACCCAGATACCAACAACAATAGGTACTGCTAATATAGCAGCAACGGGGGCACCAATAACACGCCACCTGCCACAGTACCAGCTACACTGCCAGCCACTGTTCCAAATGTTGATGCCACATCATAATTACCCGTACTAGCTTGCTCTGCAATATTGACAGCTAAACTAATAGATTGACCTGTGGAGGCACCTCCAGGCACTTTGATAAGCTCGTCTGCAACCGTTGACACAGCATTTGTGCCTGCGGTTTTACCAACTTCTACGGCTTTATCGTGTCTTGCGTCGGCTTCACTTTTTGATTTAGATTTATCGCTAACTTGGTTAAATAAATATTGTATGGCCGCCGTCTGCGCCCCATTGGCGAACTTATTCTCTCCAGTCGCCGACGACGTTCCACCATCCGTTGCCACCACCGCCTCCTGAGTAGCTTACTCACTTTTCTCAGAAGACGAAAAACGACTTAATGTAGATTGGGCAATGCTAAATAAGCCGAGGTAAAATAATCTCCACCACCACCATAATCTCCGCCTGAATCAAGGCTAAAACTATTTCTCCCAAAACTCTTCAACCCCGCCCGACGCGCTGCCTTCGCATCTCCTGTCCAAGCATAGGTGTTCGCCGCATCATAGGCTGCACAACCCTGTGGACCAAAGGAACAAGCAAAAGCTTGCGCTGCCCTATCCAGTTGCGGTATCCGCGACACTTCCTTAACGACTGTTCTTTTAGCTTGATCCTAACATGCCTAGCAGCCCGTCCTATTCTCGGAGCCGCTCTCTTAGCGAACCTTTTGACCCTCTTCCAGAAATACCCACTCGGATCACTGTATTTTAATGGATTATTTTGAACATAACTGTAGCGGCTATCACTCTGACTTTTCAGTGGAGATTGAAAACGAATCAGCACTCAGGAATCTCCCTAAAGTCGCATCATACACTCGCCCATTTATATGAATCAAACCCACTTCCTGAATATGCTCATGACCCGTAAACCCTTTATTGGTAAACGGCAGTTGCGTCAAGTACAATGGATCATTAATCCCCTCTGTATCCTTCCACCTCCAATTCCTCAACTTACCCCAGGCGTCAAAGTTTCTTCTATCCACCACATTCGCAAAAGCGTCTGTCACTAAATCCACACTACCCAACGCATCTTTATGCAAATAACGAGTTTGCACACCGTCTTGCATAGAGACAATATGCTCAGCCACTAACTGACCATTGGCATAGATATAGTGCTTTTCTTCTGTACTTTGTGAAGAACCTGTACCCTTAGTGAGGTGCTCGTAAAGCTTACCCACATACAACGTCTTATCACCGTTATGGTTAGTCTTTTTATAACGGGCTCTATCCGGACCATACTCAAACGTCGCACTACTGGCACCTCGGGTAATATGGGTGGGTTTGTTAAAACTACTCCACGCAATTGTTCTACTATCACCACTGGTCATATTGCCATTGGCATCGTAGGTGTAGGTGTTGCCACCTGCACTAGTCACCGCATGGGGGCCGGCACTGAGTTGATCGTAAGTATAATATCCTACATCTGATTTATACGTGATATTGCCCAACACATCATAGGTTTGAGTTTGACTACCGTTGAAATCATTAGAGATATAGATATTGTTGCTGATATGGGTACTGCTGGTGATATCGGTACGGGTTAAACGATCCACATGGTCGTATTCAAAGGTTTCCCGAATATCATTGGCATGGTCTTCTCTACTCGTGACATTCTGATAGGCGTCATATTGATATTCCAGATGACGAATCGGATCAGTGCTTAATAGGCTGCTGTGAATATGTTGAAGCTGCCCCGTGGCTTGGTTGTAGGTGTAATCATTCACAATACCATTACCATACACTTCTGCACTGATTCGTCCAGAAGCATCCACATCCAATGCACGCCAGTACGTCGTGTACTGCGTATCGTTGTTGACGAGTTCTGTATGAGCATTCGCGCCTTGTGCCAAGGTACGTTCGTATTGGAAGCTATTATCTGCTGCCGCTAGGGTTTGCTCGGCCAAAATAATCAGCTGCTCAACTGCCGCTTGATAATCATGAATTTGTGTATTGATTAAATCCGTTACCGCTTGCAGTTCTTCTACCGTATTATTCAGATGGCTATAGAAATCTCCACCATTGTCCTGATGAACAGACAGATCCAAAAAGCCTATGTCAATGAGGTATTGGAATTGGGCCACGGTATTATCCGTCAAACCGGAAAGCCCTGAAAAGCTGTTGTTATTGCTCGGATTACCCTGAAACTCCAAAATTAAATCGGTACCATGACCACCCGAGATAACATTCGCACTTAAGGCCGCATGGTCTGCGGCAGTGTAGTCGCCTTCGCGATTCACAAAAATCAACGATATCTGATGCGCATAACCAAAGAGAACGCCACTTTCTATGTGGAGATAATGACCGATATTGTTGGCATCAATCGCTACATTGCCAGCTAGAAAGCCTCGTAAAGACAACACATCCGCTTGTGGATTGCTGGCAATATCATCAATCACAAAATCTCGAATGCGCAGGTGCCCGTCACTAATCTTCGCCGTGTTATCCACAAAGGCATCATTGGCACTCAGCAGTATGCGGTCTGAACCCCCATTGCCACGAATGCTTTCAGCACCACTGAACACACCTTTGGTATAGAAGGTTTCATCCGCGCTGGTTCCTTCCAGAATATCGCCGTTAAACGTGCCCACAATATCGGTACTCGCACCCTCATAATCCGCTTTAGCCACTTCATCGTTCAATGCGGTTTCGTGTTGTGTCAGATTGGATTGTAAGGTGCTATCCAAGGCACCCGAGGTTGTCCCATTCACGATGAGGGTTTGGTATTGTGCAATACTGTTTTCATAACCTTGCGCAAGAATTTGTAACTCATTGGCTCTGGTATTGTATTCAGTGGCCAGAGTAATGGCATCATTGACTAATGGCGTTAGCTGACTTAAGTCATAGCTTTCGCTAGCAGAACGCAAGCCTCGCACTTTTTCCAAAAAACCATGGGCGTTGTAGAGATTTTCCGTATAGAAATTATCGCTGCCGGGATAGATGGTTTTGCTGACTCGGCCAATACTGTCATATACGGTTTGGGCGGTAAAACTCTGTTCGCCCATCATATTGGTATTTACCTCATCCGGACGGCCCAAACTATCGTAAAAGTAGGTTTTGGTCACTCCGGCATTACTTTCTGACAGAAGTTTGCCAATACTGCCTTGAGGCGCGGTGTTATCCCCATACGTCCAAGTGCTGGTGCCCTCCGCTTCGGTACGGCTGACTAAACGACCCAGCACATCGTACTCCATAGCCGTGGTTTGGTTTTTAGCGTCGGTTTGGCTAATCAGTTGGCCGAAAGCATTGTAGACGTAAGACCATACGCCCATATCCGGATCATCCATACCCCCCTTACGACCAAACTCATCGTAAGTTAAGGTGATAGTGGTATCACTATTACCGGCTACGGTAGTGGTCTTTAAATTACCATCGGCCAGGTAGGTGTATTCAACATAGCTTCCTTCTTCTTCATCACGACGAACTACTTGACCAATGGCATTGGTAATAGTGGTTTTTTGGCGTTGTTCGGGACCGGAGGTGACCGTAGTGGTTAATCCATCGTAAGCAGTGGTGATCACATGACGAGAACCATGAGGAGCCGGTTCATCCATTTTGATCACTCGACCTAATGCATCGTATTCACTATTGGCCCAGTAAATATGATCGCCACTAAAGTAGGGACGACTGACTCGGGTCACTTGGGCTAGATGATTGTATTCCGTATCGCTGTAAACCAAACGGCCACCAAAGCCAGTAGCAATTTTGCGTACTTCACGACCCAGCGCATCGTATTGAATAGTGACCGGTTGTGAGCCACTGGTTTGGGTCACTCTACAGGTATAAGCATAAGTGGCTAAAGTACCGCACTGACCACTGCTGGCAAAGTGGCGAGCAATGGTGGTGTCCGTACCATCTGCACGAGTTTCCTTGATTTCACGACCAAAGCCATCGTACTCCCATGTGGTCGTCATGCTATTAGGACCAGTCGTGGTCGCTAACCAACCTTCCGGGGTATAGCTGTAGGTTTCACACTGGTTGAGTGAATTACAGGTTTGCGTAGGTTTGCCTTCCGTATTGTAAGTCGATGTCGTGATGCGATCGGTTTCGTCTGTCGCAGACACAGTGACCTGGGTTTTCTGACCAAAGGCATCGTAGGTATAGGTAGTCGTGGTGAGTGGTAAACCTGTGGCTATCCCGACCACCGATTGTGTGGTTAACAAACCAGTCACACTATCGTAAGTAAATTGTGAACGGCGTAGTTGGTTTGTTTGGCCAGGGGCCTGGTGGGTGACCGTCGCTTCGGTTAAACGGCCCAAATACCAATGGGTAATATCGTTGGTATAGGTGCTATTGGTCATTTTGGTAAAGGTTTGCCCATGACCACTGGTAGCCACCGTCACGCGACCAATATTGCCGTAGTGATCGATATTGCTGTGTGTTGTTGTCACGGTGGTCACTGGCGTAGTGCCGTTACCCAGCTCATAACTTTTTTGCACAGACTGTTGTACGTTGAGTTGATAAACCCCGGCACTAGTTTGCGTAGCCGCCATGGTATTCACCGACTCATTGACTTTTTGGCCGTGATAGCGCTCAACCACACTTAACACACTACCGATGTAAGGGAAGCCCCGTTGATCAAAGGTGGTAATTTGTTGTTTACCCGTATCAGGATAGGTTTCAGTAATTTTTGAATAACCGTAAGAACCACGGCCTTGGGTGTGGGCCTTTAAACCTTCGTAGTGGTATTGCACCGTTGTGGTACCACCAACGCCATTGTCTGTGGTCACTGTTGACACAACCTGCTGGGCAGTTTGAAGGTCTAGGACCGGATAAATAGAGCCTGAGCCTTTCGTGTAGATCGCGTTATTCGTCGTAGGCATATAGGTCACTGTCGTACTCTTGGCAAGGCTATCTGAAAATGCATGAATCTTGGGGTTGCCTGCAAAATTTGACAACATCGTCATATTGTGAATTCCTCTCCCATCGCGACGCACAAGATCAGTGATTCCATCACCATTAAGGTCCCCGGTGAACCAGAGGTAATCATTGTCCGGGCCTACACTACTTACATGATGTCCAACACCCCCGCGGTCATCTGTATTACCTAGAAACGTCCAACTCCCATCACCGTTAGCTAAAAATAGGGCATTGTATTGGCCACTATCCTCGCGGCGAACAAGATCAGTCAGCCCGTCATCATTAAAATCCCCGGTGAGCCAAACATAACCACTGCTAACACCCCCACGGCTGTCAGTATTACTCACAACCTTCCAAGTGCCATCGCCTTGAGCTAAAAACAGAGCATTGTTTTGGCCACTATCTTCACGGCGAACAAGGTCAGTCAGCCCATCACCATTAAAGTCCCCGGTGAGCCAAACATAACCACTGCCAACACCCCCGCGGCTGTCGGTGTTACTCACAAAGTCCCAGGTGCCATCGCCTTGAGCTAAAAACAGGGCATTGTATTGGCCACTCGCCTCCCGACGCGCAAGATCCGTCAGCC
>MDLC01000059.1 GCA_001723645.1 Candidatus Endobugula sertula | reverse complement strand
GTATACACTCCATCCATGGAGATAACGGGGCTTCGCTCGTTTGCCGCCTACCCACATCTCCAAATCCAATGGATATAAATCCCGCATACAACAAAAAGCCGGAGTTCATAGTGAATTCCGGCTTTTTGTTACAAACTCTCAGCTATCACACTTCCGCTGCTTTCTTTTCCAGATAGGCTTCCAGCTCCGTATAACCGCCGATGTATTCCTGCCCATGAAAAATCTGAGGGACAGTCTTCACTGGTCGGCCTACGGTTTTTTCCAGATCTTCCTTAGAGATCCCTTCTTTATGAATATCTATATAACGGAACGGAAGTTCTTTAGCTTCCAAAACACGCTTTGCCTGCACACAGAATCCACATCCTTCACGACCGAATACAGTAAATCTTGCCATTATCCCACTCCCATTTAGTGACTCATTCAATGGGTGAAACTATAACCTTAAGGGATAAAAAGTTGCAGTAGATTTTCTCAATCGTATCGATAGAAAATGACCTGATGTCGTACGGTGGCTGGAAAAAATATCGAAACTTTCACGTCAAGCACTGGAAGATTGCCATCACTGGTGACAAGAAGATGATTCAGTGAAGCGCTATGACAGGTGACTGCGTTTGACTCTTTCGCTGATGGTTTCTCGCAATAGCTGTTGAACTTGTTTGCGGCCTGGCAAGTTCAACATTCCTGCTACCCTTTGCCAGCTTTGATTTTGCAATACTTTTGTTACTAACAGTTGTTGTTGTGGTGCATCCAGTGTTTCGCTGACCAGAAGCCGCATACAATACGCTTTAATCGACCCCATACAGCAGTCATACTGGCGCAGTCCATCGATATATGACCTTAAATCTTTCTGTTCAAAAGGACCTTCTTCATACACCTCTGTATAACCTATGTGCTGCAATAAAATACAGATGATACCAACTTCCAGATCCTCCAGCCCCTCCATTAATAGCCAATGAAACTGTTGCCTGAAACGCGCCTGCGCTTCGTTTAATAATGTCTGCCCTTTATGGGTTAAACCCTGCAGCATCATCACGGAGTGTGTGCCGCTGGAAGCTTCACGGGTCATTCCCATTCGTACAGGTATCAAATAACTGCGAGACCAAAAGCGTAATAATTCAGTCGTTGCACCAAAGGAGGTACCCAGATAATCATACTGATCATTCATAGCCTGCTGTCGTACTGCATCCAACAGTCGGGAGCCAAGCCCCTGTTGTTGTCGGTCAGGGTGAACGGCAATGCGAATAATGCGCAACCCTTTAAGTATCACTGCATCGGCCATGCCTACATGGTTGCTAAGAGACTGGGGTAACAAGTGGCCTCTTACTCGTCTCTGCCCTAACCAAATAGGCTCGACTAAATCAGATTCAATCTCTCCTTCACGGGCAGCCAATACCGTGGCCACTAGGTGACCTTGCTGAAATAAGCCTGAAACTTCTATATTACCGCCATCCAGTATATGACGAAGATCGAAGGGGCGAGTTTGATAGTGGGCCAGAACCAATAATCCAAACAACTCAGTAAGTAATGATTCATTCCCTATTAACTCTTCAGACGTCAGTTGCCTGAACTCATAATCGTTTACGCTTAACTTGGGTAAATTTTGAACCTCTGTGGGAACGGCATTTAATAATAACGCCCGAAAAATAAACGCTTCTAAAGGATCATTATCTACCCATCGTATCGGCTGATGAATATGCAGCGAGCGCCACTGAGGTGTTTTAGCATCAAGTACTTTTCGGAACCGAATAGCAAACCCTCTCCCTGTTCCCTCATAGCCATGGATGGTTGATGAAAAAACGATTCGGGAATATTGATGAAGTAACTCTGTCAATAATGACGCAGGAATAGCTGCGGCTTCATCCACCAATAATAAATCACATTCAGGGCGTACTCTGATCAGCTCATCAGGGGCTATAAATACAAGGCACTGATCTACCACTTCAGATTCCAAGTCACAACATTCCAGAGCGTACTGAAAAATAACGTCTGTAGATGATTTGGCGGGCGCCGTTACTATGATTTTTTGAATACCTTCATTGAGCAGTTGTCCGGCAGCAATACCTAAAGCGGCACTTTTTCCTCGCCCTCTGTCCGCTGTTAATACCAGAGGTCTTCTACGGTGGCCCCGAGCCACTTTATGAACCAGTGCTACTGCGTCAGCCTGTTCTTTAGTACGACATTCATTAGGATGAAAAGCCTTATAATTATTGCTCTCAACAGGCGTTGCTTCAGGCCAGCAAGTGCGTCGATATTCATTTGATTCAGTCAGTAATGAAAGTGCATCGGTTTTCTTAATCAACTGAGCCAGTCGTTCAAGATAATACCCGCTGACCTGCTCCTGCGTCTGAGGATAAACCTGAATACGCTTATGTTCCGGATCATTAAAATCAGACCATTGCGATAACTCAGGAACCAACAGCACCATCAATCCACCCGCCCTTAAAGTACCGCTTATGGCACCAAAAGCATCCACATCAAAACCGCAGTGCGCATCAAATACCAGAAAGTCCAACTCACGGCCTAACCACTGCTTACTTTTATTAGCCGCTAATACCGGAATACCCGGATCAACCTGACCACCTATATACAGTGATACAATATGATTATTCTCTTGACCTACTGCTTCCTGCCCCATCATTTCCTGAATAGCAATGTCTGCTTGTTGCCGACACCACTTAGCGCCACCAGCAAAGACCAGCGATCGCCTTTGATTATTCTTATGGGCTTGGGTTTGCAGCTCCCGAATTATTGTTGCAGAGGTCATTGTTACCGTTAAATTCCATTATTTTGTAAATGCTTGTTCAGGTTACTTACTTGGTTGGCAGGATCGCCTAGCAAAACAGAGCGCTTTGGATCTGAACTCCATTCAAACCAGCCACCATCGTATAAGCCAGCATTTTTAACACCTATCAGCTCTGCTGCAAACCATGCCAAGCTGGCACGCCAGCCTGTCCCACAATAAAATACCAGTGTATCCTCAGTACTGGCTCCAAAGTCCTCCCAGTAACTGACCAAGTCAGCTGCTTCCCTAAGCGTCCCATCCGGATTCAGATAGTCTTCCATATGCCATGGGTCTGACCCTGAACGCCCCCATTGGGCTCCGGGAATGCGTCCTTTAGGCTGAATATAATTATACCCACTGGTCTTACCAATATATTCAGGCCAGGAACGGACGCTGACGAGCCATTGCTTTGATTGAGAGGACGCTGGCTGATTTAACAGTTCTTCAACGTCCATTGTTCCATATAGAATCTCTGAGCCTTCAGAGATAGTCTTACCAAAATGCTCTGCCGCCTCAGGTTGGTGGCTTCCACGCTCAATGGGTAAATCTGCTGCTTTCCAGGCCGTTAAACCGCCATTCAATAGTTTCACATCCTCTACACCGGCGTGTTTTAGTGTAAACACCATGCGAGCCGCTGCGGTCATATCTTCACCGTACACAACTACGGTAGCATCGGATGTTATGCCTAACGAAAGCAAAGATTTATCCAGACCTTGTGGAGATCGAAGATTCCAAAGGGGCTTTGATTCCAGTAAGTTTGTATCTACATGGACAGCACCGGGAATATGCTCAATTACAAAACGAATACCGGTTCCCCAGGACACATCCATAATACTCAGTCGCTTTCCTGATCTTATTTTTTGATCCAACCACTGAGGAGTGATCAGGTCTTTATAACCCGGCATCACTTCCAGAGTATTCTCTTCTTTTAACCACCCCCGAATCCCATCATTCAGAATAACCAGCGATGAAGGAGAGAAGTCTTTCTCTGCAACTAACCAATCCATCCACTGTTCGGCATCAGAACCATAAGCAATGATCTGCTTATCTGCGGTTATCCCTTTAGTAGCAAGCAAAGCATTTAACGATTCTTTTGATGCATTGAGCCATCTGACACTAAAGTTCCGTGCTCGTGGAATGTGACCACCAACCTTATCCCCAGAGGCAGGCCAGCCATTGAATAGGTTACTGTCTCTGGTATCCACCAGTACAACATCACTGTCTGACATTCGTGCAGACAACTCTATCACGGTGATGTGCTGATAGGCATACTGCCTTTGTGCTCCCCTATCGCATCCAGTCATGAATAAAACCATAGAAAGCAGTGAATAATGGATGAATTTTTTCACATCCCATCTCTTTTGAAGGTTTGGATAATATATTGTAAAGGTAAGAAAGGATTAAGACAGAAATGATTACCAAATAAGCAAAACAGAGGCTCGACTAAGCCTCTGTCTGGTAGTTATTTTTTATCCGTCACAGGCTTAGACTCTGTACTTTTATCGGATTTAACCGCTTCTGTTTTTTTCAGAGTGGCCTTCATAATAACAATAGGCTCTACAGGCACATCACCGTGAGGACCATAACGACCAGTTTTCACTTTCGCGATTTTTTCAACCACATCCATACCCTGAATCACCTTACCAAACACAGCATAGCCTGGTTTGTTAGCGGCTCCATTGAGATTATGATTATCATTCAAGTTGATGAAAAACTGCGAAGTAGCACTGTCTGGAAAGTTGGTTCTGGCCATTGCGATGGTTCCTCTATCATTAGATAAACCATTCACTGACTCATTGCGTATAGGCCCTCGCGGATTTTTCTGTATCATCTTAGAGTCAAACCCTCCTCCCTGAATCATAAAGCCATCAATAACACGGTGAAAAATAAGCCCATCAAAAAAACCGCTCTGTACATACTCCTCAAAATTTTCAGTGGTAATCGGAGCATCTTTTACGTTCAACTCCAGAACAATATCGCCCTTATTGGTTTCAAGAGTCACCACTGGAGGTAACGATGCCGCTTGAGCTGTTAGTACCAAAATAGAAAAAAAACCCAACAGCAAGCCCTTCAACAAATGTTTCATGAAATTTATTCCTATAGAAATCGGTAATATAAGCAAGCATCGTAATATTATCACCCAGTCAGAGCAAACAGATATCAAAGCACTTATCCAGATTCCAAATTTCAGTCTATTCTGTAGCTGAATTAAGATGTGTTGTCACTCCTACATCATTCAACACTCTCTCCCTCCACTCACTACGAGACACAAAACATGATCAAATGGATCTATGCTCTTTCACTCTCAATCATGTTTTACAACACTTCGGCACTGGCTGATTTTGACTGCGAAAAAGAGATGTTATCGGAAACCTTCCATGACCAAAAGGAGATGTTCCGGAAAGCCCGTGACAAACTTTTCAATGAGGCTCACTTAGACAAATACCATGCCAAAATTGTATCCATGTTAAGAAAAAGCAGCGCAGAAAATATGTCAAAATCTTTGTGGGTAGTAGATATCCCAGATATGATAGATGAAATAAAGGAACAGCTGGATACTCCTGAAGGCGGCTGGGAAAATCGTTTAACAACTTGGAAAAAATCGGTTGAAGACTTGGAAGAGAAGGCCAGATGCTTTCACTATGGTTTGACTGATCAAAAAACGCCAGTAATGTTTCTCAAACTTTACGACCACGGTGACGATAAACCTGTCATTGCGGGATATCTGACCACCACCAGCGACGGATCTCCCAGTAGTACCGTTCGCTATACAAGACCCGAAGACTGTTCAAGCAACGGATGTCAGTTTCAAGATAGCTCCCTGAAGGGTTTCGATTCTTCTCAATTCACGGCCATTCGCCTTGTTCACAACCCTGAATCTCTGGCGAAATTAAAAGAAGATCTGGTTGATAATGAAACAGGATTGGCAGATCTCTCCTATTTGAAACAACTGGAAATAAAAAAAACCGGTGAGATGTTTACAGATCCGGAAATAATCGCCGCCGTTGCTTACAGACAAGAAGCTACCGGTGAAAAAGAGACCGTTATGGTCGACATTCCCTGGGCCTTGAAAAAAGGTGATAACAGAGGTCATAACCTTCTGCTGAATTGGAGGGATTATACTCACGTAAATATTGTGCTCTATGAGGATGATCTTGATATTCCATATGGTAAGATCCTAAAACTTCTTAAGGCGTGTATTACTGCGTCTATAGAAGCAACATCAGGTGATACCCTAGGAGCAATACTTTCCGGCGCTCGGGAAGCCTTCAAAAATCGTAACACCGGTAGTGAAAATGATCTGATCGAATACATGGATGGCTTGGGCAACGACGACTTGATCGATGAATTCGTTATTTCCAGAGAAATGACCCGTGATAAACGTAAAACTGATCATACGGGCAAAGAATCTATAGCAACAATGCACTTACACCACATGTCTCTCGTCCCTGCAGAAACAGATGTCGATAGTACTGCAACGAAGACGGACAAAGATGGCATACCCAAAGCAACAAACAACGGGATAGATGACGAATTATAGCTCTAACGATCCCAGTTCAGTGAAAGTGAAAGCTACGAACCTTTTGTATCGTTCGCTTTGCCAAAAAACAGTTGATCTACATAATAATCAAGGTATTATAGCTCTCGTCCTAAGGGACACGTCGGAGCGTAGCGCAGCCTGGTAGCGCACTACAATGGGGTTGTAGGGGTCGGAAGTTCGAATCTTCTCGCTCCGACCAGAAGTAGCACAAAAAAGCAGCTTGTATAGCTGCTTTTTTGTGCTTATTGTTTTAGCTCTATCACTTCCCTAATCCGGTGATAATACTCGGATGATAATTCTTACCTTTCTTTCAGATTCACTATTATTCGAAATCATTCTTACGTGCTAGCCCCCCCGACATCTTCAAAGGCGATAGTTATATAAGCTTGAAGTCATTCAAATAGAATCAATAACAACTCAAAAACAGCACAACCCGTTCTGTAACTATTTCAGTAACGGGTTGTTATTCAAAATCAGAACGACCAGAAAGGATTCTTTACGGCCAAATCTATCTCTTTGCCATATCCCGGAACTTTAATTCGCTGATTATTGAAATCAAGATCTGAGTCAGACAATACACCTTCTCCAAATTGATATATGGGTTTGGTATCACCACTCATTGCATGATCTTCATAGTCCTTCTGAATCGCCTGAGTAGTTTCATGACGATGTTGCCATTGAGTGACTGTCTGCTGACCGTGCTTGGCTTTGAGCATGTTGTGAGTAACTGTGGGGCTTAATAGCAATGCAGTGGCATTATTACCACCAAAGCCCTTGGCATTGATCAGAGCAAGGTCGGTCTGTTTTTGATCCACTTGATGATGGTCTGTGAGGATGTTCAAGTATTCGGCATGAACGTCTTCTGCCGTTTTAGTAATGGTCTTAATACCTGGTATCCAGCCATGCTGCCAAACCCCCAGAGCCGACATAATTTGATCACCGGAAGCTGCACCCAGAGAGTGGCCGACATAACTTTTAACCGCTGACACAGCCCAGTTATTAATACCAAACTGGCGGGCGGTTTCATTAAGAATGTGTGATTCAGTGATGCGGTTTTGCGGTGTCCCAGTACCATGAGCCTGAACAAAACTGCGATGTCGCAGAGCGTCCTCCCCAGCAATGGCTCGGCCTAAAGCCGCCGCTCTGGCTACTGTTAGATAGTTACCCGCCCCTGGAGCGGATATGGATTTTTTAAAGCCATCGGCATTAATAAAGACATCCGGTACAGCTCCCAGAATATCAGCCCCGCACTCCAGTGCCAGCTCATCATCCATCAACATAAAGTATTGACTGGATTCAGCCAGGGTGAAGCCACTGTTCTGTCCAAAGGGGCGACATGATCGACGCCAGTCCGGATGTTGAGAGGCCAACAGACCATCCAGCTCTCTCAAGGAAGCATCTGTCGCCAATGCTCCCATGGTGCCGTATCCTTCCATAATTTCCGAAGTAATGGGGGCTTCACTATTACCCACTATCACCAGGCGTCGTCGACCACTGCGAATATCCGCAACACCCATTTGCAGGTTATACAGTAAAGTGGCACAAGCTCCCATGCTGGTGCCCGTTGCACCGAGAGAACCCAAAATATAAGCATTAATGAAATCCGCAGACATTTCTGCAAAACCCAGAGGGCATTGCTTAGAGGTGACTCTTTTACCCAGCAGACGAGCCTGCAACAAACCACCATTACCATTGTAATCCAGCTGACTCATGGCACTGCCTGCATAGACAGCCACCTCTTCCGGACCTAATAATTGCTTGATATCCTGCCAATCCAAACCGGAAGATAGACCAGCGTCTGAAGCACCGTATATGGTCATAGCCAAAGAGCGCGGGTGATGGCGGGATTGATAAAGCTTTTCAGGGGCAAAGCCACTGGGCAGTTGACCTGCAGAATTGACCGGAGACTGCCGAGTGGTGGGCACCATTAGCTTCTGAGTATCATTAATAGTGATTTTTACCTGACCGGACTCAAGCTTTTCACTGGTCCAGCCAGCAGGCAGCGGATCAGGTAATCGACGACCACTGACAATCATCTCTGTACCTGCCAGCGCTTGCACAGGATGATGATAATAAATAGCGGAGCTATCAAAGAGGTTAGTTTCTAACTGGCGAATCAAGGTACCGGATAATACCTCTGCTTCAGAGCTGTCGGTAGACAACCCCCGTAAAACCCGTATGGATTCTAAAGTTTCCTGACGATGCTGTTGTGATAATTTTTCCAGCACCAGACGGCGATAACCGTGGAAGCCAGAAGTTCGTCCTGCCGGGCTGACACCGCCCTGAGCAATAATTACAGGCAATCTGGACAATGCATTACTCCCGTTTGCGCATATTTCACTCTTCGGGGATTACACCTTTTGGGTGTCTGATGGATCGTCAAAGTGAAAAAATCAATTTTAGATAGTTCTAGTGTAAAGACTTATGGATAAACTAAACTAGATATTAATGACAAATAACCAGATATTTAAGTCACTCAAAAATGCCGGAAAACAGACCAAACCATCCCATAGTGTTGAACAGAGTCTTAGTTCCTATGATGGAACATATGATTACCACCAGTGTGGCTTTGCCTCTGGAGATGCTTCAGGCTGGGCTGACTTATAGCCGGTTAGACTCCTCTAACAAGGGTATCAATATTCAGTTCTGCGCTAGAGAGAGCCGACCTCTCACCGCAACCGGAGGGCTGAAGCTGATACCTGACCTCTGCTTTAATGAAACAGGCTTTGGCGATTTAATATTGGTGCCAGCACTTTGGCGCAACCCTCTCCCTGTGGTTCGCAAACACCCTGACATTACTCAATGGTTAAAAGAACAGCACCAACAAGGAGCTACCTTTGCCGTGGCAGGCACAGGCGTTGTATTTTTAGCTGAAGCGGGATTGTTAGACCATAAACCGGCCGCTACTCACTGGTTTTACGTGGATAAATTACAGAAGAACTACCCAGCCATTGACTTCAAACCTAACCACCTGATTACCCGTGCAGAGAATATTTATTGTGCAGGTAGCGTGAATTCAGTGGCCGATTTAATGGTTCACTTGATTGGTATTGTTTTCGGGGAATCCGTAGCTCATAAAGTGGAGCAACAGTTTTCACATGAAATTCGCCGAGCCTATAAAGACACCTATTTCTCAGATGATCATGCAACGGCTCATCAGGACGAAGCTATTGTGGAGTTACAGGCATGGCTAATGGACAACTTCTGCCTGCCTGAGATCAACATCGACCAGTTGTGTCAGAAAAGTGGTTTAAACAGTCGAACACTTAGTCGTCGCTTTAAGCAGGCTACTGGGTATTCACCACTAACATTTTTAAAACAGATCCGACTTGATCAGGCTCGTGACTTGTTAAAAGACAGTGATCTTGGTATTGCCGAAATTGCATTGCAGACGGGCTATCCAGACTCTGATTATTTTAGTCGTTTATTCAAGCGCCAATACCAATTAACGCCTACCGACTTTAGGCGCAGTGTGCGTGGTAAGTTATTTTATTTAAATGATTAGGGGAGTATTCTCAACAGTTGAGAACACTCCCCAAAACTGCACACGGTGTTTTTTTTTTTAGCCCAATGGAATAGACTCTTATCACATTCTTATTTTGAAGCTTGTGGGCCGATTATGTTGAATAGATCACTTATTAAAACAATGGGCCTGATGGCCGCACTGATTCCTGCTATTTCCTTTGCGGCCAGCCCCGTCGGGGTTTGGAAAACCATCGATGATAACAGTGGCCAAGCCAAAAGTCTGGTCACCATCACTGATCAAAATGGCGTATTTTCCGGGACCGTAACCCGTATTATCGATCCCACGAAACGCGATAGTATTTGTACCAAATGTGAAAATGAACGAAAGAGTCAAAAAATAGAAGGTATGACCATTTTATGGGGTATGAAAAAAGACGGCAAGAAATACGACGATGGAAAAATAATTGACCCTGAATCCGGAAAAATATACAGCGCAAATATGAAGCTTCAGGATGAGGGACAGAAACTAGAAGTCAGAGGATATATTGGATTTTCACTCATTGGGCGCTCTCAGGTATGGGAAAGAGCTGAGTAAAGCCATCTCACTCACTCAACTCACACAGGGACGTGCAGATGATTTCATTGGTACTGAGCTTAATCATCCTGAAGAAAGAAGAATTTTAGTAGCGAGTGCAGAGCCTTTTCAAACCAGACAGATTCATGTTTTAACGTGGGTCTTCGTGATGTGACCAGATGGAACAGAAAGAAAGCATGGACAGCCTGTTCACCAGCAGAATCATGGTGATGCAGGCACTGTACAATCTGCTCACGCAAGACTTATTTTTCTGAAATAACGTGTACCGAGGGCTCGATCGTCACCGGACCCTTTTGAGTATAATTGGGATCAGCCACAAATTTTAACTGATAAAATTTATTAGAATCTTCTTTTAACTGTTGATACGAGCCCCGGCTGCACCTTCCAGCCAGACCGGCTACCCGGTTAGAACATATGTGCCCCCAGCTTGAGCAAATACTCCGGATACGCTTGCAGTATTCAGGGTTTTTGTGCAAGTCCGGGTGCTCGTTGTAAAAGCTCTCGATCTGTTCTTTTAACTCATCCGGGTCGGCTTTCTCGGGCCGTTCAGTCATAAAATAACAGGCTTCCGCCCTACTTAACCATTGGCCGGCCAAAACCGGGAGTCCAGCGCGAGTATCAAGCTCATCATCCTCAAGAGAATAAAGTCCGGGAAAAGGGCATTCCATCTGGCGGATATAAAACCAGGCAGCTTGTTCACAAATCCGGCCGTACACATCTTTGCCCTTATTGTTTTTTAGCCATGTGCTGATACATTCCGCTTCCTTTTTCAGATCGCACTCACTATGGATAGAGCGGAGTTCTCTATAGAACCATGAAACAACAGGATTCCCGTCGGGAAGCCATCCTCCCTCCGGAGGGTAAAGAACAGCTGATCTTTGCTGCTTGGGTCTGGTACTCGAGACGGCTCTAATAGTGTCTGCGCTTGCCCCATCGTACTGCTTGGCAGAGCTTTTATCGGGAGCCGAGACGCCTTTTGATGCCGAAGGTGTATCAGCCTGTTGATGACCAGATTTGCCTTGTCTGGTTGCTTTATCACCGACAATTTCTTGGCTTGGATGGCTTTTGTACTTTCCTTTCTTTCTTTTTCCAGGACGGGATGTTTGAGGTTTTGCATTTTGATGAGTGATGGCCGACGTGCCAATCAGCCACTCGTTCTCATTTGGATTTACGTCCACTTTTTGCGAAGTTGCTTCTTGAGCCTGAGTGTAAGATTCCAGCAGGTTATTGATTATGGCGAGTTGAGAATCGTGCAATGAATTTCGAGAAGGCATCCGGGTAAGTTTATTAAGACAATCAACCGCCTCATCAAAATGACCAAACCGGGCAAACAGTCGAGCCGCATCTCTGTAAACCATTTTAAAACCGGAAACTTTGGCGACCTCCATCAAGGTGTAGGCACAGCTCAGCGGTTTGCCAGAACGCAAGAAAAAAGTCTCTCGGTTAACCCAGGCCAGAATCAAGCCTGCAACCGCACGCTGATAAACATCCAAATCGTTATTTTTCAGTGCTTCAAATAACGTATCTACACCAAAACGAGACTTCAAATAATTTTGGATCTTGGTACGGGTTGATCGTTTTAATAAAGGCAAAATCTTGAAATTATTGACCTTTTCAGCCATCACATGTTCAATAGCTTCTGCCACTACCTGCATAAAAGATAAGTGCATAGCTTTTTGCAGAGTGGCGGAAAAGGAGTTTGGCTGGCCTCTGGGACATTCCTTGAATTCCTCCCTTGTATTGGAAAATACACTGAAAAAAACCCAAAGTGCCTGATGATAGGCTGACTGCTCATTGGGATGCGACTTCTTTGTCACAACAAAAACATCATCGCTATGCAAGGCAAAAGCGCATAAAGCAGTATTACTTCTCAGAGGACTTAGAGTAAACGAGGTTAACTCATCCAAAATCATTACCGGAGACAACAAGCTCTCTGGCTTTAACGCTTCACGAATGAATAGCCAGATGGAGGGTATAAAATGGGTTCTGCCAGCTAAAGCTAAAAAATAGTGTAACTTTTCTTCGTCTTTAAGTAATGATGAATCGAGGGCACATTGATGATGTAATTTTAAAATCTCAATTAAATTTGGTAGTTCTGCTTCGAACTCATCACACAATCGCGCAACAACCTCATCGTAAGTCTTTTTATCCTCAAGCTTCAGAGCCAAAGCCGCCTGTGACAAGAGTAAGTTGGCCCTAATTTGTGGGTTGGATTTATTAAGTTGCTCCAAATTGCACACGCGCTCCTTCAATGCCTGAAAGGTATCTTCCTGAGTTTTCTGGCAAAAAGTACTGCCAGTGAACGTACTCTGACTTTCAGCCCCTCCACTGCCTCCTTCCTGCCCCAAGTGCCTGTATAGCAACAAAGCCTGATTTAATTGTTCCTTTAGCGAGTCAGTTTCCGGTTTCTCATTCAGCGACATACTGGAGACAGCAACAGACGTCTCATGGACAGACCGGTGCCCTATAGGTTTACTACTGCTGGGCTGGACTGACGAAACAGAGCTATTTTGTATCGGAGGTGTTTCAGTTGGATCAGCGGAGCCAGGTACAAAAACGGTGCTGATTTCGTTTTTCGGTGGAATCATTAGCTGCCATCCTTTGCCTGCTTATTTCATACTGAGTCTGACCTCAATCTCTCGGAAAAGTTCAACCAAGACGCCAACTCCATCCTCTAGGAGGCTGACCAAGAATAGCGCCCGTAGCGAGGAAGCCAGAAAATTGAGGATGAAAAACCGGTTTCATTAGGCAAATATCGAGCCATTTAACGAATAAAAGCGATTTTTAAGGCCAATTTACTGGCTCTACAGTAGAGATGTGAGGGGGTTAGCTGCTCTCGGCAACTGCTTCTGCGTTGCCCTAACTCCTGCTTCCATGCAGTCGTCGCTCACCCCGATCACCTACTACTGGCAACGTTCCTGACGTTGCTCAGTATACACTCCATCCATGGAGATAATGGGACTTCGCTCGTTTGCCGCCTACCCACATCTCCAAATCCAATGGGTATATGCATATTTTGCTGGCGAGGCGAAAATAAAGAACCGTAGATACAACAATGCCGGGAAATCCCGGCACTATGTCAGCTCATTATTCTATGAGCCATCAATCCAGGGAGCATAGAGGAATATCTCCCTCTTTATTCTCCCAACGATACACCTCCAATTGTTCAGGGGAGCAACTGGAACACCCTTTGTTGCACCCTGAATTTTCCTGATAAACCTTTCCCTTCCTTTGCCAATGAAGCAACATACCTCTCATAGCATCAGGAGAGGTTTTGAAGTGAGTACTGAGCTCATGCAGAGTCGAAACCCTTCGGGAGCGCAGAAAGTCACGGATATCAATCAGCATGAGCAACCTTTCTCAGCACCGTTTTGACAAGAAGAACCAGCAGTAGCAGTAGCAGTAGCAGTAGCAGTAGCAGTAGCAGTAGCAGTAGCAGTAGCAGTAGCAGTAGCAGCAGGAACCAGAGCAATTTCTTTTACAGTATTAGCACCAAACCGCTTCATAAACTGGAATACCACAATCATTAGTAGAACCACTGCCAGAATCCAGGACAGAGACGTCACCGGTTGAGTAGTAATAATGGACGCCTGATAATACACAGTAGCCGCACAGTATCCCAACAGGTAGGTCCAACCAGCCACAAAGTAAGTCCAGCGGCGGTTGGTTTCACGAAGGATCGCACCTAGTGCAGCCACACACGGTGTGTAGAGCAGAATCAATAATAGATAAGCCACTACAGCGGCATCACTGACAAACAAACGCTGCATCACCGCGAAAGTGGTCATGGTGACTTCCTGATCTTCAGCCACTGCTTCGAGATTTTCAAGATCTCCCACCTTGATACCCAAAGGGTCAGCAAGATTACCCGCTACACCTAACAGATTCTCAGGGATAGTTGCCAGAGCTGAGTTAAGACTGCCCATAAAATCAAAATCATGGGTGACGGCTTCACCATCCGCTGCGTTTTCAGAAGCAGCAATAGCGCTATACATAGAGTCCAAAGTACCAACAACCGCTTCTTTTGCCAGAATGCCGGTAAAAATACCCACAGCCGCAGGCCAGTTATCCTGTGTCATACCCATAGGTGCAAAGGCCGGCGTGATTGTCTGACCGATCTTACTGAGCATGGAGGATTCCGTGTCCTGGTTGCCGAAAGAACCATCAGTTCCCACAGAGTTCAGCACGTTCAGTACCATAACCACCAAAGCAATAGCTTTACCTGCACGGAGGATAAAAGATTTCAAACGATCCCAAGTCCGCATAAGAACTTGCTTCATAGAAGGCAAGTGATAGTTAGGCAGTTCCATAATAAATGGCGTACTTTCACCACTGAGCAGGCTGCGCTTCAACATCAGGCCAGTAAATACGGCGGCAAGAATACCGGCCATATACAAACCAAAGACAACGTTTTGGCCTGACTGAGGAAAGAAGGCGGCAGCAAATAATGCATACACCGGCAAACGAGCCCCACAAGACATAAAGGGTGCCATGGAGATGGTCAGCAATCGATCCTTCTCACTGTCCAGTGTCCGTGTCGCCATAATGGCCGGTACGTTACAACCAAAGCCCACCAGCATTGGGACAAACGCCTTGCCCGGAAGACCAATAAATCGCATTACCCGATCAACAACAAAAGCGGCACGAGCCATATAACCGGAATCTTCCAGAATCGATAGGAAGAAAAAAAGGAAAGCGATGACAGGAATAAAAGTTGCTACCGTCTGAATACCACCACCCAAACCATCAGCCAGAATGGTGATCAGCCAAAGCGGTGAACCCACACTTTCCAGCAGATGACCCAGACCATCTACAAACAGTGTTCCGGTAAAAATATCAAAGAAATCAATGAATGCACTACCAATATTAATGGAGAACATAAACATCAGGTACATCACACCGAAGAAGATCGGTAAGCCGATAAAGCGGTTCAAAACCAGATTATCAATCTTTTCACTGAGCTTGTGATTGATTTCACCCTGACGGCGAATGATCTTTTCCATAATCAGGCCGATGGCGTTATAACGATCGTTAGCCAATAGGATATCAAGATCATCAGAGAGTCTATTTTCAATGCTGTGACGCTGTTTTGTGGCCTCATCGATTAACTCAGCAGATAGACCAACGGTAATATCTGCTTCACCTTCAAGCAATTTCAGGGAGTGCCAGCGAATAGCTGAATGGTCGGAAAGAACATCAGCTAATAGCGGTTGCAGGTAACTAACAGCGCGTTCAATATCATCCCCAAGCAGAACAGCAGGAGCCGCTCTAAGACCCGTACGAAGAAAGCTATCCAACTGCTGCTGCAAGTCAGACACACCTTCCGTTCGACTGGCAACCATTGGTAGCACGGGACAACCCAAACTTTGAGCTAGGGCATCGATGTCTATTTCCATCCCTTTTTCAGCGGCCACATCCATCATATTCAGGATAACAATCACTGGAGTCCCCATATCCAGCAACTGTGTTGTGAGATAGAGGTTACGCTCGATATTAGAGGCATCGACAATGTTGATGATCAGCTCAGCATCACGACTCAGGATATAATCTCTGGCAATACGTTCATCAAGAGATACACTGCTGTCGACCACATCCAGACAATAAGTGCCCGGCAGGTCTACCACTTCAATGGCTTTTTTATTATACCGGTAATGACCACTGCGTTTCTCTACGGTCACACCAGGCCAGTTACCAACACTCTGACGAGCGCCGGTGAGCGCATTAAAAAGAGTGGTTTTACCACAGTTAGGATTACCTACTATGGCTACAACATGATCGCTCATATACGTGAGACCTCTACCGCCGTAGCTTCATGACGACGAACAGATAACTGAAAACCTCTAACCTGCAACTGAATAGGGTCGCCTAATGGTGCCACCCTGGAGACGGTAAAGCGGGTTCCGGGAGTTAATCCCATTGCTAGCAGCTTGCGACGATACGTACTGCTTCCATCAGGGAATGCTGTGATCATGCCGCACTCTCCTGCTTTCAGTTCACCAAGAGTTACTTTCATTTAGGGTTCTCCTTAACATTGGTGAAAAGGCAGATACTCATTCCTAATTCATTAGACTGAGATCTATAACGCCAGCACAACAACGCTTCCGGTTTTGATTCAGAGTTAGGTGATACTCCCTGCCTTGTTTCAGGCTCCAGAGCCCTTTCAATAAGGGGTGGTGAGAGTTTTGAAAATACTTGAGCCAACGAAAACATATACATAAATGCGAATGATTACAATTTCAAAAGATAGCACACTTGTAAGTGTTTTGATTTATATCAATACCCTTAATACATACTATTATTGAGGCTCTGAGACACCCGTCCATTTAAACTAGTGAGCCTCACACTTTAGGATTTGATTGAGTCGCTTCTTTATGGTTGATCAGCTACTTAATGCAATGAGTATCAGGGTAGGTACTCTGGAGGGGGCTCTGAAGAGAGGTTATGCTCCTTTGATTGTGCTTTTAACACCTCCATATAGCACTTATGAGAGTCACTGTGTCTGGCTAAAAAGGGTTTAAGATACTCGCCGGGTTTTGGTTTTATAATGACTCGATTACCGGGAATAGTTGCTTTCGCTTCCATTCGAAAAGCATTTGTGAACCGGGAATTATTGAGTAAATCACCCTCAACAAGGTAATTGGACACTAAATTTTTCGCATTTTCTTTTTCTTCCGGAGTCAGACGCTTCATGGTCTTGGCCCCAAGGGCTGCCGAACTGAAGGCACAACCTTTTATACCGGCCTTAGCACAGGCAACGGCGGTTAATCCGCCACCTAAGGAGTGCCCGACAGCTCGCAATGTTTTATTCTCATGTGCCGCCTGTTTTTTAAGCTGAAGAGCCAAAGCACCCGCCTGTTTATAAACCTTTGGGGTGCTGTATCCTAAAAGATTTCGGATATTCGCTAATAGCTGACGACCCAATAAGTTATGGCGAGACCTAATATCCTCCTGCCCCTCACGTAATGTAAACGATTGGATATCTCTGCCTGATTTAGTCCCCCCAAATACCAGAGTTAAGTAACTCCTAAAAAAGTGCTGGACGGAACTAATAATTTTACCGTTCAGCGACTATCCTTGCTCCATGACTTTCTCAA
>MDLC01000058.1 GCA_001723645.1 Candidatus Endobugula sertula | reverse complement strand
TTTTGCTGTAAACTGTCTGTAAGTTGCTCATCTTGTTACCATTTTTAGTCGAAAATTAATGATAACGTCTTTACGAGAGTGAGCAACTTACCTTTTTAGAATGCACCACGGGTAGTTCTAGCCTTTATAGACACAATGAGCGGCAAAGGTGAAATGCCAACAGATCCTACGTTAAATGTAAAGAGATTCCTCTAGCTGTTTCAATGACCAAAGGAGCGATTTTGGTACTGACATAGTCATGCGTCCATTCCGAATTAGGGCCAGCAACGGTTACAGCCGCGCAAATTTCCCCATACTTATTAAAGACGGGTGCTGACGTGTTGATATCTCCCATTCTAAATTCTTGTTCTGTGATGCAGTAGCCTTGTTGCTTTACTTTTTCTATTGCTTTTTCTATGAGATGTGTGTCAATTACCGTAAATGGAGTGTACTTTTTCAAATGGGAGTTTTTGATCAGAGACTTTGCGATTTCAATATCTTGATGAGCGAGTAGAACACGACCAGAAGACGTGCAAAACAAAGGAACAGTTAAGCCTGCATTAGCGGTTTTGAATGCCGTGCGGTTACTTTGCAGAGGGACTAGATACATGGCCTTTGTGTTGTAAAGGCAGCCCATACCCACACGACAATTTAGTTGGCGCCTCAACTCAATGATATGAGGTAGTGCATGATTGACCAGAGGGTTAAGGCTGAGGAAATGGTTAGATTGTTCTAGAATGCGAATAGTGAGAGTATATCGTCGGGAAGCAGGGTCTTTCTCTAAATAGTTCAATTTTTGTAATGTGTGAACAAATCTCTGGGCGGCACTTTTATTGAGTCCAGTTCTTTCGCTGATATCTGTAAGGCTGAGGTCTGCGCGCGATCCATCAAATGCCTCAATGACTTTAAATGCCTTTACTACCGACTCAACTAATAGTGAATCTCTTCTTGCGCTTTCTGTTATGCATGTATCTGTAAGGGTCATTTTTAAATTCTCATGTATATCTTCTATAGGACCATACGGGCTTTGTTGAATAATATCAAGGTTGACATCAAGTTAGCACTATGAGATATTAAAAATTACATTAAGATAACAAATATTGTATTGCGATACTTACAGTCAGTTATTAATAGGCGATTATAACTATTATGGACGAACTTATAAAAAGTAGTGCTAATCAGGTTGTTGACCTTCTCCGTAGTGGAAAGGTATCTACCCTCGAGTTACTTGAAACGCTTGAAACCCATATTCAGCAGGTCGACGTACATGTCAATGCCTTGCCGACCCTTTGTTTTGATCGCGCAAAAGAGCACGCTAAGTTATTGGCCAACAAGCCGGTGGATGAGTGTGGTTTACTTTGTGGTATTCCAGTCACGATAAAAGATTTGAGTGCGGTTAAGGGAGTGTTGACGACATATGGCTCATCTGTATTTAAAAATAACATCTCAGCTGAGAGTGACCCTGTTGTACATAGAATCGAGGCTAATGGTGGAGTGATTTATGCCAAGTCCAATACTCCAGAATTTGGTGCTGGTGGTAATACATTTAATGAAGTATTTGGACCTACAAATAACCCTTGGGACACGTCAAAGTCAGCGGGAGGATCATCTGGAGGAGCCGCGGCGGCTTTGGCATCAGGCAGTGCGTGGTTGTCGCAGGGGACAGATAATGCAGGTTCACTGAGAAGCCCGGCGAGTTTTTGTGGTATTGTGGGGTTGCGGCCATCTATTCGTTGTGCGGCGATAGAAACCGGTGCTGATTTGTACCAGTCTCTGTCTGCTTTTGGCCCAATGGCGCGGAATGTAGAAGATGTGGCTCTTTTTCTAGATGCGATGATCATAGCTGATTCTCTGGACGGTGCTTATAAATACAAGCGGGAAGCGTCATTTTTGAAGTATGCTCGAAAGAGGAATATGCCTGCAAAAGTTGCCTATTCGGAAGACTTAGGTATTACTCCTGTAGATCCTGAAGTTGCAGACATTTGTCGTAATGCTGCTACACAGATCTTTGATTTGGGTATTGCAGGTGAAGAGGCATGCCCAGATTTTACTGGTGTACACGAGAGTTACCAAACCTTGCGGGCTTTGGGGTTTGCGACTAATTTTGAGCACTTGTTAGAAAGTAATAGAGCAGAGTTAAAGCCAGATGTGATTAAGAATATCAGTGATGGCTTAGATCTGTCTGGTAGCCAAATCAGGCGGGCTGTTCGAACAAGAAGCACAATTCTGCGTAATGTAGAGTCTTTCTTTAGTGACTTCGATCTGTTAATCACGCCAGCAGCTATTGTGCCACCGTTCGATGTTAAAAAGACTTATGTTACGGAGTGTAATGGCAAAGAGTTTAATAACTATATAGATTGGCTATCTATTGCTTATGCAATTACTCTGGTATCTCTGCCGGTATTGTCTTTGCCATGTGGGTTTACCAAAAGTGGTCTTCCAGTAGGTTTGCAGATTGTTGGTAAGCCACGAGGTGAAGCGGCACTTTTATCGGCGGCTCTTGTGATAGAAGAGATGTTAAATATAAATGCAGAGCCAATTATGCCGCTTAATAATAAAGGCACGGCTTGTAGGTCTATGGTTAATGGGTAATAAAAAATCGAATCCTTATTGTAACCAAATGATACAAACAACTCAAAACGAATAGACTGTAAATTAACCAAAACTATAATTAATAAAAAAGTATGTATGATGATGGGAGTACAACCATGAGAGTCAATGGTGATTCAGCAATTTTGATTAATGGGCTGCGAAAGGTTTATGAGTCTACAGAGAATGGTGTTGTCGCTTTAAAGCGTGCTGATTTAGAAGTGCTATGTGGTGAATTCTTTACACTTCTTGGTCCGTCTGGTTGCGGGAAAACAACGTTATTGCGCTTAATTGCAGGCTTTGAGTATCCAACAGAAGGTGAAATTCATTTGTTTGGTAAGAATATTGCTAACCTTCCCCCTTTTAAACGACCTGTTAATACTGTATTTCAAAACTATGCACTTTTCCCACACCTTACTGTTGCTGAGAATGTGGCATTTGGACTCCAAGGGTTGAAGAAAGCCAAAAGTGAAGTGGCCGAAATAGTCACTGAAATGCTCGAAATGGTCCATCTTGGGCATCTCGCAGATCGACATCCCGATAAGCTTTCGGGAGGACAAAGGCAACGGATTGCATTGGCTCGGGCATTGGCACCGCGTCCAGAAGTGTTATTGCTGGATGAGCCCTTGTCAGCGCTTGATCTGAAACTACGACAGGCGATGCGAGAAGAGTTAAAGCGTATACAAGAGCAAACGGGAATTACCTTTATTTTTGTCACTCATGATCAGGAAGAAGCACTTGCGATGAGTGATCGAATTGCCGTAATGTCTGAAGGGCAGATACAGCAAATCGGAACACCTGAAGAAATTTATGAATCTCCATCCAATCAATTTGTTGCCAACTTTATTGGGGAAACAAATTTAGTCAATATTGAAGTTGTCGGTGTGAATAATGGCACTGTTGAATGTAGTGTCGCTGAAGGGCTGATTTTAAAGTGTACTAACAATCACAATGTTGTGAGCGGAGACAAGCGTACGCTGTCAATCCGGCCTGAAAATATTCGTTTTGTTGACCCATCAACAAGTGGTGCCCTTCCATGCAAGCTTATCGAGAAAACCTATATAGGGACAGATATACAGTATCAAGTTGCCCTAGCAGATGGCGTAGAGTTGAGATTGCGGGAACAAAACACATGGCGTGATGGTAAGGATCGTTGCTCACATGCCTTGGGCGATGAGTTGGCTATTGATGTACCCGTTGGTGCTACTCAGATTTTAGCAGATTGAAGGAAGCAGCCATGAATAGAACAATGATTAATGCGGATGCTATAGCCCCTGGCATGAGTTTGAAACGCAGGCAGCAGTTATTAAGTATTGGGTATGCGATGCCCGTTCTGGTCACTATATTGATATTCTTAATGGTTCCTATTATGTTTATCATTGCCTTCTCGGTAATGAAGGCCGGAGTTTATGGTGGTGTAGAGTGGGAATTCAGTTTGGAAGCTTATATTCAGTTGTTGTTCGAACGTCAACTGGATGAGAGCTTGGTCTTTAATGATGCTTATATTGGCATTATTTTGCGTTCAATCAAGTTGGCTCTGATGACAACGGTTTTTACGCTTTTATTCGCTTTCCCAGTAGCGGTGTGGTTAGCCATGCAGCCTAAGAAAAAGCGCAATTTATTTATATTTTTACTGACTATTCCATTTTGGGTCAATATTTTGATCCGTACTTTTTCCTGGCTTCTGATCTTACGGGACACTGGGTTAGTTAATAATGTACTGATATCCTTAGGGGTAATTAGCGAGCCCATTCGTTTGCTTTACAACGATGCAGCGGTGCTTGTTGGACTTGTTTATACTTATGCTCCCTTTATGGTTTTGCCTATTTACTCTACCTTGGAGAAAATGGATCGTAACTTATTAGAGGCCGCGCAAGATCTTTATCATAATAAGATTAAAACTTTATTTAAGGTTGTCCTGCCTTTGGCTAAACCTGGTATCTTTGCTGGTTGTATTTTGACTTTTGTTCCATCACTAGGAGCGTTGGTTGCGCCTGAACTCTTAGGTGGTGGTAAGCAAATGATGCTTGGTAATCTTATTTATCGACAGTTTTCTGAAGCTCGTAACTGGCCATTTGGTGCCAGCTTGTCTTTGGTCCTGTTGGTCATGGTGATGCTTGTTTTAATGATAGCGGTGATGCGAGCAGACCGTAATGAATTGAAAGGAGGGTCATAATGAGCTTTTTTAAAAAATCTACACGGTACGAAGTTGAGCAATTTGGTGGATTTGGCATTTTTACCTTACTTTTCTTTATCTTTTTATACGCGCCCATTATTATTTTGATCATTTTCTCTTTTAATGAGAACTCCTCTGCAACCATCTGGACAGGGTTTAGTTTGGACTGGTATCGAACGGCATTGGAAAATGATGGCTTACGATCGTCTGCTTGGAACAGTGTTTTTATTGCAACGGTAGCAGGGGGAATATCGACAATCATTGGTACTTTTGCTGCCTTGTCTACGTCTCGTCGTGCAAAGTGGAAAGGAAAGAAAGCCACGTTTGGTTCGATTATGTTGCCCCTACTTTTACCTGAGATTGTTACTGGTGTTGCATTGCTGGCTTTCTTTTCAGCAATCGGACTTTCCATCGGTCGTGGTAACCTGATCATTGCTCATGTTTTGTTTTGTATCCCATTTTCTTACTTGCCTATTCGGGCGCGTTTGGATGGTATGGACGATTCTCTTGAGCAGGCTGCGATGGACCTTTATAGCAACGAATGGCGCGCTTTTTTCAAGGTAACTTTACCTTTGTTAATGCCCGGTATTGTTTCTGGTGCGATGCTAGCTTTCATCGTTTCGATGGATAACTTTATTATATCACTTCTGGTCGCTGAAGCCGGATCGACGACGTTACCAATCTTTATTTTTGGCATGGTCCGCATGGGTGTTACTCCGGACGTGAATGCAGTCTCTACGCTTATATTAATTGTCTCGGTTGCAATATTTTCACTCGCCCACTTAATCGAGCGAAAAAGGTGACATCGGCGGCCTTAGTTAAACAGCCATTACTAATATCCATAATTATCATAATAAATTGGAGGAATACTCATGAAATTAACTAACTTGCTGGGAGCCGCTGCGGTGCTCTTTGGTTCAGCAGTTTATGCTGAAGGAAGTCTCAATATCTATAATTGGAGTGGCTATATTTCAGATGATATGGTCAAAAAATTTGAAACAGAAACGGGTATTGATGTGACTATTGATACTTATGATTCAAACGATACCCTATTGGCCAAATTGCAACAAGGTGGTGGAGGGTATGACATAGCGATCGCTACCCAGTCTTTTATACCAATTATGATTTCAGAAGGTCTTATACAGAAGATTAACACTGATGGTGCAATCAATATGAAAGCTATTTTGCCATCTTTGCAATCTCCTGAGTGGGATAAAGGTAATCAATATTCTATTCCTTATATGTGGGGTACTACTAACTTTGCAGTTAATACTTCTGTATATAAAGGCGATATCAATACGTTCAAAATTCTGTTTGAGCCACCTGAGGGGTTGCAGGGTAATATCAACATCTTTGATGCTGCCAGTGAAATAGTTCCTATGGCGAGTATTTATCTTGGTGTGCCACTTTGTTCCGAAGATCCTACTGAAATGCAAAAAGTCCTCAATCTCTTAAAGGCGCAAAAGGAACATGTGAAAACCTACTCATCAAAATCGGGTTCAATTCGTGAAGCGCTTGCAGCAGGTGAACTTTATATGTCGTCCTACTGGAGTGGTTCTGCTATGAGAACTCGCGGTCTAAATAAGGATATTCGTTACGCTTATCCAGTAGAAGGTTCGTTGGCATGGGTTGATAATGTTGTTGTTCCTAAAGGTGCTAAAAACTTTGACAATGCAGTCGCTTTTATCAAATTCTTGATGAAACCTGAAAATGCCGCTATGAATTCTAATTCGTTGAAATATCATAATGGTATCCAAGGCTCAGAAACTCTGTTTGATCCTGCTTTACTTGAGGCACCTGAGATGTCCGTACCAGACACAAGCAAATTGTACTTTGCCAAAACCTGTGGTGAAAAAGCAACTAAGCTTGTAGACCGTATTTGGACCAATTTACTTCAGTAGATTGTTAAGCGAAAGGGTAACATCAAATGCCCTTTCGATTAATTTTATACTCCTCTCAACATTCTGATCTTAGGTGCTCAATATGTTGCATTTATTGACCGCCTAACTAACGATCAATTTAGTATTACCTTTCTTGAGGAAATTAGAGCTATGACACTCTTGGCTGATCTCCTATCTATTGTTTTTGAACGGCGATACCGTAAGTCGGCTATACGTAAGGCAAAAGACGGTCGGCCAGTCAAAGAATTGGCTAGTGATTTGGTGGGTTCTACAGGTGAAGTGTCGGGTTTGGCCATGGCAGATGAGCTCCTCACTAGATTCGACATGATGGATGATGAGAGTAAACTAGACTTCTTCCGGCATATCGCAATAAAAATGAATATCGACCCTGAAGCTGTTCGTAGCACACTCTATAACTATGAACAGAACCCTTCGAGAGCTTCTTATCGGGCGTTTATGACAGCGGCAGAGCCTCGTCGGCAAGAACTGATACGTCGTCTTAATGAGGCACAGGGTGCAACAGGTGCATTGGTTCAGATGAGAGCAGACCTTTTGCGTTTGGGGAAGGGGGAACCAGAATTGGAGGCCTTAGATCTTGATTTTAGGCACTTGTTTGTTTCTTGGTTCAACCGTGGTTTTCTTATAGCGAGACCTATTAACTGGGAAAGCCCTGCCCATATTCTTGAAAAAATTATCGCTTATGAAGCTGTTCATGCCATTGGTAACTGGGAGGAACTGCGTCGCAGACTAGAGCCGATAGATAGGCGTTGCTTTGCTTTCTTTCACCCATCGATGCCAGACGAGCCCCTGATTTTTGTCGAAGTAGCACTGACTAAAGGTATTCCCAACTCTGTGCAAGGGTTGCTGGCAGAAGATCGTGAATATATGTCAGCGGAAGAAGCTGATACCGCTGTGTTCTATTCTATTTCTAACTGTCAGGCGGGCTTGTCCAATATTTCATTTGGTAATTCTTTAATTAAACAGGTCGCATCAGACTTGTCGGCGGAATTGGTTGGTTTAAGAACCTTTGTGACTTTGTCACCTATCCCAGAATTGGCTCGATGGCTTAAACAGGAAGGTCTTGAGTGGGACCTTAGTCATCCTGAGCAGATGAGTGCAACGGCTGCATACTACTTATTGAATGCTAAACGCAAGGGGGGGATGCCCTTTGATCCAGTGGCTCGTTTCCATCTCAGCAATGGTGCTATTGTTCACGCAATTTGTGCTAACGCTGACATCTCCGATAAAGGCCTCGCTCAGTCTGGGGGCACGATGGTGAATTATCTCTACGATATGGGGAAAATCACTCAAAACTATGAACATTTCTTGACTACACAAAAAGTTGTATCGTCTAGCACCGTTAAATCTCTCGCAAATTCGTGTTCGATTTTGCAGGTTCAGAAAAGGTAATTTTATGACAAACCCTCTTTACGATAACTTATTTGGGGCACATATTGGCAAAACGACCCCATTTCTACATTTGTTGAATGGAGAAACCATAACCTACCAAGATTTCTTGGCGATGGCGGCCCAAATGGCCAATATGATGGCATTGATGGACCTTGAGCCTGGTGATCGTGTTGCTGTGCAAATACAAAAATCACCTGAGGCGTTGGCTCTCTATGCCGCATGTGTCCAATCAGGCTTAGTTTTTCTGCCGCTTAATACAGCCTATACAGTGAGTGAATTGTCCTACTTTATTGAAGATAGTGGTGCTGCGTTGATTGTCTGTGATAGAGCCAGTGAAGCACAGCTTACAGCCCTTAGTGAATCTTTGAATGCGGTAGTAGAAACTCTGAATGCGGATGGTACTGGTTCTCTTATGGAAAAATCCAGTGGTTTGCCAACAACGTTTTCTACAGTGGATCGTAGAGCTGATGACCTTGTTGCTTTTCTCTATACTTCTGGGACAACAGGGCGGTCAAAGGGAGCGATGTTGACACAGGCAAACTTGCTCTCAAATGCTACTATTTTGGCAAAGGAATGGCATTTTTCTGCAAAAGATAAACTATTGCATGCCTTGCCTATATTCCACACTCACGGATTGTTTGTGGCAACTAATGTCACATTGGTAGCTGGTGGGAGTATGATTTTTATGCCTAAATTCGATCAGGATAAGCTGATTGAATTTATGCCACAGGCAACCACTATGATGGGGGTGCCAACTTTCTATACGCGTCTTTTGGATGACAAACGATTCACGCGCAATTTAACTTCTCATATACGCTTGTTTATCTCCGGTTCTGCTCCGCTCCTAGCGGAAACTCATATTCAGTTCGAAGAACGTACTGGGCATCTGATTCTCGAACGTTATGGCATGACTGAAACGAATATGAACACGTCTAACCCCTACGAAGGTGAACGTCGCCCTGGTACGGTAGGCTTCCCTTTACCTGGTATTGAAGTCAGAATTACTGATGTAACAACTGGAGAAGTTCTAGATAATGGTGAGATCGGGCAAATAGAAGTACGAGGCCCCAATGTTTTTGTTGGATATTGGAACATGCCAGAAAAGACAGCTGCGGAGCTTCGTGAAAACGGTTTTTTTATTACTGGTGACTTAGGTAAGGTTGATGAGGATGGTTATATACATATCGTTGGCCGCAATAAAGACCTCATTATTTCCGGTGGTTATAATATCTACCCGAAAGAGATCGAACTGGTATTGGATATGCAACCAGGTGTGTTGGAAAGTGCGGTTATTGGTGTACCGCATGCTGATTTTGGTGAAACGGTATTGGGAGTGATCGTTCCAGAGCCCGGACAGTCGCCTGATTTAGAGAATATAATGGATGAGGTTAAGCGGTCTTTGGCACGTTTCAAGCATCCTCGCAAGCTGCTTTTAATAGATGAGCTTCCCCGCAATACAATGGGTAAAGTCCAAAAAATGGTACTAAAGGAACGCTATCAGGACATCAGTGTTTAATGAGTTATTTAGGGGGGGGGGAATTTCTGGAGGTAGGTATTAGAAAAAGCGAATTGTTAGGTTCAGTATGTTGCTTCTGTGAATATGTCGGCTTAAACTTATGAGGGCTTGGATTACCAGCAGCTCTAAAAAATGTTGTAAGGCGGGTGTGTTGCGATTTGACCTTAGTAAAATTGAGGGGTATTGTTATAAAAAGGGAATGAACTTTAGAGGAAGTCTGTTAAGAGGGAATATTGCCAACACATATGTACTTAGTCAATTAAGTCAATAGTCCAGAGATGAAAAATAAAACTGCATTTCACAGAGCAGAGTTATGGGCCAAATGTTCGAATTTTTTTAGGGGGTAGCGTTATGAAATTCTTTTTAATAATATTTTTTTTGATTTTCTCTCATCTAGTCTTTGCGCAAGATAAAATTACACTGACAACTGACCCCTATCCACCTTATATTGAGAAAGACGAAAAAACGGGTATTGCGTCAGGTATCGCTATTGAAAAACTCAACAAGATATTCGCTAGAATTCCAGAGGTCGAGTTAGAGTATTATATTCTTCCTTCCTCCGCTTGGCCCTGGAAGAGACAAATGAGGGAGGTAGAGTTTGGACGAAAGGACGGAATTGTGATGCTCTCACATAAAAAGGAAAGAGAAGAGTATATGGTGTTTTCTGATACCTATATTTCAGGTAATTTGAATTTATACTATAAACGTGAAAAATACCCTAATGGCTTAGAGTGGGAAACTCTAAAGGACTTATCGCCTTATTCAATTGGAGTTATTGCGGGATATTACTATGGTAGTCAATGGACTGAAGCAGAAAAAGAAGGTTATTTAAAAGTTGAAAAATTGCCTACAATTGATAGCTTAATAAAGTTCCTTATGGCAGATAGGGCGGATATGATTATGTTAAATGGAGAGGTAGCTAACTTTAAATTAAAAGATTTAGGTTTATCTAAGGCAGTTTTGCCTCTACCTAAGCCAGTAAAAACTTATATTTGGCATATGTCTTTGTCTAAAAGATCGAATGCAGTGAAACATATGTCAAGTATTAATCGGGCTATTCGGGAGTTAAAGTTAAGTGGTGAACTTTAGACATACTCCCCATGGGTTGATATGACCAATAGACATTTGTTTGGTCAGAAGAAAACCACATATGACTCGCTCTCTTAAGCGTACTGGTGGTATATGTGGTGATGTGAATTAGGGTCTGTTGACGTTTCATTTACAGTGGTGAAAATGAATGATTAACAGGCCCTGTTTATTTTAATCATGTAAAGCATGAGGGATAAAAGGTAATTATTAGAGTATCCAATCTAAGCGGCGTAATTGATTGCCTGTAAAAATTTTATCATTTTCTACCCATTTTTATTTCAAGAGGTCATTTATGTATCCTAATACGGAACTTTTTATTAGTGGACGCTGGCAAGCTGCGGCACAAGGCGAGTGCATTGATGTCGTTAATCCTGCTACTGAGCAGGTAATTGGTACAGTGGCAAAAGCGGAACTTGCTGATCTGGATAATGCCTTGTTTGCGGCGAAAAAAGGTTTAGCGGTCTGGCGTGATATGTGTATTTTAGAGCGTTCAAACCTGATGCGTCGGGCAGCGACTATCTTACGAGAAAAAGTGGAAAACGCTAGTGATGTTATGTCTCTGGAGCAAGGAAAACCAGTGGCAGAAGCCTCAAGGGAAGTGTTGTCTGCCGCAGATGTGATCGATTGGTTTGCTGAAGAAGGTAGACGTACTTATGGTCGGGTCATTCCTGCAAGAGCGCCTACTATTCAGCAATTGGTTGTTTGTGAACCTGTTGGTGTAGTGGCTGCTTTTACCCCCTGGAACTTCCCTATTAACCAAGCGGTACGTAAAATAGCGAGTGCACTGGCTGCGGGTTGTTCTATCATTGTTAAAGGACCGGAAGAAACACCTGCCAGTTGTGCATTAATGGTTCGTGCTTTCGAAGAGGCTGGGATACCTGAGGGGGTTATTAACCTAGTGTTTGGGATTCCAGCAGAAATTTCCAGTTATCTTATTTCTCATCCAGTTGTGAGTAAAATATCCTTTACTGGTTCCACTCCAGTCGGTAAAGAACTGGCTGCACTTGCGGGCCGTCATATGAAACGGATTACTATGGAACTGGGTGGGCATGCCCCAGTTATCATTTTTGATGACGCGGATATAGAAGACGCTGTTGATATTCTAGTGACATCAAAATTTCGTAATGCAGGGCAAATCTGCATTTCTCCTACTCGTTTTTTACTACAAAGTGGTATTGCGGATCAATTTATACAGCGGTTTGTGGAAGAAACCAAAAAGATTCGTGTAGGAGCGAATAATGATAGTGACATGGGCCCGCTTATCAATGAGCGACGTGTGGAAGCCATTGAACGCCTAGTGACTGATGCCGTTGAGTGTGGTGCAACTTTACAGACTGGTGGTCATAGAATAGAAGGGGCGGGCTATTTCTTTGAACCAACGGTTTTATCGGGTGTTCCTGTTAATGCACAGATAATGAATGAAGAACCCTTTGGTCCAGTTGCTCCTATGATGCAGTTTACGGATTATGACGACGCTATTCGTGAAGCGAACCGTCTTAATTATGGTCTTGCCGCTTATGCGTTTACAGGCTCCGGTACGACTGAAAATAAATTGGCTAGAGACATTGAGTCTGGAATGCTATCAATCAATCATTATGGGCTTGGTATTCCGGAAACACCATTTGGTGGAATTAAAGATTCTGGCTTTGGTACAGAGGGTGGGGCCGATGCTTTGCAATCTTATTTAATTACAAAGTTTATCACACGCACAATCAATAACTGATGTTTCCACTTATCCAGCGCATTCCTGTCATTTTCTATCACATAAGTCTTGCTAGGGATATGCGGCTGAGAAGCTTTTTGGAAAAAATCTTCTCGTTGTGAATATACACTCGGTATGAGTTTGTCATTTACTTTATATTGTTAAAGTAATGAGCTGGTTCTAGTACGTGTGTTTAAGAGGAGGTAATGAGCTTGACTTGGAGTAAGACAAAACTGGAATATTTACGAGAAAAGTTTTCCGGCAGTAATAGTGGAGATATTCATGACGAGCATTTCAAAGAAATTGCTAACCATATTTCCGGTAAAGGTGGTTATCGGACCGCTCCATATGCTGGGATATCCACATTTCTGAATGCTCCTGTTATAGCACCTTCTGAGGACAGCTTTACGGAACTTCAAGTGGCTATCTCAGGGATGCCGATGGATATGGGAGTAACCAATCGCAGTGGCGCTCGGTTTGGTCCGCGGGCATTACGTACTATTGAGGTAGTCGGTCCTTACAATGATGGTTTGCGTGTAGCACCAGTACAGGAAATGCGAGTTGCTGATGTGGGTGATGTCCCGTTTTCTAGTCGATATGATCTACATCAGAGTCACGCAGAAATCGAAACATTTATTGGAAATATTGTTAAAAATGGCACTTTGCCTTTGTCAGTGGGGGGGGATCACTCTATTAGCCATCCAATCCTTAAAGCGGTAGGGAGAGAGCGTCCGGTAGGTATGCTTCACCTTGACGCCCATTGTGATACCGGTGGTCCGATTGGTGGAGAACGTTTTCACCATGGTGGACCATTTCGAAATGCCGTATTGGATGGTGTCTTGGACCCTGAACGGACTATTCAAATAGGTATTCGAGGATCAACTGAATATATATGGGAGTTTTCCAAAGCTTCCGGAATGACGGTTGTTTATGCACACGAATTCCAGCAGCGGCCAATAACGTCGATTATTCAACAAGCTAAGGACGTTTTGCAAGATGGGCCTGTTTATATTTCTTTCGACGTAGACAGCCTTGACCCTGCTTTTGCCCCTGGTACGGGAACCCCTGAAACTGCTGGCCTCACGCCTCGGGAAGTACAGACTTTGTTACGAGGTCTTAAAGGACTCAATGTTGTGGGTGGGGATGTTACCGAAGTGTCTCCGAACTATGATCCAACCAGTAATACTGCCCAAAATGGCGCCCAGGCTTTATTTGAAATTCTTAGCCTTATGTACTTTAGTCCATCGCTAAAGTAGGGCATATAATATACCTAGGTGTGCATATTACGAGAACGACATATCCTAGGCAGGCAACCAATCCTCCCCAGTGCCATCATTTTGTTGGGATTAAAAACCAGTGCACCGATGCCTACCTGAAATGGCACCTTCTTTAACTTTAAATCCCGATAAAGAACACGCTTATTGCGGTGTGTAAACACGCTCTCATACTTTGCGATGATTTCCAAACACAACTCCTTTCTATTTCCGTTTTTTCGCGGAGTAAAGGCTCCGGTAGGGACGCTGAGTTTAGTAAAAGCAATGACGTGGTCTAGATCGAGATAAGGGTGATCGACAAGCCCATTAACGCAAAAATTTTTTTATCATTTTGATAAAAGACGATTTTAAGTGCCATTCGTCAAGCTAATGTCCATACAGGTTTTGGGCAATGGTGACGTCTTTTAGAACAAAAACTGTATTGAACAAGAAAAAAATCAGTTGCAAGTTAGAGAAGAAAATTCATCGTAACGTTGAATTGATATGGTTAATCTAAATATTAAAGCCTAATTTTAAAACGACTACTTATTATTAGCAAAGGTAATAATAAGGGTATAAAAATACGTGCGCACATGTTGTTAACTTAACGAAAGATACATTACTAGTGAGGCTATTAAGAAGAGGCGATTATAGATTTATCTTGATCATTTAGATGGTATGTGTAATGCTTCTTCGTAGTTGGGCTAGAGATTATGTAGTATCAACCGTTGATGTTGAACAAAGTTAGGGTCAATTGCAAGTTGAAATTTCATAAGAATAGAGTGGCTTTTAGTCTTATTCTTTGAACTTTTACTAAAGGCGAACCTCAGGGCTGTTAATAACCTACTGCTCTATATAAAAATTATAATTTGAATATATTTTGGGAATATTTGTTGTGAGTGTACTTGTAAAAAATATTTTATTTATAAGTCTTTCGGAGGAAGAAAAATGCCTACTATCGAGATTGTTACCTGAAAAAAACTATACGGTTATTTATTTAAGTCCTACAGAATATTTTTCCTCAAAGCATAAAAAAAAATGATTTAATTATTGTTGATTGTCGGCAAGGATTAAAATTTTTTATTTCTATGCTGCAAAAAAATCATACTAAAGCCCCTATTATAGCCTTAATTGATGCTGTTTGGATGAGAGATTTTGCTTTATTGCTAGGTGCATTAGATTACATAATGGCTCCCATTATAGAGTCCGAATTGTTGATTCGGATAGAATCCTGTCTTAATTTTTATGATACAGAAAATATTCCGGGAAAAATCCAACCGATTTTATCACAGAGTGGCCAACAACATCATGAGTTTTATGGCGCTAAAAAAAACTACTATGATGAGGTCGAATTAATTCAGAAAACCTGCCAATTTTTATTAAAGGACCTTTCATTAAACCACTCATTTAAAGACCTGGCTTATAAAATGGCAACAAACCACAACAAACTTGCCCTGGCTTCTAAAAATATCCTGGGTATGGGTATTCACCATTGGTTAATGGAAGAGCGTATGAAAGAAGCTGGAAGATTATGTATAACAACGGATTTATCAATACAGGAAATAGGCTACCGAGTGGGTTACAGTACCCCAGATTCTTTTGCTGCTGCTTTTAAGTCCTACTTTAAATTGTCGCCCAGACAATATAGAAAAAATGAAAGAATGTAGGGTATTAAGTATAAGATATCGGGTATAAAAAATTATCAAATGTAATAGTTATTAACTAATGACGACACAATAAAAATGTTATTAACAGTTTATATTTTTTGCAATTTTATATCTATTTGAGAACAAAATAAATATTTTTACCGCATACGAATGTACTCGTGGGGCGGTAGCGTGTTTTTTCCTGAAGTTGCTTGCTATCTTCGATAAATAATCTGGAGTAAATATCATGCGATCTAATGGAATAAATGATAAATCTTGGTATCTTACTCTACAGTAAAATCAAAAAAGAAAAAATCGCTCAGGAAAATCTAGAACGCCAGGGCTATAAGACCTACTTGCCATTAATAAACTATAAAACCCGACGCTGCTCAAAACCTGTCGTTACTATAGAGCCGCTGTTCCCACGCTATTTATTTATCCATCTGAGTCAGATAAGTGATAACTGGTCGCCGATACGTTCAACTATCGGCGTTAGCAAGATTGTTAGTTTTGACTATATCCCCGCTCAAGTGCCTGACTTTTTTGTGTCAACATTAATGAAAAACGAAAATGAAGAAGGCGTTCAATGCTTGCCTGTATGCGGGTATCAATCAGGCGAAGTGGTACAGATAATCGACGGACCAATAGAAGGTTACCGGGGTATCTTTATGGCTGAGACCAGTAGAGAACGGGTAATCATTCTACTCAGCATGTTAAACAAGCAAGCTAAATTGACGCTTCCTGTGAATTCTATTGAACGGGTTAATACGCACTAATTGAAAGGTTGATGTGTTCAAAGCATTGCCATTGAATGCTGAAAACATCGGCCTTGCCACTGCTAATCACATCGGCTTCGGATAAGGACGCTGTGTAGCTTTGTGTGATTTGTCATAGTCTGTTGTTTTCAGATGGTGGCCGCTGTCATCAACAGGGTTGATCCGCCGTATACATCGATAGTTAATCAGACGACAGAGGGTTTAATCGCCATGCAGGGGATGAATGCTGAAACTGGTAAAGCGCTTAACGGTATTGAGCACCTGAAACAATCCATACACGATATCCTGTCTACCCCGGTGGGTACTCGGGTGATGCGGCGCAGTTATGGCTCCCGTCTAATGTATTTGTTGGACCAACCAATGAATGCTTATTTGATCGCCACGATTCAGGCCGCGGTGGTTGAGGCGCTGGACCATTATGAGTCGCGGATAAAACTTAATCGGGTGGTTGTCGACAATACAGCTGATGGTAGAGTTGACTTGACCATCGAGGGTTTCTACGTGCCAGACAGGCGTGTTATCCGGCTGGAAAATATCACCATTCGGCCAGGCTGAATAGCCGCCACACTAACTATTTCCCTTTAGCCCAATAACCATTTGGATCGATACCATGCCCGAGTTTGACCACGACGCCAGCGATCATTCCGCGATGGAGCGAGATGTTGTTGCGTTAAATGCACAAATCGGTGGTGTTATTCAGGTTGGTCGTGTGGTCGCATCCTTGCTAACTGACCCTACCCTGCCAACTGACCCTATCAATCCACAGGACATCCCCAGGGTGCTGGTTCAGGTGGGTGCCGAGAGCACAGATGCGCACACCCGTAACTGGATGCCCTGGGCAGCGGCCCGCGCAATGACAGGTGCAGATGGTGAGTGGTGGCAACCAGAGGTGGACGAGCAGGTAGTAGTGCTGGTGCCTTCCGGTGATTTGGTAAAGGGAATTATTATTGGTTCTCTATACCGCAACAAAAGCGCAGCAATTGTAGGCATCAAACCGTATATCCATCGGCGTTCTTATGAGGACGGTACGCAGATTAGTTACGATAAAAAATTGCATAAGCTGAGTATTGACGGTAAAGCCCAAGCAGAGGCGCTGTCTTCATTGCGGCTGTCTGCCATCATGGACCCGATCGGTGCGCCGAAAGGCACCAGTACACTTGCTCTGGAATTAGGTAATACACTGGCGCCAGATGTGAGCATCACCGCCGATAGCAGCAGTGGTCATGGTGGCGAGTTGAAGGTGGTATCGACACTCAAAACCACCCTGATTGCTGGGACAGAGCAAGCCGCCAAGATTAAGGTTCTGGCCGACGCCAGTGTGCTCGGCAATGAAAAAATGGTGATTAGTGCCGGCACCACGGAGGTGGCCATTAATAAAGACGGCAACGTCGAGATTAATGCCGGCCAGACGGCCGTCACTATCAGTCAGGCGGGAAATGTTGAAATCGGTGCGGCAAACATTAACTTGACTGCAACCGAAAGCCTCAAGTTACAAGGGGGTGCCAATAGCTTGACGATCAACAACAGTGGTGTAGAAATCACATGAACTGGATAACTCAATGACAGGTAAGCCACTCGTTTGACTAGTGAGACTCTCAAGGCTTGGCCTATAGATTTAGTTTTGATGAT
>MDLC01000057.1 GCA_001723645.1 Candidatus Endobugula sertula | reverse complement strand
TTCAATTTTTTAGAAATATCAAACAATATTCTGAAGAGATCGCTTCAATTATGGCTGGTGGCTTTGAGATGAATTATACCTAAAAATCATTCGCTACAGGTATATACCCCGATGTGGCGCGCAACCAACCCACCTCTGTTGCCAAGGCTAAAAAAGCCATCAGTAATTACAAAAAGGCCGTGATGACTTCTCGAACTCACATCCAGCACGTTTATTCTGTAGTGACAGGCGATTTAGCGCTATTGCTGCTTAGGATAGCACCAACGAATGGCTGTCAGGTATTTTGGGTTCATATAGAACTCTCGTTTTAATAAGTGGTCACCAAAAAATAAATTGTATTTTTCAGGGATGAATACTTAATGTTGGCACAAAATTTTTGTTTATTTTTCGAATATTAGTTTTGAACGTTCGTCCATTTCTTCATAGACTAAAACTAGATTTTTATATTTATAGAAAATTTATCTCAGTGTTTCCATTGAGAATACAATATTTTCCTTCTCTAAAAAATAACTTATTTTAATGTCTTATTAGTAGGTAAACATGTCAATTTTGTTTGTCATTCAAAAAATTACTATTAAGCATTGGTCTTTGGATAAGTTTATCTTATATGATTTCGATATATTTTTTCATATTAATATTTAAATCCAGAGAATAGTCTATTATGTTAAATACAAAAAAATTGATTTTTACTGTATTGCTTTTGTTAACCAATACTTGTTATGCTGATCTTCCATTTCTAAAACACCTGTCTGGAAAGCAAAATTTGCCTAAGCCCTTTGGTTTAAGTGTAGACTCCTTTAGCGTTAAACAGAATTATAATATAGGTAAATTTCAGGTTGGGCCAAATGAATTTGACACAGTAGACCCATCGTTAACTTCGGTCAATTCTGATATCAATTATACTGCTTTGAGGTTTGATGCCTGGGTATTTCCTTTCTTAAACTTATTTGCTATGCACGGCAAGGTTGATGTCAATACTCACGTAGACAATAGACAAATAATGATTCCAAGCTTAAATAATATTGATCTAGATGGTGACATAACCGGTATGGGTATGACTGTTGCGTTTGGAAAGTCACACTGGTTTGGTTCATTAACAACAACTATTACCGAAACTAACTTAGATGGCAAGTTAGAATCTGAAATAGATACCTTAACGCTTCAACCCAAACTTGGTTTGATATTTGGGAAAACGAATCTTTGGGTAACAGCATTATATATTGATAGTGAAGAATCACATCGTGGCAGTTTTGACCTGGGTATTCCATCTATGCCTCCAACAAATTTTGATGCTACTTTGGTACCAAAAGAAAAAGTCAACTATGGTATAGGTGCACGCTTTGAGTTAGCTAAAAATGTTGAGCTAACAGGAGAGATTGGCTTTGGTGGCATCGAACATCAATTAATTAGTTTAGGCTGGCGGTTTTAGTATTTGAATTAATATGTGACGTTGACTATGTACCAAATTAGTATTTATGCCATAGACTATTTTCTAGAAAAGGAATATGGATGTTAGCAGATGGCATCTTTGATGATAAAGTGTCACTATCGGCAAAAATTTTATCTCTATTAATCATGAAGTGTATGTATTCAGATAGAAGGTAAAACCGAAAGATGATTAAAACCATTCGTTTTTTTGACAAAAATGACCCACCCTATGACGCAATAGCTCTGCCTAATAGTTGGTATTTTTTCTGTTTATCGAAAGAACTAAAAAAAGGCAGAAAAAAAATAATATCAATTGGAAAACGTCAAATCATTATTTATCGCGGCAGTTCCGGTAAACCGTACGCTGCGGAAAATATCTGCCCACACATGGGAGGGATGCTACACAAGGGAAAAATACGTAAAGACTCTATCGTCTGCCCCATTCACAATTTTGAATTCGACAAAACGGGACATTTACAACAAACTACCTTTGGTATCAAAAATAGAGGGGAAATGTGTTTGGAGCGTGTCCCCATTGTCGAAAAAAACGGCATCATATTATTTTTTTATCACAAATATAAAGAAGCACCCTGGTACGATATAACATTTCCAGATACGGAAAACTGGTCAGATATTTCTTTTATGCGACTGGCATTCAATACCAATCCTTTTTACTTGACTCAGGACGTTTCAGATACCATACACTATGCAGCAATACATAAATTTCGCAATGTGCGCTACATTCAACCACCTGTTACCGATGGCGCCAAAATTAGCAGCAGGGTCATGATGGATGGTTATTTCGGGTTGAAAAGGTATGACATTGAGGTGAATCATCAAAGTATCGGCTTTGGCTTTGGTGTTAATGAAACAACTGCTACTGAGTTAGGACTAACAATTAGGTACTATATACTTAGTCGGCCAGTCACTCGTTCGAGAATGTATTTGATATGTGGTGTCAGCATAAAGTTGTTGGAGAATTTTTCAAATATTCACCCTTTATTATCTAAATTACCCAAAAAACTTTTAACAAAAATAATAACACCACTCACCAGCGTTGCTCTATACTTCCATCTAAAGTTTCGAGACAGATTATATTGGGAAGATCGTATTTATACCCCACCTACTCAGGGGGTATTCGGTATAACGAATGGAGCACATATTAATAGTTTGAATATGTATCTAAATTGGAGTGATCATTTTTATTGTGAAGAAGATAAATTACCAAAAACAAAATACACGAAGGTTCAGAGGTAATATAACGGCATGAGCTATATTCTCAACATAAACTCTCAAAAAACGAAAATGATTATCTCACCTCCGATACTTTTAAAATTACGGATAACCCGCTTGGGAAAAGGATTCTAATAAGGATATTTATCAAGTTCTACCAAAGTTTGACAAACTATTTTTTTAAACACTAATGGTAACTTTATTTTAATCTATGATAGATTTTATCGTGTGCGCTTTTTGCCTTTTATTTTAAGACCGATATTATGAATGTCAGCCAAACAGATATTCATAATATTATCACTGATGGAGTTGAGTATAATATGATAAAGCAGCAACTATTAATGCCTACAGGATGGTATTGTGTAGCTTTTTCTAAAGATGTAAAAGAAGGCCAGATTATTAGTGACATACTTTGTAAAAAAGAAATTATTGTATATCGATCAAATGGTCAGGCAGTTGTTGCAAGTGCTTACTGTCCTCACCTTGGTGCACACCTAGGGCATGGAGGTAAAATCAACGGTGATGGTGAAGTAGTTTGTCCATTTCATGGTTTTCGATTTAATAATAATGGTCATTGTGTTGAGACAGGCTATTGTACAAAACCAGCAAAAAATACACAGTTAAGTGTTTACCCTACACATGAAACTAATGGTTTAATTCTAGCGTTTTATGACCATTCAGGTTCCAAGCCCTCTTGGTCATGTCCCGAAATTGATGTCCAGGGGCTTTCCAAGTTACAAACAGATAGCTTTGAAGTGAATGCGCATATTCAAGACTTGGCAGAAAATAGCTGTGATCTTGGACATTTCCAATGGGTACACAGTTATAATAATGCCTCTGCTGTACATACTCCCATTGTGGATGGTCCAACCATGAAGGGAAGATACCGCTTTGAACGTGTTAATATTCTGCGCTTTGGCCCCGCCAGCATTGTATTAGATATAAAAGTGGATTTGTATGGCTTGGGTTATAATTTTGTGGATTATAGCATAGAGCAATTTGGCCTCTACGGTAAAATATTCCTAATGTTTACGCCACTAAACGAGCATAAAACGCGTATTCGGTTAGGACTTCATATCAACAGGCAAATCAACTATGCTGGCATCCATCCATTATTGGCCTGGTTGCCTGAACCCATTGCGTTTAAACTTATGAAAGTCCTTATTTTTAAAAGTCTTAAGGAGGATCTTCAATCAGATTTTGCAATATGGGACCATAAAATGTACCTGCCAAAGCCCAAGGTAGCCAAGGGGGATGGACCTATTTATTTATACCGAAGGTTTGCCTATCAATTTTATCAAGATCTTGGAAGTTAACAACGCCGGTGACTTTTATGAACCATGACAATTGGGTTTCATAGACAGGTACAAATAAACATCAGCCATGCTCAAATTAGGCTTAAGAAACCCTTAAGTAAGTCTTAAATAATGCAAAAATGCGAAGTTAGCTATGGCAGGCTGGGGAATATGAGTGGTAATTATTCTTCATCATATGGGTGGCTATCCCAATATTTTTGCAACATTTCAGGTACTGTAGGGCGCTGAGTTGCCATATAGACATGGGTAAACACTTTATAATTGTTAAGATCATCATTTTTAGATTTAGGAATTAGACCACTGACATTATTATAAAAGTTGTTCATTTCATAAATCACTTCTTCTAACATTAGGCGGGTAAACTCTATCTCTGTATAGAGTTCTATCCAGTCCTCTTCGGATTCAAGGCGCAATAGCCACTCCATATACGATGATTCATTAATCCCTGAACTGGTAATAGTCATGGAGAGTCTTTCCCAGGCATCTTTTAGCAATTGGGCATCTTTAGCTAAATTAATCTCCTTAATCTGTCCATCAATAGTTGTTAAAACATCAAAAAACTTGTTGATATAGAGTTGCTGTTGATAGGTATATTCAACCATCACATGTAATGACTGCAGATCGATCCTTTTCACTACCGATGGCTCTACACACTTCACAAGAGCTAAGGTGCCTGACAAGATATCCCTCGGATAACCATGGGTGTTCATTAAAATAGTCGGCTCAAGATCCGATAAATTGCGGCCTATAGGCTTAAGCTTATTTTGGTAGATAGCGACAACATCATCCATAATACTCACCACTAAAGCTTCCCAATGTATCTCATCACCTTTTTTATTGCGGCAATAACCTGAACCGTCTACACACTCATGATGGTCTAACACAGCCCTACCACATTCCAAAGGAAAATTGTCGACATTCCTCAGCATTTTATAGCCAATAATGGGGTGTAGTTGAATTTTGGCCCACTCTTCCCCTGTTAGCTTGCCCACTTTGTTCGTAATTTTTGGACTGATAAACAGCAAACCAATATCATGGAGTAAGCCAGCTATAAATAGAGCCTCTATTTTTTCCTGAGGGTATTTACTGCTAATACCAAATACATAGGCCAAATAAGCAACACGTAACGACTGTGCAAAAAGTTGTGGGCGAGAGATAAAAAATAGTGTCACAATTTCATCTAGACGGGGATATTGGAATATTTTTTTACAACAACCCGATAACACTTCTCTTTGAGCAAATTTTTGATCTATAGACCGTAAGCTATGATCATCCTCCACGAGCTCGCTTACCTTTTGGTAGAGATCATTGGGTGCTATTTTCTCAACCAGCGTGACATATTCTTCGAAAGGATGTAGCAAAGGGGTTTTTCGATGAGACTCATAATCTTCTATAGAAATCACACTGCCAGATTTAAATAGCAGTCTTTTTCTAGCACTATAGATATCACCTGTTGCCGTCATATCTACTTTTCCTTTAGCTATGGCATAGAGGTGGTTCATGTACTTGGTAATATTCACAGAGTCAGGTACCCAATAGATAAAATGGTATCAATCGACTGAAACGTTTTCATACTGACATGCAAATAGCTAGCTCCGTTCTCAACTGATATGTATGATTATAAATTCACCGCTCTTTCCTTCAGATTAGACCATGAATAATGAAGCTTCTATTTAACAATTGCTGTTTGTCAGTCTCATTGTGTAAATAAGCGCTATAAAGGTACAGTTTAATAAATTTGGGTTTTTAGGTCTAGGCCAGTAACTATAATGTTAGGCCAAAGCAGTAATGTCCCCTTTTGTCTTTGTCTATCGGAGGGGTAATGACAAAGGAGCCTATGACATTGAACCATCAAGAACTTAACTGACTCCCGCTTGTAGAGTCAGTTGTTGCCAAACGCATCACACAATCACAAGCCGCCACACAACTTCAACGGGGCAGTAAAATGAGTGTGCGCGATGCTGGTATAATTGAAGCCAGTGGTGGTAAGGTGCGCTTATTAAAGTGGAGCGAATACCCGCAAGACCGGGACTCAAAATCCGACACTCGCACCCCCATCTGGTAAGCCTGCCACCAAATGATCCGCGTACTTAACCAGCACAGCGAAAGCGGTATTCTGTTAGCCCCCAACGAAGGCTATACCAAAGCCGATGGCAGTAGCGCGATTGCTGCGGACAATTGCCTCGCAATCCCGTATTGCGTGCTCACTCTCGACCTATCGTCGATGGGTGACGACCTCACTCGTTTTGTGAATAACCTACTTTCAAAAACGCTTGAATCTGGTATCGTTCTATTTCGGTCAGCTGTGTATAACTCATCTGCCATTTCCTTTGGCGAGAAAATGACACGAATGATATCAATTGGCCACCTCTCTAAAAATTGCACTTACGAATTGAATCTAGGAACCGTAGGAAACCATTAAATGTCGATTCAACTGATTGAACATGTGAATGTTGATACCTCTAGTGACGATATTACAACAATTAAAATTTACACCAATAAAAACCTCGAAAAAATACCACAAATACACCATATCCCCAAACAGATTCTTTTTGACATCAAAGTCGTTAGCTTGGTCTTACCTTTTCGTGTCAATAATTATGTATTAAGTGAGCTGATCGATTGGAAAAAAGTGCCCAATGATCCCATGTTCCAGCTGACTTTCCCCAATAAAGATATGTTAACCTCTGAACACTATGAGGAAATTGCCTGTGCTATTCGGCAAAACAGCTCCAAACCAGCGCTTGATAACATTATCAAACGGATTCGCACAACACTCAACCCTCACCCCGCTGGCCAATTGGAAAAAAACATTCCAATGGTTGATGATAAGTATTTGGATGGTATTCAGCACAAATACGATCAAACCGTATTATTCTTCCCTGCTGCTGGACAAACATGCCACAGTTACTGCACATTTTGCTTTCGCTGGGCGCAATTTATAGATGATTACGACCTTAAAATAGCGGCAAAAGAAGTAGAAGAGCTTATGCATTACCTCAGAGATAAGCCTTTTATTACCGATGTTTTAATTACCGGTGGCGATCCCATGGTTATGAAGGCACGCTATATTAAAGCGTACTTAGAACCATTTTTATCCGAGGAACTAGATCACATTAAAAACATCCGTATTGGCACAAAATCGTTATCGTTTTGGCCTCAACGATTTGTGAGCGATGCAGACGCAGATGACCTATTGGAGCTGTTTAAGCGGGTTAAAGAGAAAGGTAAAAATATCGCCTTAATGGCACACTATAACCATTTTAAAGAATTGGATACGCCAGTAGCAGTACAGGCGATCAAACGCATCCAATCTACTGGTGTGACCATCCGGTCCCAGGGGCCATTACTGAAACACATTAATGACGACGTTGAAACCTGGGCAAAGCTATGGCAGAAACAAATTGCTTTGGGTATTGTACCTTACTATATGTTTGTCGAACGGGATACCGGCGCAAAGAAATATTTTGAAGTGCCACTCTACAAAGCGTGGAGTATTTATCAACAGGCTATTCAAAAAGTGGGGGGGCTTAGTCGAACGGTTAGAGGGCCATCGATGAGTACCGATCCAGGAAAAGTGGAAGTGCTTGGGACAAACAAGGTAAATGGAGAAAAGGTTTTTATTTTACGCTTTATTCAAGCCAGAGACCCCGACTGGGCCTATCGTCCATTTTTTGCAAAGTATTCTGAGACGGCAACATGGTTAAATGATCTAAAGCCCTTAGAAGGTAATACCTTTTTCTTTGAGCAGGTTATGAAGGTAAGCTCAATGTACAATCGTGACATGAATCGTTCAAAGTGAATTGAATCAACTAGCAGAGAAGAGCCCTTGTCGGTTGGTAGGAGTGCATTAATTTCACCGGCAGAAATATCCACTTGCCATTCGCGCAATTGCTCTGACAGTAGTGATTGTGTGGCCTGACAGTGATGATGTTGGGCAACTTAGGCAATACATGAAACTCTTGATTGATGCGTTACTATCATATCATGAGTTTTTGTGAGCAACGTTTTGGAGTCTAATAGCTCATTGCCCCAGGTTATTGAGAAGTTACATCTCAACGACTCAACGTTTAATATGGCGGAGAAGGAAAGAGTATTTTCGAACCAATTGTTTAATATTCTGAAGCAATGGAATCACCTTTTAAGAGGGACACTACTGATAACATCAGCAGCCTGAATAGGTTTCGATATGGTTATATGCTAGTTTTGACAACATGTTACAGCTAGCTATTAAGCCACTACAACCCTTATTTTTCATCAATCAATTACTCAAATAGCCTCTCTGCTAATTGCATCGAACCTTCAGCGGTGAGATGCCCATCATCCCATGTGGTAGGAACGAGTAAGCCATTGTTAAATATAGCCGTTAGACACTTTGAATCTTTGCAAAGTATATTGGATGGTGAAATAAACAATGCTTCCTCCTTATTTGAAATCAACATTAACTTGTTTTCCATAGGCATAATATTCACTAACTCTGTATTATGAAGATATGCCATTGTTTCGTCTTGCGGTATATTTCTTATTAAGATTTGGGGCAAACTAGGCTTCCAACGCGGAACATTACCAATAACTACAATCTTAGAATTTGGTGAAACACTACGAATCCTTAATAAGGTCTCGCTCAAATGATCAATGATGATATTTTCATCATACCTTACCCAATTGGCATGCAATAAGATTTTCGATGGTTTCCTTTTCTGAACTTTTTCAAAAACATAATCATTAATACTTTCACATAGTGGGTTCCAGCTAATTCTTGCCTCCAATAAAGGGAGACAACCACTCGATGTAAGCTGGGTTAAGTCAGGAAACCTCTTTCGCAATCCGTAAGATAAAGCTGCCGCATATGAGTCTCCCCATAAAAAAACTTCTTCGTTCTGAGAAAAACACTCTTGATCAAACCCCTTAAAGCCCTGCTTACTTACAAAGAAACACATACCTTCACTGTATATCTCTTCGCGAGGGTAGTTAAGAAAAGACATTAAATAACGCTGTTCATCGTTATATCTAAAATCAAGCCCATTCCACCGAGTTCCAATAAGCCCTATAAAAATATAGGCAATGCCAATTATACTCATTAATGTAACTATTTTTCTTCGGCCTATTTTATCCTTATTTCTAAAAGGTATTTCAATAAATTTCCAGCTAAAATACGCTAGGACAAATGTTAAAACAATCAATATATATGAAGTAAAACTTGATACTTCGCCGACTACCCCTCTCATTTTAGCGAAGGCCAATATAGGTTGATGCCATAAATAAGCACTATAACTTATCAGCCCTATACCAACACATAGTTTGGCACTAAGAATACGATAGACTAATGTACCATTCCCTGATCCAACGTGTGAGCATGTTGGCATTAATATCCAGGCTTCGGGCAGCTTCTGATCGGCTATAGCCTTGCTCTAACACCAAGCTGAGCAGTTAAAGGCGGATATGGATAAAGTGAAGGAGGCACTTAAAAAGATTAAGGCTTAGAGATAAATGGGACAGTACGTTAATTACTGACTGTCCCAGATTTTATTCTGTCGACTCATTACTTTTATTAATAACATGAACTCACTAGTTCATTCACAAAGCTATCATTGGCTGAGTTAATAACTACTTTTTTCACCCCGTCATGAACCACAAAAACAGGCTTTTCAAGCTTGTAATGTTCAACAGTTAAATCATTCACCATATAGCTTTTCAATATCTGCGTTTCATTGCTCGAACCAGCAGGACTAATATATTTAGTTATAGTTAAAAATACATTTGGGTCGCTAAAGCGATAAGCAGTAAGAAAGTCACGTTCTGCTACTTTTTCAACTGTACTTGGAAAATCAATTCGACAACTTTTAAAAGCTACGTAAAAATTACTGTCTCCTCGACCTGCTTTTACAGAAAATGAAAAAGAAATCATTAAAAATGTAATTAAAAAGTTCTTAATGTATATAATACTTGCACCCTCCTCCTCCATTACACACTGCATTAGCAGAAGTTCCCATTGGAGGCTCTAATAAACTTTTCACACGCGTATTTATAGCATCTTTTGCCATATGACAAGATTAAGCTTGCCTTTAACAATTGTCTTTGCCACATCACTAGGAACATTCATTAAATTTACTCCTATCTGATCAACAGTTAAATTAATTTTTGTCGCTTCTAAAGTACTACGTATACTGATTAACTGTATTTGAGCCATTGATGGATCAGAACTAATACCTTCAAATGCAGTTTGTGCATATTCCGATGTGCGCGTTGCATCCAGATCTGCTAAAGAATCATCAACAATTCTAATCTCTCCATTTATAGATTTAACCAAAGCTTTTCTTTGAGCCTTAGTTAAAGGAGTAGTTATAACCTTACCATTCATCGTACTTAGTTCTGCGTTCAACAGGTGAGCCATCGCCGCAGTTTTCGCCCCATTTGCGAATTTCCCACCACCTAATTTAGAGGCCGTACCACCGACAATGGCAGCAACGGCTGTACGACCAACCACTCGACCCAAATCCTGTTTGCTCATATCGAACACGCCATTAGCGGTCAAACGTAAGGTCGCAAACTTCGCAAAGCCTGCACTTAAAAACCCAGCACCAAACTTGCCACCTTGTATCACCGAGGTCACACCACCCGCTAACGCATGGTAAGCCGTTCGAGTCCAATCCCCTATGTTTTTCAGGCCACCTATATGCGCAAAAGCCGCACCGGATATCGCCCCCGTTAATGCACTTTTTAATATATTCCCACCATTGGCTGCGGCACTCGCTGCACCAATCAGCGCACCTTTCCATAAACCGGAACCACATACGCCACAATACAACGTCAGCAACACAACACCGATAATAAGGCTTAATGGCTTTAACCACCTTCTTAACCGCTTTTTTGATACTTCTAAAGAGTTTCTTAAAGAAGTATCCACTCGGGTCAGTATATTTCATCGGGTTATTCATCACATAGCTATAGCGGTTATAGCTCTGGGTCATGGCGCCCGATTGGATATGGGGATCGGCGCTGATAAATCTGGCCAGGGTGGCATCATAGACTCGCCCATTCATATGAATCAGGTCAACTTCCTGAATACTTTCGTGGCCAGTGTAGCCTTTATCGGTAAACGGGAGCTGGGTAAGGTAGAGCGGGTCGTTAATGCCCTCTTGATTCTGCCACGGCATATTACGTAGTTTACCCCAGGCATCAAAGCTGCGACGATCGACCACGTTGGCATGAGCATCAGTAATCAGGTCGATACTGCCAAGGGCATCTTTATGTAGGTGGCGGGTTTGCACGCTGTGTTGTGACGAAACGATATGTTCTGCGACCAGTTGACCGGCGGCATAGATATAATGTTATTCATCGGTATTGCCGCTGCAAGTCACCTGCTCGTAGAGTTTACCCACATAAAGGTTAGAAGAAAACAAAATTGTTTTAGATGAAAAAATAGCAAAATGTGGGTCAACTTTACCAAACTACGATGAGACTTTTCGAACCGCACTGAATTTTTTAGGGAACCCCCATAAACTGTGGGCTTCAGAACGATTGGAAGATAAGCGAATCACTTTAAAACTGGTGTTTGCCAAGCCGCTGACCTACCATCGAAATCAGGGGTTTCGAACCGCTGATTTTTCCTTACCTTTCAAGATCTTAGATACCCTAAAAAAGGGTAAATATGAAATGGCGGAGAGAGAGGGATTCGAACCCTCGATACCGATCAAGGTATACTCCCTTAGCAGGGGAGCGCCTTCGGCCACTCGGCCATCTCTCCAAAACTTTGCTTACCTTCATTAATGGCTGATTTTTAAGTCTACATCTTATATATCAAACAGTTAGGTAAGTTACTGTTTGATAAAAGCGGCGGCATAATACCAGTACCAAAGCATGATTCAAAGGGGTTAAGTTGAAAAAAGTAACAACAAAATGCCCACTATTCCTACATATAACTATCTCAGCAATATATGGAGGAATAGTATAGGCTAATTAAATTAACTTTCGGTACTCTGTTGTAAACTTTTTTCTCGTTGAATACGTTGATATATCTCTTCTCGATGCACAGCGATTTCTTTAGGGGCATTTACACCAATACGCACCTGGTTGCCTTTGATCCCTAATACTGTCACTGTCACATCATCACCAACCATCAATGTTTCACCGATACGACGGGTTAATATAAGCATGTTACACTCCTAGTTTTTCCTGTAAGTCCATATTTAAAGCGTTGGCACGCTACTGTTTATAATATAATGCTATGTACTATTATAAACGAGGTTCTACTCGGGTTAAATAATAAGGTAATAGTTCCATTGTTATCCAACGTTTAGTGATAACTTTACCAAATACTATTAGTACTAACCATCTAAATTAAAAGCGCTATGCAAACTGCGAACAGCAAGCTCCGCATAACGCTCTTCAATAATTACAGAGATTTTAATCTCTGATGTTGTGATCATTTGAATATTAATATTTTCCTTAGCTAAGGCTTTAAACATTGTCGATGCAACACCAGCATGAGAACGCATGCCTACACCAACAATAGATACTTTAACAACACTATCGTCAGTTAGCACATCTTTAGCGCCCAATTCAGCCGATACACCATTGATTACGGATTGAGCCTTGGCCATATCAGAGCGATTCACGGTAAACGTTAAGTCCGTTGTATTATCCGCAGAGATGTTCTGTACAATGACATCAATTTCTATATTTGCATCGCTGATTGGAGACAGTACTTTTGATGCAACACCCGGAACATCCGGAATTCCCTTTATGGTAACCTTCGCTTCATCACAGTGAATTGCGATACTAGAAACAATCGGTTGTTCCATTGTTGAACACTCCTCATCATTAAGGGTAATTAAGGTTCCAGGGCCATCCTGAAAACTGTGTAATACACGCAATGGCACATTATATTTTCCTGCAAACTCAACGGCTCTAATTTGCAACACTTTTGATCCGAGGCTAGCCATTTCCAGCATCTCTTCAAAAGTGACTTTATCCAACCGACTCGCTGTAGGAACGATTCTGGGGTCCGTTGTATACACGCCGTCAACATCAGTATAAATCTGGCACTCATCGGCTTTTAAAGCAGCAGCTAAAGCTACGCCTGTTGTATCAGAACCGCCTCGCCCCAGAGTGGTAATATTACCATTAGAATCAGTACCCTGAAAGCCGGCAACAACGACAATTCGACCCTTATCAATATCTGCACGAATACGTTGCTCATCAATAGATTTTATACGGGCTTTGGTATGCGCATCATCCGTTAAAATACACACCTGACCTCCGGTATAGGAACGAGCATCGCAGCCCTGCATTTTCAACGCCATACACAGCAATGAAATGGTCACTTGTTCCCCTGTTGACAATAAAACATCCATCTCTCGTGGATCAGGGTTGTCTTGTATCTCTTTGGCCAACGCCACTAAACGGTTGGTTTCACCACTCATAGCTGAAACCACGATAACCATATCGTGCCCTTGTTGGCGAAAACGCGCTACCTTTTCAGCAACTGCCTGTATGCGCTTAACAGTAGCTACGGATGTACCGCCATATTTTTGAACCAATAGGCCCATAGTTTGTTTACCAATTCAGTTAATTTTCTTAGCGTTGGCCACTGGCTTATATACAGCCAACCTTAGGAAGTGTTCTCAAAAGGGCAGCAATTAAACACTATCCACTAGTAAAAGTTAATAGCTGATAGCAATATAACTGCTTTATTTGGGACTTTTGGCTACTTTGTGACCCAACTTTCCACTCTTTTCAGTACTGCATCAATGCCGGATGGGTCTGTACCACCACCTTGGGCCATATCAGGGCGGCCACCTCCTTTACCTCTCACTAATGGAGCGACTTCGCGGATTAAATCTCCAGCGTTAAAGCGTTCCGTCAGATTACTGGTAACCCCCGCGATTAATGAGACTTTGTCATCTGTATTTGAGGCTAATAAGAAAACACCATTTGTTAACTTACTTTTTAAGGCATCAGCCATATTACGTAAAGATTTAGCATCAGCGTTATCCACCCGATGGGCTAACACTTGAACATCAGCAATATTTTTCGCATACCTCAGTAAATCACTACTGCTTGTACTGGCTAATTTAGCTTGTAATACTGACAATGCTTTTTCTTGTTCTCTAACCTGAGTGACTAGTTGTTCAACTTTGTCCAAAACATTCGATGCATTTGCCTTTACTAATTCAGCAATACCGGCCATTTTTGTTTCAAAAGATGACAAATAAGATAACGCCTGTGTACCTGTGATTGCCTCAATACGTCGGATACCTGATGCAATACCTGATTCAGACACTATATGGAATAAACCAATATCACCGGTACGAGCAACATGGGTTCCTCCACAAAGCTCTATAGAAAACCCATCTCCCATTGAAAGCACACGCACTTCGTCGCCATATTTTTCATCAAACAGCATTAAGGCGCCTTTTTGTTTAGCTTGCTCCATATTACACAGGTCTGTCTGTACTTGAGTATTATTACGAATTTGGTCATTCACTAACCGAGATACTGTTTGCAATTGTTCCGTTGTTACCGCTTCAAAATGAGAAAAATCAAATCGTAATTTTTCAGCGTCCACTAAAGAACCTTTTTGCACAACGTGATTACCCAGTACCTTACGTAGTGCCGCATGCATTAAGTGAGTTGCCGAGTGGTTAAGTGCTGTTGCCTGGCGAATACTATTATCCACCTGAGCAGTCACCTCATCATTAATACTGAGTTTTCCTTCAATCATACGGCCAATATGAAGATGATTTGCTCCACTTTTTTGGCAATCGTGGACCTCAAATCGATTATCCTTCACTACCAGATAACCCGTATCTCCCACCTGACCACCCGACTCAGCATAAAATGGGGTTTTAGAAATAATAATGATAGCATCATCTCCTTCTTGTAACTGCTCAACAGCTTTGCCTTGCGTGTAAAGTTTAACAATACAACCATGATCACTCCGTAACTCATAACCAGAAAAAACCGTTTTACCATCAACATTGATATTTTCGGAGTGATCCATCTTAAATTTACCTGCTGCTCGTGCATGTTCCTGTTGTTTGGCCATGCACTGTTCATACCCCTCCATATCTAATGTTAATTCACGCTCTCTGGCAATATCATTGGTTAAGTCGGTAGGAAAACCATAGGTATCGTATAAAGTAAAAACCACTTTTCCAGGTATTTCTGTTGTAGACAGTTTTTTCAGTTCTTTTTCAAGAATCGACAAGCCTTTTGCTAAGGTTTTTTCAAATTGTTGTTCTTCTGCTAACAACACGCCTTCTATTTGAGCTTGCTGATCGATTAATTCTGAATAGGTTTCTCCCATTTCCTCTACCAGAGCTTTCACTAACTTGTGAAAGAATGCATCGGTACAACCCAGTTTATGCCCATGTCGAATCGCCCGACGGATGATACGTCGCAAGACATAACCTCGCCCTTCATTAGAAGGCATTACACCATCAGTAATAAGAAAAGCACAAGAGCGAATATGATCGGCAATCACACGTAATGATTTTTCTTCCAGGTCATCAACGCCTAAAATATTAGCTGTCGCTGCTAATAGGTTCTGAAATAGGTCAATGTCATAATTATTGTGGACTCCCTGCATAACGGCAGAGATACGTTCCAGACCCATCCCTGTATCAACCGAAGGTTTAGGTAAAGGCTCTATCTTACCGTCAACATGGCGATTAAACTGCATGAAAACAATATTCCAGATTTCGATGTAACGATCACCATCCTCTTCCGAAGTACCAGGCAAGCCCCCCCAAATATGTTCGCCATGATCATAAAATATTTCTGTACAAGGGCCACAGGGGCCCGTATCACCCATTGCCCAAAAATTATCAGACTGATACTTAGCCCCTTTATTATCACCAATACGAATTAATCTTTCCTTGGGAATACCTATTTTTTTATGCCAGATACTATACGCTTCTTCATCTTCCTCATAAACGGTTACTGTCAGCTTATTCGTCGGTATCCCCATCCACTCCTTAGACGTTAAAAATTCCCAGGCATAGGTAATAGCGTCATGCTTAAAATAATCACCAAAACTAAAGTTGCCCAACATTTCAAAAAAAGTGTGATGGCGAGCGGTATAACCTACATTTTCAAGATCATTATGTTTACCCCCTGCCCGTATGCAACGTTGAGAGGTGGTTGCACGACGGTAAGTACGCTTGTCAGTACCTAAAAACACATCTTTAAACTGCACCATACCTGCATTAGTAAATAACAATGTAGGATCGTTCTTGGGAACGAGTGGGCTACTCGGAACAATCGTGTGTTCTTTGTTGGCAAAAAAGCGTAAAAAAGCATGGCGAATATCAGAGCTTTTCATAAAGGTTCCCATCAAATAGCATTGGTAAAAGCAAGAAAATTATAAACGATAGCAAGGGGTGTGTCAGATATTGGAGTTACACTGAATATCTGGAGAGGTTCAATAAAGAACATGACTGGGTTGAGAGTCTACAATGCGCATTTTTAAACAAGCCCCTCAGAAAACGGATGCCCTGCCAGAATATGAAAGTGCAAATGAAAAACTGTTTGCCCTGCATTTGCACCATTATTAATAACCACTCTAAAAGCATCACCGACACCAACCTGTTGTGCAATATTGCCTATAGTCAACATAAGATGCCCTAGTAAAGGCTTATCTTCAGGTGTCATATCAGCCAACTTGGGAATAGGCTTACGAGGGATCACTAGTAAATGTGTGGGGGCTTGTGGTGCAATATCACGAATACAAATGCAATGCTCGTCTTCGTAGATTGTATCTGATGGAATATCACCGTTGATAATTTTTGTAAAAATGGTTTCTTCAGTCATAGTACTCCCTTATTGATTGTTCGATCAATTATTCAGTATTACTTAATTTCGCTTTCCAACTGGCTTGCTCTTCCTCAGATAAAGGGCGAGCTTCATCCGCTAGCATGATAGGAATACCTTCTCTTATTGGATAGGCTAAATGACTAACAACAGCGACTAATTCCTGTTTCTCTTTATCATATTGAAGAGGCGATTTTGTTATTGGACAAACCAATAGGTTTAATAATTTCTTATCCACTGTGTTAGTCTCATTTTCTTACTCCAAGTGTTAGTTATTTGACTGACGGCATATCATCCACTAAAAACTGGGGGTCTAGACGTTGATTAAACCAGTTCATACGCCAGTCCAAATGAGGGCCTGTTGACCGGCCCGTTGAACCTATTTCTGCAATTAGTTGCCCTTGTTTTACCTTATCTCCCTTGTTCACCAGCACTTTGTGCAAGTGGATAAAGGTTGATGAGATTCCGTGACCATGGTCCATAATAATCGTGCCACCAGAAAAATACATATTATCATGAACTAGGGTAATAGTACCGGATGCAGGTGCTTTTACCGGCGTCCCCTGAGGTGCTGCTATATCAAGACCATAGTGAGGTCTTCTAGGCTCACCGTTGTAATATCGACGGCTGCCATAAACACCAGAAATAATACCGTGGGCAGGCCACTGAAAAGTCTGTAAAAAACTTTGATTATCCGAGTTAATTCTCCTAGCTGCCTTGGTGAGTTCCATCTCTTGGCGTATTTTTGGTAATGCTTTTTCTGGAATATTCACCGTTCTCTTAGGAACACCATTTATACGCTGCTCTCGATATTTTCTTTGCCTTACCTTAAATGAATAGGATTTTATCCCGCCGTCAGGGGTAGTTTCGACCATGATGACTTCAGGTTTTGCATCTCGCCCTAAACCAACAACAAAGTCTCCTTTAGCATTAATACGTACAGGATGTCCTAAAAATTTAATTTTATTTTGCGGATCTGTCTTACCAAAAATAACACCACCTTGAACCCATTCGCTTTTTATTTCTAAAGCTATTGTGGAAAATGGCGACAACAGGATAATGCCTGTCAACAATAGTTTAAATAGCATCGGTTATCCTACGATGTTTGCTATTGGGATTGAGGGTAACAGTATAGCGAAAATAAACTTATGTTGGTTAAAAAGTTAACCAACATAGCTGGAGTACCCTACATTGTTATGATAGGCATCCCCTCGTAGAACCTGTCAAAAAGCTTTTGTCGCCAGGAGCTTACGCACTTTTAAATTGGGGGGCCTAAATGCTGTTTTAGGCTAAAATGACTGACTCTTCTAAGCACTCTCAAATGTTGATACAATACGCTCCCTAAGGAGTTATTCACGCTAGATCGTTTCTTGCTATAATAGCGTTATTTTCCTTTGCTTTAAGTAATTCGTTACCTGTGTGGAAGCTAGAAGCCAACCCTGACTATAACAATATTTTGGTAAATTCCGTTCGTCACTTTTTTAATATTTCTTTACACTCTACTTATGACTTTGTTGAAAACGATAAATTATGTCTGATATGAAAAGTGCTTTGCGTTCTGGTATGCGTCGCTTAGCTGCTGGAATATGTATAGTATCCACACAGGATGGTGGTAAGAGCCATGCGATGACAGTTTCATCTGTTACTTCCGTATCGGATGAACCTGCGTCATTGCTCGTCTGCATTAATAAGGAAACGTCAATGCAACCATTATTCAAGTACGGACAGCAATTTGTGATTAATATCTTGTCACGATCCCAGCAGGATGTGTCAAATCTTTGCGCTTCTTCAAGTTTTGGAGAAGAACGCTTTGTGCTTGGGAATTGGCAGAAAAATGATCAGGGCATCTCGTACCTGGCTGATGCACAGGTCAACTTCTTTTGCCGTGTTGATAATGACAATTACACTTATGGGACACACCAGATTGTCATCGGGCGGTTAGAGGAAGCGACTATTAGTGACGCTGTGATTGATCCTCTTGTCTATCTGGATGGTAATTACTACTCTGTTAACAAGCTCTAGGCAAGCAAATGGTAAATTGTGAGCCATAGCCTATTTCTGATTCGACATCGATACTACCTTTATGGTGTTCAACAATAATAAAGTAGGATACTGATAGACCTAATCCTGTTCCTTTTCCAACTTCTTTGGTGGTAAAAAAAGGATCAAAAATATGTCGCCGGGTCCATTCGTCCATACCTGAGCCATTGTCCTTTATTACAATAACAGCATGCTCATCGGTAAATCTAAGGCTAATGTCTATCTTTAATGTCCTGTGCGGTAGCCCATTTCCCTCCATGGTGAGAAATGCGTGATAAGCATTACTCAATAGGTTGAGAGTTACCTGCTGCATATTCCACTCCAAGATGAACACCTTCTCCAATTGAAAATGATCACCCCCTGCGATTAAACGTGATCAGTCTCT
>MDLC01000056.1 GCA_001723645.1 Candidatus Endobugula sertula | reverse complement strand
TACCATTTTTAGTCGAAAATTAATGATAACGTCTTTACGAGGGTGAGCAACTTACCTTTTTAGAATGCACCACGGGTATACCAGTATTTTTAGGGAAGTAGTACTGTTTTTTTATAAACAATAACTCAATAAATATGTCATTAGCATAGGGCATATTGTCCTCATAAAATTTTTTAATAACACTAAAAAATTCATGTGCGTGAGAATCCACAATCAAAACTAGGTCTTATTCATTCAGCAATAAAAGACGCCATACTCTATTTAAAATGATATATGGTTATCATTTTTTAAATTTATTATGTGTGGACATCTTGAAATTTTACTGATCAAATAGCGAATGTTTTATTTTTTTGTTACGCAGTGTAGTTTTTTATGGCATTATTTTTTTGAAAAATATTTTTGTATCTATACTAAATTTATTATTGCAAAGGGTATGATTAAATGACGCTTAACGTTACAGAAAGCCTTATCGAAACATCGGTGAACACGCTTCGTTCAGAGATCGGTACGTTGGTGAATAACACCGATGACGCCAAGGTGAGTCAATCTTTGGGTGAAATTTTTGGTGGTAAAAAGGGAAGCCTTTCAGTTTTGCGCAAGTTTGCCAATGGCAAGGACATGCCTAAAATTGTTGTGGTTGACGATGGAGTGTTCAAAGACACTCAATGTGCCAATGGAGCTTACTCCAGCGACGATAACACCATCTACATTGCGGATTCTTTGGCACAGACGGGCGGCAAGGAACTCACAAAAGTTCTTGCAGAAGAACTGGGTCACTTTGTTGATAACAGGCTTGCAAAAAGTGACAAGAAAAAAGATGCAACTGGTGACGAGGGTATGTTGTTTGCGAATTATGTTCTCAAACTTGGCATGAGTAGGAAAGATATTGAGATTGCAAGAAAGGAAAATGACCACGGCACGGTTGAGGTAAAAGGTGAAGTTTTAGATGTGGAATTCAGTGCTTCCGGTTCCAGGTCAGCTTTTGTTGATGGGACGCCCAGCCGATTATATGTTTCTGTTTCGCAAGTTGGTGCTGACGGGGGAGTTCCCATCGGAGAGCCTTTTCAAGTGGTTGAGCAAGGTGGTAACAGTGACTTTGTTTATACCATTGCTTCCCGTAACAAAGGCAAATTCAGAATTGATTTGAGGACTGGCCAGCTGTATTTCATAGGTGCAGCCAGTGATTTGGCTGAGGGGCTTCAGGTTGAAATCATTGCTACTTTCACAACGGCAACTTCTCTATTCATCCGGCACAAAGTGTCGGTTGTAGAGAGCAAGCCGATATTCTCTGCAAAGGCAACTGAGAACGCGACGGTTCGCGGGGACTCAATAGGACCAGCCCCCGATTCCAGTCAGGCTTATAAACGTACTTTTGTAAAGGCGGACGGCAACTGATCCACAGGGTGGAGCGGTTACTTTGGAGCTTGACCAGAAGTCACACAATCTAGGCTTTAAGATCATCAACCATAAAGAGATTTATTATCAGGGGGCTCCCTTGAACCTTCGTCATGGTAGTGATGTTACGGTGATCGCTACCGCAGCAGATGCTTCATCCTCCACAATGACGTTTAGTGTTAGCATAGATGCCGTCCCAAGTATTGGTGACGAACCGCTAAATGTTGCGATTCCTGAGCCGCTGATTGGCAAGGATGAACCGATTCTAATCGGCAAGTATTATGATAGAGACAAAACGTATAATGGCTTTGTGCAATACTCACTGGATGATGCAAGTCTTGAAAAAGGTTTTTACGTCACTGAAAACGGATGGGTATATTTCAAGGGGTCGGCTACCGCAATCGGCAACGGTATTGGTGTTAACCTAACTCTTAACGATAATCACAATAGTCCTGTAACAACGACCATTCGGGTCACCAAAAGCAACTGGTTCAACTCCGATTTCCCGGACACACTGTATTGGCATCCAAAAGATTCTTCAAAGAGATTTGGGAGTGTGGCAGGAAGTGATCCATCTATTACCTATTCACTGGATGTAGCTAGTACAACGAACTTCGGGACTGTGACATATAACCGGGCTGTGGGTCGGCTGAACGAAACTGGTTTCCGGCTCACAAGCAATCATGTGCTTGAGTATCATAACAACGGCAATGATTATTCTAGTAGGGGACCGCAATATTTGACGATCATTGCAACGAAGGGCGGTGTGACATCCAACATGCGTTTACGCTTGCGGACCAACCGAAAGCCCCATTTCTACAGACTGTACAATGACAATCCGGTCAAGCCTCTGCTGAACACAGAACAGTTGACCTCAAGCACGTCAATTGTATCTCTTGGGCATCTCAAGGCGGCTGATCCCGATGGGGGTGATGTCACATTTTCTCTCAGTGGGCCAGTCGGTTTCTCCATCGATTCATCAACTGGAGAGGTTACTTATACGGGGGATGGCAAGGATTTGCCCGCGACAGTGTCTTTAACGATTACCGCCAGTGATGGTGTGGAATCAAGTTCTCGTTCTTTTATTGTCAATGTTGGTTCCCTGTTGAAAATTACCACTAATGGTTGGTCAACCAACAGTCTCTCTGACGCATTGGGACAGAGCAATGTCTACGGTTATTCGACGTTGTTTTCATTCGAGACGAATAAACGTGGCAACCAACAGGTCACATTCAACGTGAATGGCCTGAACCTGAGCGATACTTGGAAAAACCATTACGAACTCTTGGTGATTCAGCAAACGGGTGAGGTACTTTTCCGGGTCAAACCCGGATCGAACAAGCCGGATGTCAGCGCGCTTATGATGGTGTCAGCAGAACGCGGAAATGGTATAGATTCGGTTCGAAACGAGAATGAAGTGGTAAAAGTATATTATCAAATAGCGATAAAAGATGGCGCACTTTACCTTGCACAAATTCCAGACGTATTAACGAACCCTGTGCTTCGGTATCGAGCCTCTTTGGGTGGCAAACAGGCTATTGGGTCATTACTCAATATTGAAGGGGGTGCAGTCACGTTGAAAGAGCTGCCAGCTGGCTATTCTGTCTCTCATGGTATCTTGTATTTTGACCTGTCGGTGAGTAGAGCGGTTATGCCTAATGTTAACGGTCCGACATTGCCCCTTGAACAAGGTGGCCAAACAGTAGGCCATGTCAAGGTTTCGGTTGCAATAGAAGTTACCACTGTGAACTCTGCAGTTCCCGAACCGGATGATGAAACCAACGTTGTGGAAATCCGTATTGTCGGCAAGGGTGCGAGTGACCGTTCGTCTTCTGCACCCCGTTACACTATCAGACTCAATGGAGATAGTGTTTCTTCTGGCATTGTACCCAATGCCAAGACGAGTTCCCTGAGTTCCCGACAAGAGGATGACTATCGCAGCATTGCGGTGACTGCTCCCAAGGATATCAATATTAAGGACGTTTCGATCGAGCTGGTTAACCCCGATAGCTCCAACTCGAAAGGTTTAGCCATCAGTAATGTGCGGATAAATGGCTACCGCATTCATGTGGGCGGAGGCCAATTTACTCATGTACAAGGGGCAGAACCAACAACGGGGTTCCGTACCGACGATCATGGGGTCGAAATAACAGGGGGGGGTGTTTATACCCTGAGTGCCATTGAAGCCAAGATGAAATACGCCAAAGAGTATCTGCTGATACCGGGCGAGACCTATATCAAAATATACGGTAACCTGGCCCACCTGTTCGACAAGACGGGCCCGGCACTGAATGACATTATCAGTCAGCTGGATCCGGAAATAGCGATCAAATATTTGCAAGGTTCCTCCGAGATTTACCGTCCCGACCTGATTTCATCCAAAGAGGTGACTCCGGTAACGGCGACTGATGTGCGTGGCATCCAGTCTGGCACCGCAAAGAAATCCTTTGATGATCTTAAGGCCATGGCGGCCCTTGAGTTGTTGGAAGATGATCTCAGCTCTATGGCGGGTTTGCCGTTGGATGCGGTTCGTGACAAGTTGATTGATCTGTATGACGAGATGATGGCAGGCACGGATGTCACTGCCAAAAGTGAATTGCAGGCCCAGCATTTTCGCCTCTGGGCTAGCGAGAACGGCCTCACGCCGGACTCAGCGCGGGCCACAACTCTCTACAGTCAGATGATGATGGATTTGAACACGTTGTTCAAGAATACGGATCTGCTGTCCAAGGAGTTTACATCACGGACCCAGTTGAGTGAAACACTGGGTAAGGATCTGACTTTGGGAGCCACAAACGGCCTGGATACCGCCTATGGAAATCAATTCTCAGATTTTCGTTCAGATTATCAGAGTAAGATTTTGCCTGGACTGGCATGGCTTGCTGTATTGCAGGGCAATATTTCGGCAAATGACTTGGTTCCGGCAGGCACAAGACACAATGGGAAGCTCTGGTCTTTCAATATCCTGACCGCAGATCAAATGTCAGAAATTCTAAAAGACAATACGATGGAATTCACCGGTGACGGTGATTGGGATTTTAGATTCATCAAGGTTCCTCATCCCGATTCTACGGAACTGGGTGAAAATATAAAATGGTTATACCAGCAGATTTCTGATCGTTGGGGTGACACCAGCATCCTGACGAATTCGGCCATGCAACAACTGGGTAGTGGCTGCTACCGGATGATCAATGCACAGGGCCATGTGTTTGCATTCCAACGTTCATCCGGAGGTGATAGTAGCGTATGGACTGCACAGGAACTGACCGAAATGTTCACGACATTGTTTGATCTTGATGCGAACCTCAGAACATCGGGTACTGCGGAGAATAAGCGATTCAAACGGACACTACAGCTCTCAAGCCGTATCGATGCGGTCAACCGCAGAGTGGACCCGACTGAGTACCAGCATAATGCGGGTAAGAGAACATACCTGGGCATAACGACGGGTGAAGCAGGCTTTCCCTCTGCATCGGGCTACAATTTTAATGCGCTTCTGAACATTGATTCGATTGCCCGAACCCGCTATCGCGGTGGTGGCACCTTCATGGCGCTGGGCGATGTGTTGTACAAAAGCATTCAGGACAATACCTCGGAAAAACAACAGGAACTGTATGACCAGACAGAGGGCCAAACGGCTCTTTCTATTCTTGTTCCCTACTACTCCATTGCGATTGACAAAGGTATGGGGCGAGACCTCAATACCGGAGACATAGCCTTCGAAACCGTCATGCTCCTGTTGTCGTTTATTCCAGGCGTGGCCGCAGCGGGTAAGGGGGCTGCGGTTGGATCAAAAGTGGCTACGACGCTGGGCAAACTGGCGACCCGGTTGGGCGCACGTTCGGGTAGTCTTGCCGGGAAATTCCTGCAGGGCCTGAGCAAGGCCATTACCAAAACGCCCAATGTGGTCAAAGCGGTCCTTCGTGAACTGGTGGATATTGCTTTCCCAATCACGGATTTGGCAGGTTTTGCCACCAAGTCAGTCAAAAGCTTGAGGCGTGTCGGTCAGCGCCTGTTCAGTAAATCTAAAAGCTACAAGCCTACCAGGGTGGCTAAACGCCTGGGGCCGGATGCCGTGGGTGATTACGGAGTATTTCGTCCGGGTAGTACACCGGATGACTTAAGCCTGACCAGTGTTGGAAATGACAAATACCGTTGGTATAAAACACGGTGCATGTAAAAAAATGAAAAGAGTCAATGGCTCATTTCCACAGGGTGAATATTCACCAAAAAAAAACAGAATGATATGAGTCATTTACACTCGTGTTATACACAAGGTGTCGCGACACGCATTGTGTTTAAAATACTGCCCTTATCATGGTCCAGTGGATCAACTGGTGTCAGGGCAATCCTATTAACCCTTTAAAAATGGTGGAGTCTTAAATGCAGCGTGGGTGTCAGATTAATATACTGGGTGGTACTGGAAGCTGGAAAAAGGTGGATGCACCTGCTGTCGATGAAGTGGATGCCATTACCTATCGGGATCGTACGCATTCTGGTGCTATCGACGTGGTAGGTTCAGGTGGCAGTATGTCTCCGAGGGGTAATGCCGAATTTACCGCAGGCATTTCGTTTAATCAGCCAAAGTCGACGTTCGGGAATCTGCGTTGACCGCGGTTGAGGGGAAACCGGGTCTCTATCAAATTGATAGTGCTACAGAGGTGACGACGGCAGGCAGAACAGCCGACATCCCCTCTCACTTCAAGCCCACTCATGCTGTTAAAGTCGGGGATGAATATTTTGCGGTCAAATACAAAGCAGACAGGAGAGAAATAGGTCTGTTTGATCCGACCGTCTCCAGTGGGGGTAACTCAAAGGTCCTCTTCAGTTTTGATGCCGTTAAAGGGAAATGGACCAGTTCAAAATTACGCGGTGGTGATGGTTATGGCGCAACCAGCGTTGTGGTTGGAAATCGTACCTACAAGGTTCGCTTCAGAGGCAAGAAAGGTTCTTCTGTTAGTGAGGAAGTCGAGCTGCTTCCACAAGAACCCGGTACGCCGGCGCTCCGAACAACCCGCACTGTCTATGATTGGATTAAACGACATCCCGGCAAAGTGGGTACGGTGGTAGCGGGGGTAGGCGTTGCTGCAGTCGTACTCGGTCCCACACTGGGTATCACGCTCACTAAAAAGACGTCCGACAACAGTTCAAACCGTCGACCTTATTCATGACACTGTGTATGTGGATAAGTTGACTTATTTAGTCAATAAGACATGGGAACAGACGCTTCATGTCCGTGACCGAGGTTCTGCCAACGTGCTGACTGACAAAACGGTTAGCTTGAGCCAAGCGGCAAAAAATCTAGGCTTTTCCATAACAGGCGATCCCGGCGGAAGCTCATTTACGTTGAAGTTTACCGGTGATCTGAGTCTGTTGAGTAACAATGGATACGACCTTAAAATTCAGGTAGGAGGGTACTCGGACTCTCTGGCCGTCACGGTCAAGAGTAATATCGCCCCCATGTTCCTAATACTTGTGGCCTCGCGTTATGCCATTGATCCCAACACCCTCCAGACAGGTATGAAGGTTGCTCATGTTTGGGCAACAGATGTTGATAACGAGGGTAGATTGACCTATGCATTTTATGGTGATCACACCGACTTTAGCATTGATTTGGACGGCAAAATCACCTATACTGGTCAGCCTGAAGCCTTTCCTGACAGTAAAACCCTAACGGTCACGGTGACGGATGGAGTCGCGGTTGATTCCAAGCAGGTCATCATCACAAAGAAGCATCCAGTCTCTGGGGCAGGGGGTGATGATGGGGAAGATCGACCTCCCAAGGAACGTTTTCATTAGAATACCACCTCAAGCAATGGTGATAGCCAGTCACCTCCGATAGTCACCGCACCTTTCGAGATCCGCGATGATGTTGGCACCCTGATTGGGTATAGCACAGAGGAAAAGGGGGGTGGCACCCGTTACCTCGTTCAACCTGGCAGTTCCATCAGCACTCTTTATGCGATCTATCGGATCCAAAGAGAGGATGGTACGTTTGAAGGCGCCAGTTACGCGCGAACGGGTCAGAGGGAGATGGTGCCAACGGGGTTGAAGGGTGGTTTCCGTTTTACGCTTAATATAACACCGCAGGAATATCTGGCTAGTTTTGAACGCTGGATTGCACGTGTGCCAGCGGCTATGGAACAAGCAAACCGAAGACACGTTGTAAACAGGATGCTCCAAGTCCGTATGGGCGTGTCCAATCGATTGGATTTGGGGGGGTTGGAGCTGACAGCACTACCGCCCGGGATCGGAGAGCTCATTAACCTGACCGTGCTGAACCTCAACAATAATCGGTTGGCCATACTACCGCCCGAGATCGGAGACCTCACTAACCTGACCGTGCTGAACCTCAATGGTAACCGGCTGACCACACTACCGTCCGAGATCGGAAGTCTCACCCATCTGACCGTGCTGAACCTCAACAATAATCAGCTGACCAGACTACCGGCCGAGATCGGAAATCTCACCAACCTAGACTTTCTGGACCTCAGCAACAACCAGCTGACCACACTATCGCTTGAGGTCGGAAGTCTCGCCCACCTGGTCGAACTGAACCTCAGTAATAACCAACTGACGTCATTTATGGATTTCGAAAATCCGTATGATAGTTTGTTCGGTCAGGCATTCATAGCTGTTATGGACCCTCCTGAGGACCCTAATCATCCGGTGGATCGAAGTGCTGCCGCACGCCAGCAACGATTGGCGGTATTGAGGATCCACGCTGGTAACATCCGTTTACCCGATAACCTTAGAGCCTTCTACAGAGGTCTACCTTTACCAAACCTGGAATGTCTGTATCTTAATGGAAATCCTTTGCTAAACATTGGGCCGTTATTATCGCCGCGTATGGTAGAACTCGATTTGGGAAATACCCGAATCACAGAGCTGCCAAGCACATACCGAACCTTGACGCAACTTGAAACGGTCACACTTCCGGAGCAAGCAAATGTTAACAATATTCCACAAGGCGTAAGAGTCAATAGAGAGGGGTAATCATGGGTGAAAGTGCAACGGTGAGTACAGTTGCTCGTAAGCTTTTTTCAAAGGACTCAATGGCTTCGGCTTCCATGGCTATTTTCAAAACTACACTTTCTAATGACTAATCCCAGCTGCCTTGCTTTGTTAGTTTTAAATGCTAAAATGTGTGGTATATTGTGTAATTCGAGGTGTAAACATGGCTACAAATCTCTCAATTGATACAAAATTACTTGATGAAGCTTTGGTAATTAGCGGGCTTTCAACCAAAAAAGATACTGTAAATCAAGCACTTACAGAATTTGTACAGCGTCGTAAGCAGCGTGAAATAATCTCGCTATTTGGTAATTTACCCCAAGACGATGATTATGACTACAAAAAGGGTCGAAAATGAGTGGCGTACTTGTAGATACTTGCGTATGGTCCCTAGCTTTTCGTGGAACATCCTCTCGTGAAACCACCATAGCTGAACAACTCACTCAACTGATTGATGAAAACCAAGTGAAGATAATAGGAGCTATTAGGCAAGAGTTATTATCTGGCTACACTGATAAAAACAGTTATGATAAGCTTCGCCAGAAATTAAAGTACTTCCCAAGTGAACCCGTGTTAGATTCCGATTACGAAACGGCTGCGGAATACTCAAACTTTTGTCGTTCAAAAGGAGTGCAAGGTTCTCATACAGATTTTTTAATTTGTGCCGTGTCAGTGCGAGCAAAATTTAAAATTTATACCACTGATAAAGATTTTAATCACTACGAAAAACACCTACCGTTAGCGCTCTTCAAGAAAAACTAACGCGTGTGTAAGCGGTGAATTTGAAGCAACAGCGGAAAATTAATCTGCTTGACACTTGTTATGTTCTTGCTTCCGATGTGTTATGTGTATAATACTAACGCAATATACACATAGGTGCGGTATGAGAACAAACATAGTGATTGACGACAAGCTTATGGCGGACGCCTTTAAAGCTACTGGCCTGAAAACAAAAAAAGAGGTTGTAGAAGAAGGGCTTAACACCCTCTGATAAGATTAAAAAAACAAGAAGATATACGCAGTCTTAGAGGTAAACTTAAATGGGAAGGCAATCTCGAAGATATGAGAACTGATAAATGATATTACGCTCAGTGTCCCAGAAAACATAACGCCGCAATAAAAGCGAGCGATAGCGAGTCCAGCCCATGCTTTTTGTGGGCGATTTAATGTGTTTGTTATAACTCATTACGTTCCATTTCATTAGCTAAAGCAGTTGAACCCAGAGATTTTAATCGTTCTATAACTTGCGATCGGTCTTGAGACGAACGATTTTGACTTAGTTTATATTGACACTGAATCTCGCTGATCGTCACTTCAATGCCAACAATAGCTCTCAGCATTAAAGGTTTGTATTCAGGTTGCCACGGGTTTTCAAAAGCTGATTCGTACTTAACAGTAAGAGCATTAACTACTTGTTGAAGTTCTTCTGTACTGCGGATCACCTCACACTGCCCGTAAATATGGACTGCTTGGTAGTTCCAAGTAGGTACTCCTGGACTGCTATACCAAACAGGTGATATGTAATCGTGAGGCCCCTCTAGAGTGATAAGAACTTCCTGCCCATCTATTTCGGAGTGTTGTGGATTTTTTAGCGCTAAATGCCCAATGATTTTGGATTTATCTTCTGACAATAAAAATGGCAGATGAGTAGAAAAGAGTTTGCCATCTACATTTGAGATAAGCTGGCCGAAAGCATTTGCTTCGACAAAAGCAAATACTTCATCTTTGTCGGTCACTTCAAAATGTTTAGGTATGTACATAAATTCCCCTTGAATTATAACGTCCACATAAAAGGCGAGCGATAGCGAGTCCCGCTCACGCTTTTATGGCCAGAGTAAACTTGAGCAACTTGTATGGATAATTTTATTCTTCCAGAATCTCTTTTCGATATGAAGAAAAGTTTTTGCCAAAAGGTGTCTGATCATTGCTGGCTGAAAGAGGTGGTTGCGTCAATAAGTTGTATTTTTTTATCTCATCATCGTTCATCCAGTACATTTCTTCTGCTGCTGCAGAATATATTGTGAACCAATAAAAACTATCGTTATCGATCATATCTTGCATATACGTAGTATACAATTTATGGTCATCATGGTTACGAGGAAGATCTTTAGCTTGAGCTTGCTTGATGTCGTCTGCCCAAGAATGAACACCAACTTTAGCACCTTTTTCCATCGTTCTGTGAACTCCGGCAAGAAATAAATCAACAGCTCCGGAAGTAATAACACTTTGATTAATCAGATGAGTGTTTAATTTTTTACTTCTTATATACCTTGCTAATTTTAAAGTGTTTCTGCTATCACTTGAACCATCGTTTGCAGTGAGTACAATCATTTTTATATCCGGGTTATTATCAATTGCAGTTTTAACTAGATCGTACGATTCAGAATGGAATCCTCCCATGATATACATCCTCTCGCCTTGAATCGACAGTATAGTTGGATCCTCTTGATTTGGTGCCTGGCTACAGGACGTCGTTGCGACAAGCAGATTAACCACTACCGTCATTATAAATAATAAGTTTTTAATTTTCACTATTTGATCCTCTATTAGGTTTAACGCCGCAATTAGCGGCAAATGTATAGTTACGCTTTTTGCGTGTGACGTGACACACATTATTAATGTTTTTTATATATCTGCAGAGAAAACTGCATCCCCCTTATTATTATCACACTCCCAATCAGCTTGATTTACTTGTGTATAGGTGTCAGTTCCATCAAATTTAGAATGTATTAAGGATTGAACCAAAGTTTCATTGTTTAAAAAAGAGACTGTAGATTCGTTTTGCACAGCCTTATCTGTGTTATAAAGGATTCCATTCAAAATGCCTAATAAATTTGAGAGTTCATTCACTTGAAAAGAAATCATTAAAATAAAAAATAGTAATAATTTGATATACATAGCTTAATCCATTACTGTCCCGTTAACTGATAGAAAATAATGGCTGCCAACACTCAATGATTTATAATGGTTTTACCAAAAATGAAGGAGCATAATAATGCAGTTATCCCATAATTTATAAGATTATTTCCGGGACATGAATTTTATAACCTCGCCAATAAGCATCATACAGGCCGTTCTGATTCAAAGCATGCAATGAATATTTTTTAAGTAAAAATCCGACAGTTTTTTTGGGTGAGTCGTTACTCTCATATTTAATGAATGTGTATGTTGCCAATTCATTGATAAATATTACCATAATTCTTAGATTCACAGTACTTTTTTATAAAAAATACATCAATAAGTATGTCAGAATAATGGGTAATATTGTTCTCATAAAATTTTTTAATAGTACTAAAAAATTTATGTGCGTGAAAATACACAATAAAAACTAGATCTTTTTCATTCAGTAATAAAAGACGCTACGCTCTATTTATAATGATATGTGGTTCTCATTTTTTACATTTATTATATGTAGACATATTGAAAGTTTATTGATCAAATACCGAATATTTTATTTTTTGTTATGTAGTGTAGATTTTATGACATTCTATTTTTTTTTGAAAAATATTTTTATCTTTATACTAAACCTTTTATTGCAAAAGGTATGATTAAATGACGCTTAACGTTACAGAAAGCCTTATCGAAACATCAGTTAACACGCTTCGTTCAGAGGTCACTACGTTGGTGAATGACACCGATGACGCCAAGGTGAGTCAATCTTTGGGTGGGACCTTCGGTGGTAAGAAGCGAAGTCTTTCGATTTTGCGCAAGCTTGCCAAGGGCAAACACATTAACCCTTTAAGAATGGTGGAGTCTTAAATGCAGCGTGGGTGTCAGATTAATATACTGGGTGCTACTGGAAGCTGGAAAAAGGTGGATGTACCTGCTGTCGATGAAGTGGATGCCATTACCTATCGGGATCGTACGCATTCTGGTGCCATCGACGTAGCGGGTTCAGGTGGTAGTATGTTTCCCAGTGGTAATGCCGAATTTACCGCAGGCATTTCGTTCAATCAGCCAAAGGCCAAAATCGACGTTCGCGAATCTGCGTTGACCGCGGAGTAGATCAACCCTGAGAGGACAGGGAAAATCATATACACATATGATTTCAAAAATTAACGAAATGACAAAAGATGGAAAAAAAGTAGCATATATACTAGTGGGATAGGTCACTCTGAATCGTCACTGTTGGGGATTCTTTGGAGGAACCCATTCTAAAGTCGAGGGAACTTCTTACACCCAAGTTCCTTGGCTTTCTTTGTTCATTGTCTAGCTGGCTCATTGTTGCTAGCAAATATTGGCCTGTTTTGTGCTTTATCCCTAATATCATTACATCGCCAAAATAATGTCAATGGCCAAGTGATATCAGTGTATGGGGTGTTATTATGATTTCAGATCGAATGGATATTAATCGTGTATTGCTAGAAATGAGAAATATTAAAGCGCAAACCCAAGCATTACCTGCGCAGAACAATGACAGAACAATACTGGAAACTGGCAAAAATATCGCTGAGTTATCTAGTCAATCTTCCAGTTTTGATAAACTATTAAACCAGGCTGTTAATAATGTGAATGATTTACAAAAAGCATCGGGACAAATGGCTCAAGCTTATGAGCAGGGCCAGCCAGGCATTAATATCACAGACGTAATGATAGCCTCGCAAAAAGCCAGTGTTTCTTTTCAGGCGATGGTACAGGTGCGTAATAAGTTGGTAGAAGCTTACCGTGACGTAATGAACATGCCAGTATAAATAGTATGTTAAGTGATCAAAATCAGTACGGGTAATGATTAGATGGTATCAGCAGCAGAGGGTGTAGGTAACAATAATGATACTGGGGTAAAGTCAACAACAGATCGTTCGACGAGTGATCTTGTAGAAGGATTTAATAATTTAAATTTAGTTCGGCAAATAGGTTTAATGGTTGCTTTGGCCGCTAGTGTTGCCATTGGTTTTGCTGCGGTTTTATGGACTCAGGAAGAGGATTACCGACCTTTATATAGCAGTCTTAATCGTCTCGATTCTTCTGAAGTCATTGACATTTTGGAACAACACTCCATTAAATTTAAAGTGGACACCAAAACGGGCGCCTTATTGGTGGCGGTGAAAGATGTTCATAATGCGCGTCTTAAACTAGCAGAAGTGGGATTGCCCAATACTGGGTCGGTGGGTTTTGAGTTGTTAGATAAAGAACAGTCTCTTGGCACCAGCCAGTTTATGGAAATGACGCGCTATCGGCGAGGATTGGAAGGTGAGTTGGCAAGAACAATTACTAGCATGAATGCAGTCAGAGCATCTCGAGTGCACTTGGCTATTCCTAAACGCTCTGTTTTTGTGCGTGATGCTAGAGAGCCTAGAGCGTCTGTTTTTCTTGAGTTATATCCTGGTCGTGGCATCAATGCTAAGCAAGTGAGAGCGATTTCCAATTTGGTGGCATCCAGTATTCCCGAGTTGTTACTGAAAAATGTGACGGTGGTTGATCAAAAAGGTAATTTATTATCCGTAGGGGAGGAAGATCCCAACTTGCTTAAGGCAGCTAAGGAGCTTGAGTATACGCGAGAGGTAGAGAAGAAAATTATTGATCGAATTCAGGTTCTACTGACCCCCATTATTGGCAGCAGTCGATTCCGTGCTGAAGTGGCAGCGGATGTTGATTTTAATCAGGTTGAACAGGCAGAAGAAATGTTTAATCCTGACCTAGCTGCAGTAAGGAGTGAGCAGAGCATTGGTGGTGGCCCTAATGGAATACCTGGTGCTCTAGCTAATCAGCCTCCTGGAGGTGGACAGGCTCCTGAACAGGCTGCTCCCGGTAATGATAAGGCCGTGCCCCCACAGCCTTCCAATTCGCGCTCTCAATCTACAAGAAATTTTGAACTTGATAGAGCGATGAGCTATACCCGACATCAAATAGGCAAGGTGCGTCGTTTATCGGTAGCCGTCGTTGTCGATGACAAACTGGTCACCAATCCTGAGACAGGAGAAGCCAAATATGAAACTTGGCCTGATGCAGAATTGGAACGGTTAGCCATTCTGGTCAGAGATGCTGTGGGCTATTCTCCTACACGGGGTGATAGTGTCAATATCGTGAATACTCCTTTTCTTGATGATGTAACGTTGGAAGCTGACATTGTTGACCCCCCATTTTGGGAACAGACGTGGTTCGTTGCTTTGATAAAACCCATTATTGGGCTATTAGTGATATTGGTCATGGTTATTGGCTTGTTAAGACCTATACTTAAAACACTGGCGCGTACCGGCTCTGAATCAAGAGATGAAGAAGAAGCACAACAACTGGCTGCACTAGAAGCTGCTGGTCTTGGTTCATTTGATGAGTTATCGGATGAAGCGGTTACGTTGACAGGGGGGGCAGCATTAGCCTTACCAGGCCCTGAAGAAAGTTATGAACAAATGCTGAATACTGTTAAAGGGCTAGTTGCCGAAGACCCTGGCAGGGTGTCCCAAGTCATCAAACGTTGGATTAATGATGTATGAGTGAGAATGAAGCTGTTAGTGCTCCAAAGCCATTGGATATGTCAACTGTTGATCAGGCGGCGATATTATTAATGACGCTTGGAGAAGCAGATGCTGCTGAAGTACTAAAGCATATGGGGCCTAAAGAAGTGCAACGTGTCGGTGCTGCCATGAGCCATTTGTCAAATATAGAACAAGACCAAGTGCATTCGGTATTGGCCAACTTTATGGAACAAGTTCGTCATCTGACCGGGTTAGGAGTTGGAGCAGATAATTATATTCGTAGTATGCTGGTCACTGCTTTGGGTGAAGATAAAGCGAATGGTTTGATCGACCGTATTTTGTTAGGTGGCAATACAAGTGGCCTGGATACTTTAAAGTGGATGGAAGCTCGTTCCATTGCTGATGTTGTACGCAATGAACATCCGCAGATTCAGGCTATCGTATTGGCGTATTTGGACCCTGATCAATCGGCTGAAGTATTATCGTATTTTCCTGATATTGTGCGTCTCGATATTATGATGAGAATTTCGGCATTGGATACCGTTCAGCCTAGTGCTTTACAAGAGCTCAATGATATTCTTGAGAAACAATTTTCCGGTAATGCTGGATCGCAGACAACAACAATGGGAGGTTATAAATGTGCTGCTGAGATTATGAATAATTTGGATAGCAGTATTGAAGGAGAATTGATGGAAGCTATTAAAGAAGTGGATGAAGACTTGGGTAACCAGATACAAGATCTTATGTTTGTCTTTGATAATTTACGCGATGTTGATGATCGGGGGATTCAGGCCCTATTACGAGAAGTGTCTTCCGACTTGCTAATTATTGCACTTAAAGGTGCAGACACCGAATTGCAGGAGAAAGTATTTGCCAATATGTCTAAACGTGCAGCGGAACTGCTACGTGATGACCTGGAAGCTAAAGGTCCGGTCAAATTATCCGAAGTCGAAGGCGCGCAAAAAGAGATATTGGTTATTGCCCGGCGAATGGCAGATGCAGGAGAGATTGTCCTGGGTGGTGGTGGAGAGCAAATGCTATAAATGTATGCATAGTACTACCTCAAAAGAAAAAAATCGAATAGACGCACATCGATAGTTAACCATTATGGCAAATTTGGTCACACGAATACCTTCAGAAGAATTAGAGTCCTGTGAAGAGTGGTTTGCCCCTGAACTCATCTCTAAAAATATTATTCCCGTTGTAAAAAAAGAGAAAAACCCAAGGGGGGAAAACACATTGTCAATAGGAGAGCAGTCCAGCGCTGTTTCCAATGAAACCAAGATATCTGAAAATGAATCGATAGAAAACCTTCCACAGCAAACGATTGAACCAATAACGGCTGACCAACTAGAAAAAATTACTGAAGTTGCAGAAAAAGAAGGTTTTGACAAAGGGTTTAAAAAAGGCTTTGATGAAGCTCAAGAACAAGGTTATCAAGAAGGTATGGATAGTGCTAAAAAAGAAATTGCAGATCAATCTGAACGACTACAAGGCATTATCGATGTGTTATTAAACCCTTTGGGAAATGAACAAAAAAAAATAGAGAAACAATTACTGGATATCATTTGTCAATTAGTTCCAGCAGTTATACAAAAAGAGATGCTGATAGACTCCTCGTCCATTGTTGATGTGGTTAACAAGTCATTGGCACTGCTTCCTGAAACCAATCATCAATTAACTGTATATCTTAATGATCAGGATATTGAACTCATAAAATCATCGTTAAAGAATATATCGGCAGAATTAGTGTATCAGCCTGATAATTCCTTACTGCCAGGAGGGTGTCGCCTAGAAAGTAAAGAAAGTAGTATTGATTTTTCTATTGAACAGCGTTTACAACAAGTGTTAGATGACTTTTTGCATAAGCGTCATGTGGTAGACGCTGACCACAGGCTTAATAAAGAAGTGAATGACACTATAGCAGAAAAGGATGACGATCAAGCCGAAGCAAATTCCAGTGCAGAGGATAATGTTGAATGAATACAGAGCGTTTAACGCTATCTGAAAGAATAGGAGCATTTAAACCCGATAAGATTCCACCGGGTGATCCGACTGTTGAAGGTAAATTAACTCGTGTTGTCGGATTGACAATGGAAGCCGTAGGCTTTCGTGCTTCTATTGGTTGCCAATGTGAAATTTTGCTAGATAACAATACAAGGCTAGAAGCTGAAGTAGTTGGTTTTAGTGGCAATAAATTGTTTCTCATGCCCGTGAAACAGATCACTGGTATACAGGCAGGAGCAAGGGTTATCCCTCGTCCAGCGAAAAGGAACTTTGTTATTGATCAACGCTTATTAGGTCGAGTTATCGATGGTCTTGGTATGCCTCTGGATGGCCTAGGACCCATTATTGGCGATGATGAGTTAACCCATTTAGGAACCATTAATCCCCTAGATCGTGCCCCTATAGATCATCCTTTGGATGTAGGAATCAGAGCTATCAATGCTCTGATTCCTATAGGCAAAGGGCAACGTCTTGGATTATTTGCCGGTAGTGGTGTCGGTAAGAGTGTGTTGCTTGGCATGATGACCCGCTTTGCCAGTGCTGATATTGTTATTGTTGCACTCATTGGTGAACGTGGAAGAGAGGTGAAAGAGTTTATTGAACACAACCTGGGAAAGGAGGGCCTAAAACGTTCAGTGGTGGTTGCTTCGCCTACCGATGAAAGCCCTTTAATGCGTCTTCGTGCTTCACAGCTTGCTAGCCAAATTGCTGAGTACTATCGTGATAAAGGTAAGAATGTCTTGTTATTGATGGATTCTCTAACACGTTACGCACAAGCGCAAAGAGAAATATCACTGGCGATTGGTGAACCACCTGCAACCAAGGGATACCCACCGTCGGTTTTTGCCAAAATTCCGCAGTTGGTAGAAAGGGCTGGTAATGGAAAAGTGGGTAGTGGCTCTATCACAGCTTTTTATACGGTGCTAACCGAAGGTGATGACTTGCAAGACCCAGTGGCTGATGCGGCAAGAGCCATACTAGATGGTCATATTGTACTGTCGCGTAAGCTAGCTGAAAGTGGTATCTACCCCGCCATTGATGTAGAAATGTCAATAAGTCGAGCGATGCAGGTGATTGCTGAACCTGAACAAATCAAGTGTCTGCAATACTTTAAACAGTTATTAGCTAATTATCAGAAAAATCGGGATTTAGTAAATATAGGTGCTTACGTTAAAGGCTCTGATCCAAATATTGATTTAGCGTTGGATTATTTCCCTAAGTTGCTGACGTTTATTCAGCAAGATTTAGATGAGCCTGTAGACTATACAAAGAGTATTACTGAGTTAAACACCTTAATAGAACCCGTATTGATTAAAGGATAGTGGATATGGTAATAAAAAGTCGGTTGACAATGGTGTTGGATAAATCTGAACAAGAGCAACAACAAATTGTTGATCGCTTGGAAAAGGCGGTAACTTTTGTAGAACAAGAAAGGCTGAAACTCAGTCAATTACGTGCTTATGAGGAAGAGTACTTAAAGAGTATACAAATACACCAGCACAACTGGACAAGTAAACAGATTAATCATTATCGCTCTTTTTGCTATAAAATTAATGACACCGCTAACAAACAACAAGAAAGCTTAGAGGCTGCTCAGCAAGTGGTTGAGCAATTGAGAAAACAACTTAATGAAGCACAACATAAAATAACAGTATTAAATGATATTATTCAGCAACAACGTCAGCAATTAATCCAAGTGCATGATAAACGTTTGCAAAAAGATATTGATGAAATTTCAAATCTGCGATTATACTACTCTGTGAAATATTAAATAAAGCTGGTAAGACGGTGGGCGTTACAATGCAAGGTTAACTACATGGTTAACCACATGTCTAAAGAACTTACGAGAATTTTGAACTACTTTTACAAGCAGTTCCTCAAGTGGCTTCACAGAAAGTATGAGCAATTTAAATATCACAAGAAGGCTAGCAGAGACTGGCTCATAAAAGTCAGTAAATGTTTTGTTTAGTGTTCGCAAAAGGTGAATCCCATTGGCTGGATGATGGGAGCCAGATAACGTGAGAGTGTCACGCCGGGTTCTGCGAGGGACTTACCTATGGATGATTAAACGCGTAGAGTAATTTCTGAAGCGTTTCTCCTTGGTCCCTGATAAGCCAGTACTGTGTGCTAATGGCTTTAGTTGGGTAATAGATTTGGAGGAAAATTGGTAAACAACCCGTACAGAATTGGAGCAGATACATAGAGTTATTTACAGTCTCGCTCAATAACGGGTAAAATTATCGTAAAACAAGTGCCTTTACCTACTTCACTCTTCACCAACATATCGCCCTGGTGCTTTTTGATAATACCCATGGAAATATACTTGTAGCGAATGATTTTTAGATTTTTAAATAAGCTATTGAATTTTATAATAAAACCTATTACTGTCCGCACATGAAAA
>MDLC01000055.1 GCA_001723645.1 Candidatus Endobugula sertula | reverse complement strand
AGTACCGTTTTGACCTTGCATACAAAACAAACCTCATCGCAATTGATCTTGACGACTATTTTATCAATATCAGGGGGGGTTCAACAGGACGCAGACCTAATCGGACAGTTACCCGTTTTTCATAAAGTGCCTGTCAGTTTAGATTTGAGCTAAATTCTTTTCAGCCCAAATGGTTTTACCATCCATTAGCGTCTCCATCGGCGTCCTGCCACAACACATTTTACCTTGATGTGTCCGGTCATTATTATAGTAAGCCATCCATTCGTCTAGATCTTTTTGCGGTTCATCAAGATCACCATAGAGCTTCTTCCTAAAAGTGATCTGATAGAACTTGCTATGTACTACTAAGTTTCATTAATTTTGTCATTTTTGTTAATCTGCCTTTCTTTACTATCCAACCAAAGGCAAGTTAATGAAATATAAAGTTAAGCTTACGGCAAGTCAACGATTTGATTTGGTAGAACTGGTTAATAAAGGCAAAGAAAAAGCCAGAAAGTTAACTCATGCAAGAATTCTACTTCAAGCAGATTATAGTAAAGAGGGTCCTGCCTTAAAGGCAAAAATCATTGCTCAAAACCTCAATATCCATGAGCGTACGGTTCATCGAGTAAGGCAAAAATTTGCCAATGAAGGGCTGTCTGTTGCTCTAAATCGCAAAGAACACACTCATTATAAGCCACGACGTTTAGATGGTGTACAGGAGGTGAAACTTATAGCCATCTGCTGTGGCTCAAGTCCAAAGGGACGAGTAGGCTGGACATTAGAACTATTGGCCGATCAGTTAGTGAAACTGAATATTGTAGATAGCCTCTCAAAATCGACTGTGCAACGAACACTAAAAAAATGAACTTAAGCCTTGGTTAAAAAAGGAGTGGTGCATTCCTACAGAAAGTGCAGAGTATGTTTATCGAATGGAGGATGTGTTAGATGTCTATCAGAAACCCTACGATAAAAATTATCCCGTTGTTTGTATGGATGAGTCAAGCAAACAACTACACAAAGGTAAGCTCGCCAATATAGCGACGAAACCGGGTAGCTCAGTGCGTTCAGCGCCTTTTTCATCCGGCGGCGGCCATAAGTATTATCACTCGTTTTAGCAATATCACGGACAGCTTCCAGCCGCTCTTGATGATAAGGCGCATCGGATTGATCGTTTTTACGCCGCATATAACGGTAATAGCTTCTGCTGTTAACACCCAAGACGCGGCACATCGTGCCAACCGGGAAGGTCTTCTTTCTTTGGGTAATAAACGCATATTTTACTTCGTTTCTTTCGCAAAGAAGACCGTTGCTTCCTTTAGTATTCGTTTCTCCAGTTCAAGCTGTTTTACTTGAGTTTTAAGCCGACGAATTTCTTCCTGCTCTGGTGTGAGTTTGCCATTACCGCGAAAAGCCTGTCCATCATCATCCGACTCATAGTCCCTGATCCAACGTGTGAGCATGTTGGCATTAATATCCAGGCTTCGGGCAGCTTCTGATCGGCTATAGCCTTGCTCTAACACCAAGCTGATGGCGTCTCATTTAAACTCTTTTGAGTATTTCTTTCTTGCGGTCATCTTATTCTCCAGTTTGGGCGATTATCTCTTAACTGGAGTGTGTCAATCTATTAGACCACCTCAGGGTGGTCTTACCCACATTGTGGTGGGCCAAGGCAAAAAGAATTAACAGCAGAACAAAAGAGGATTGATCCAAAGGTACGGTTAATTATTTCTAACGAACTGGAGCATGGGCGTATCAGTATCGTGGCGCGTTATCGTAGAAGTTAGTTTTGGTATTTATTTCAAATAAATATGTAATGTAAACGTTTATCACGTGATACTTGGTTGTCAGAGAAATCGCTTACCCGTATATTTAGCGGTCATACTTAAAAAGTTATTTTTTGTTGAGTATGACGACAAGTGAAATTCTATGCTTAGGTTATGAAATTACCTAGAGGCAGTTTAAAACCTATTTCAGCCATTAGGATTAGAAGTATCATTTGACGGGAATTCACCCAAAGCAGTCATTCAATTAACTAATACGAACACTTGAAAATACATATATAGAGTATTTTGATTATTAATGTTAACAAAGTTCAATTTACCTATAAAAATGATCAGTGAAGGATTGTTATGAATCAAAACATAGGCCACACAATCAGTGATATAGACTGTAATTTACTTAGCAAAGAAGAGGCCAAGTCTATCCTTGAATATGTGTATAAACATAAAGTAGTAGTGATAAAACAACAAAAGCTAAGTACCTCCCAATTCAATAACCTTTCTTATTGTTTTGGTGAACCACTTCCATATCTTCAGAGTAATTATCGCCATCCTGATTTTCCATTAATTTTTGTCTCTTCAAATGTTAAATTAGACGGTAAAGAAGTAGGCGTACCAAGAACAGGAGGATATTGGCATTCAGATACTGCCTTTCTTGAGGAACCAATACCTTTAACTATTCTATACCCACAAATCATACCAAAAAATTCCATGCGCACAACAATGTTTATTGATCTTGAACGCGTATATGAGGAAATACCAAGTGAACTAAAGCAAGTGTTAGACAATGCTTATTTTATTCATAGTGGCAAATGGAAATATAAAGTGCCGCAAGGAGGATATTGGCTTAGACATAGGAGAAATTATTAATATGATTGATGAAGTGCAACCGCCTGTACAACATCCAGCTATTATTATTCACCCTGTTACAAGGAGAAAAAGTATCTATGCTACCAAGGGTTTTACTATAGGGGTGAGAAATATGAGCCATGAAGAATCGAATAAACTACTAAATACGGTGTTTGAATTTATGGAGCAAGAACGATTTATTAGCTCTTTTCAGTGGGAAATTGGTGATATTATTATATGGGATAATCGCTTTCTTGCACATAAAGCTGGACGGAAACATGCAGAAGACCTGACTTCAAATCAGGCTTTGTTAGAAGAGGACACTATGATGTTTAGGATTATAGTAAATGATGGCTATCCATTAAGCCTTTAATTTTTTGTGAAAGAGTTTAGAACGATGAATGTTTTATTAAGTGAAGATACTCAGGAAATATCAGACAATATTATTCATAAGATTTTGTTACCTTACCGGAAGAAAAATGCTCTCTATTTAAAAAAAGCGAAAATGATAAATTTAGAAGAGAAAGAAAATGGAATTTTGTCTATTGTTGGTGATTTTGAAATTAATGATAGTTGTTATGTTGATTCAACAGGGCATTTTAATGCTGTTGAGCTTATTATATGTTTTAATCAATTGGCCTATGTTTTATTTGGCTACGCATTTTCTCATAATTTATTTAAATACTTTCCTATAAAAAATGGCACCACTGAAGCTAAAGAAATTCTTACTTTGATGACCCTGGATAATTATTTAGATGAACAGTTGTCAGCAATGTTTATTTTGAAAAGTGAACAATCATTTCAAGCTGTTATTAACCCTAATAGCTTTCAATGTTTTTTACAAGTTGTACAAATTTTTTATAGAAATAAAATTTTTTTTATAAAAACAAGAAGTACATTTTCAGATGATGGAAATGGTAAAGCAAAAAGTAAAATTACATTAGCCTATGTTGTTCGGAGATAGAAAGTTTGTAAGCGATTAAAAATAAAAACCTCCAACTTCCGCTTTGTGGAAGAAGTGCACATGCATATTTTCAATTGAAAGCAATATGAAGGTCTGCTTTTCGCCGGGCTAGAAACTCACATACCTTAACTAGTTTCTATACCTAACGAAACGTTCCCCACCGATCAGAGCCTTTTAACCTGCCATTATCTGTCCTACACAACAACAGGACACAACCCACACCATGCACCTAACCCCTCGCGTAATACGCGCCAAAGATGCACCAGCCTATCTAGGCATGAGCCGCTCAGTCTTTAATCGTGATGTAAACCCCCATATCTTCAACATACCCATTGGCACTCAAGGTATAGGTTATGATCGGCTTGATTTCCAGAGAAACGTTTAGGTCATCGCATTATTGTTTAAAGGCCTAGACAACATTACCTGCCCAACGCTCTGCTTTACCGGTGAACATGACCCCTATGTCACACCCAGCAACTGGCCACCATGATACCCAATGCAGAGTATGGTATATTGCCCCAGACCGATCATCTTTTTTATATCGGGAGACCAAGGGAAACGGTGGCGATGATTACGGAATATTTGTCAGCCTATCATACGGAGCTAAGCCCATTGTCATCTGTATAGTGGACGTTGGTTGATAAGAGGAGGCTCTTGTTTGATACCAATTAGCTTTCAATATGTGTAAAATAACGCTCAAAAATATTCAAGATCAATCTCTATGGGCTACCACTTAACTAAAGCTGTATCCGCAGATGATTTATCCCGTATTGAGCACTTCATTAACATCTGCCCCCTAGCAGCAGATGTAAAACGCTTGCAATGTGTTTACTTTCGAGGTTGCTTTGGCTACAGCGCAGAAGAAATTGCAAAGCTAACGCAATTCAGCACAGGGCATGTTCGTCGTATTTGGAGTGCTTATTTTAAAGACGGTGTTGATGCGCTATTAACAAAACCAAGAGGAGGGCGCAGACATAGCTTTTTGGATGAGTCCGAAGAGCAAGCCTTACTCGCACAGCATGCCGAAGCAGGCAACGAGGGTTTGATTGTTGAAATTGATGCATTGCATAAGAGCTTATGTGAATGCGTTGGAACATCCGTTGCGTTATCGACGACCTATCGCTTAGCCCATCGGCATAGCTGGCGCAAAATAGCCCCACGCCCTTTTCATATCAACCGTAACGAAAAACAGGCAGAGTACTTTAACATTTTTTCCCAAGTGGATTAAAGATGCCGAAAATATCGCTCGTGAACAGCAAAAGCCTCTACGCGTTCTATTTCAGGATGAGGCCCGTTTTGAACGTATCAGTGATCCCAGGCGGTGTTGGTGTTCTGCTGAAAAACGTCCCATTGTCAAATCACAAGTCGTTCGCGAATAGACTTACCTTTACGGAGCGCTAAGTCCTACAGATGGACATTGTGATTTCCTGATCTTGCCATCCATGACAAAAGCTTGCATGGATATTTTTCTTGAAGAACTGAGTAACCGATACCCTGATGATTACCTCTTGTTAATTTGTGATGGTGCAGCTTGCCATCCAATGGACTCACTAGCCTTACCCGACAATGTCATGATGGAGACCTTACCCCCTTATTGTCCTGATTTAAATCCATGCGAACATTTGTGGGATGAAATTCGAGAGACATTTTTCCATAACCACGTTTTTAAATCCATGGATGCGGTTGAGAATCAATGAGTGACTGCTGCCAAATATTACGAAACAAATACCGATAGTGTTAAATCTATTGCATCATGGCTTTGGATTATTAATACAAATTGAATGCTAATTGATATGAGCCTCCTTCAATACAAAGACAAACGAGAGCAACACAAAGTGTGGTACTATAAAATAGAAAGTTTTTGAGCTAGAAGGCTTGCAGTTTTTAACACACAGTGAGTGGCTTTATGAAAAATATTCTAATTACAGGTGCTGCTAAAGGACTAGGGTACGCGCTTTCCAAGACATTCTATGAAAACGGAGATCACCTATTTCTTGTCGTTCGAAAGCAAAAAGACAAATGTAGGCTACAAAGCGAGCTTGAAAATGTATCAATTATGAACTGTGACATTACATCGCAAAACTACAACGAAAAACTAGCTGCTTTTTTAAAAGGTGAAACTATTGATATACTTATCAATAATGCAGGATCAGGTAGCACAGGCAGAAATATTGAGCTGAGCACACAAGAACAGCTCAGACAAAACGTTGAAGTAAACTGCATAGCAGCTTTCAATACCATTAAAACATCACTAGAAAACCTTAAAAGAAGTGAGTATGCTTGTATTATTAATATTAGCTCACGTCGTGGTTCTCTTAAGCTTGAGTCGGAAGGACACGCTAAAGGTAGTGGATGCTCCATTTCCTATCGAGTTTCAAAAGCTGCTCAAAATATGTTAACGCTTTGCATAGCACATGAACTCAAAGAGTCTAATATTAAAATAGTTGCAGTACATCCTGGCCAACTTAAAACAAAAAAAGCTCCGATAGATGCTAATATGGATCCCGAGTCTTCCGCACGTTTAATTCTGCAGTATATATCTGAAAACGAATTAAATGTTTCGGGGATACATAATATGGACGGACAATTACTCCCATGGTGAGCTAACTTTTCTTTAGTTTGTTAACCTCAAGAGTAACATAACGATAGGCACGTAAATTAACAAAAAATCACTTCATCTTTCATGAAGAACTGACTACAGTATTTATTTTTGGTCAGCTGAAGAATGAAACCTCTTAAATATAAGTATGATATGGCTAAAAGATAAGGGGAAAAAATAATAAATCAACAACATTCCAGCATGTTCTGGTCTAATAGATTGACACACTCCAGTTAAGAGATAATAGTCCTAACTGGAGAACACAATGACGACAAGAAAGAAGTACTCAAAAGAATTTAAATGAGATGCCATCAGTCTGGTGGTGGAGCAAGGTTACACCCGTTCAGAAGCCGCTCGTAGCCTCGATATTCATGCCAACATGCTGACACGCTGGATCCAAGAATGCGGCGCAAGAACGACAACCCTGATGATCCTTATCATCAAGAATTATTGGAGGCTGTGCGTGACATTGCCAAAGCCAGTGATAATATTTATGGTAGTCGCCGCATGAAAAAGGCATTGAATGCTCTGAGTTACCTGATAAGCGGCAACAAATCACGCAAACTCATGAAGGAAGCCGGTGTACAGGTAAAATACAGGAAAAAATATAAAGTAACGACAGATAGTAATCATAAAAAACCGCTATTTGAAAATGTATTGGATCGGCAGTTCGATATGAACGGCCCGGATCAAGGTTATGTCAGTGATATTACGTATTTGTGGACGCATGTCGTTATCGACCTTTACTCTCGAAAGGTGGTTGGTTGGAGTATTGGGTCTCGGATGAAAGCACAACTGGTGTGTGATGCATTAACCATGGCCATTTGGCAACGCCTCCCTGCTGCTGGATTGATTGTGCATTCAGATCGTGGCTCACAATATGCCAGTAAATCCTACAGGCGACTACTAAAAGCACATGGCTTTATGGGCAGCATGAGTTGCAAAGGAAATTGTTGGGATAATGCGGTGGCCGAAAGCTTCTTCGGCAGCTTGAAAAGCGAGTGAGTTCAATGGAAACATTATCAAACTCGCAAGGAGGCGCAACAGGATGTATTGAGTTAAGAGAACTGTTAGACGAGCATATTAAGGGTGATTCTCCCGAACAATGTGATGCGGATAGAGCCACTAATGACTTTGATAGCGAAGCTGGAGCAAATGATACGGGAGTGAGTTGCTTGCAAGTTTGTTCGTTTTTCCGCCCCAATAGGTTGGGGGGGTAATATTAGAAATGATGGTTAAAAAAAATATAATAATTATTTTTTCTGTTTTATTAATAATAGCTATTTTTATAATTGGAATGTACTTGTCACAGACCAACCTTTTTGAAATAGACAGTTGCTTAGACAATGGTGGCCGTTGGGACTATGAAGATAAAAGTTGTGTTATACGTTATACAACAAAACGAGCAATGAACACCACCAATACCAATAAGTTAAATTTCAGGTGCTAGCTTTCAAAAAAGATAACCTGGATGGTTTTTATCAGTACTGAGCTGCTGAGTTGATGTTATGCAGCGCCCATGTAACGTGTCACTCGGTTAACAATGTCGGGCTGAGACTCTTCTAAAAAGCTAATAAAGCCTTTAGCTCCTAGTACAGCTTCGCCTCTGTTATCAAAAGGTCCTATATCCATGCCTTCACGAGTGCGGAAATACCAATAACCACATTGAGAGAATATACGATCACTGCGATAGGGAATATCAACAGATTCGTTTTTTCGGGGTTGTAACTTGATATACTTAGTAATGCGCGTGACCACATCAGTCTGGGCTTGTAGTAAAAATTTGGTGAAACCGTCGACGCTTTTTTTAGCGTCTTTTGATTGGTCAAAGGGACCAATATCCATACCTTCACGAGTACGAAAATACCAGTAGCCCTCCTGCTCAAAAAAGCGGCTACTGCGTTTCGGGATACTTCCTGATTCACCAGAGCGACATAGATCTCTATTGCTATAACTCATGACCACCACATCTGTATATTCACCAAAATAATTACTCTTCTATTAATGAAGTCACCCCTACTAGGGGCTTAATTACCACACCTAATACCACTTAATTATATATTATAGTGATATTCTTATCAGTTTTTTGTGATTTTACGCACGTTTCTTGTTATTTTTTTGGCAGTAAGGTTGGGTGAGTAGGACTTTACCAGCTTAGAGATAGAAACCAGATCGATACCTTGATCCTTATACTTATAATAGAGCTATTTCGAAACCAACGAGCAATTTGATGTTCCAATAAGGAATCAATGCCTCCGTTATTGACAGCTTCCTTGTAACGGTAGCATGTTTCCTTAGCAACACCCATCACCTTGCAAGCTTTTCGTGAATGCTTCTAAGAGGGTGATTAGAGGGATTTAGGAGAATATTTTCAGGGTTTAAAAAGTCGGGTGTTGTTTTCCGCTTCGTTATTCACTTTGTACGGATTGTAAACAAGCTAATTAGTGTTAATACGTCCTAGGAAGAATTTTTATTATTTGCTAAAGCTTGGAAAGTTTTTTTAATTCTGACAAGCGTTTCTCTGCATACTGGTGTAATTTTGAGCCTTCTGGTTCTCGTTTCATTAAGGATTCCAATTGATGTTTAGCCTTGTGAAATAATGCAAGCAAAATAAAATATTCTGCTCGTGCTTTATTGAGCATTGATAATTGTTGATCTAAGCCTGAGATTTCTGCCAGTTCCTTCCAAAATAATGGGTCATTCTGTCTCAGCTCAGTGAGCTGTACCAACACGGTTATTGCTTTAGAAAAATTGCCCTGGTTTGCATATAAGCGGCTTAGCTGGTGCAATAAAGGGTAATAGTCTGGGTGCTGTTGTTGTAGGCTTAAAATGTGTTCAATCGCTGAGTTGACGTCACCTTTACCAGAAAGAATATCGCTTTCGGCAATTTTTAAGATAACATTGTTAGGGTATTTTTTAAGTAGTGCACTAATATGTTTTTTTGCTTCATCGAATTGTTGGTCTGATATCAGTGCTAGTGCTAGACCATAACGACTAGCTTCCGGAGAACCACTAAACCCAGAGAGTTCGTTTTTGAAGCGAACAATAGCTTCATGGGGAGAGGTTATTGTTAACCATAATGTTCTTGCTTTTACCAATTGGTAATCGATATTGTGTACTGGTGTTTGTTCAGGGTATTTTCTGGTAAAATGAATAAGATCAGCAATACGATTATCTGTTAATGGGTGTGTTCGTAAAAACTCTGGTTGTTTGGATGACAATCGACTTGCGTTATTCATTTGCTCAAACATCGCCACAGCGGCATGGGGATTGAATCCTGCCTTAGCCAAAATGCCTAGGCCAATGCGATCAGCTTCCTTTTCCAATGCTCGACTGAATCGTAATTTTTGATCGATACGATACGCGTCTGCTGCCGATAGCAAAGCTTCTCCAGCATCCTCTTCACGGGTGGAGGCTAAGACTATGCTGGCGAATAGAGCATTGTTTATAATTTGTTGGTTTTTTTGCTTTTCAATAATCCTAGTGTGATGCCTCTGGCTTATATGCGCTAGCTCGTGAGCCAGTATTGAGGCAAACTGTGCTTCTGTTGTTGCAAAGTTTAGCAGTCCAGTGTTAATACTGATAACTCCACCAAGAACGGCACGAGCATTGAATGTCGGGTTTTTGACGATAACGAAGGATAGAGACTGATGGTTTACGTCACTGTGTATTCGTAAACGGTTTAATAATTGCTCAACATAGTCAGTGAGAATAGGGTCTGATAATGTGCGAGGCTGGCGTCGGGTCTGTTTTAACCAAGCAGCGCCTATACGCTCTTCTTCTTTGAGGTTGGCAATATTTTCTCGACCAATAGTGGGGAGCTGTATAGTGTCATTTGCATGGCTTGTTTTACTGGCAACAAACAATGCATGCAAAGTGACAATAAAAATAGAAAATCGTGATGGTATTAATGACATAAAATACTTAGGCTATTCAATGAGTCCATAGTCAGTATGCCGATTTTTCTCACAGAATCAACAAATAATACAATGAAAATGTCGTATAGTGAAAAGTACTTATTATTCTGCCATTTTTATGCATTACCGTACTCGTTAATTCCTTTTATTATTGACATAATGACGATGATTAAGACTATAGATGCTAAAGGGTTATCCTGTCCTTTACCTTTATTAAAAGCAAAACAGGGTTTATATCAAATCAAGACAGGGGAGCGCCTCTGTGTTCTTTCTACCGATGCGGGTTCTGTCAGAGATTTTCACGCCTTTATTGATTTCAGTGTGCATCATATGATTGAATTCACTGAAGTTGATGATCACTATTGTTACGTTATTGAGAAGGGCTGACATTTATGACGACAATCGGTTTTGGAAAGTTTGATGCTATGTATTATGTATCCCATCATTGTAAGATTTATAACAGGAAGAGTTTATGATTCCCATTATCCGTAGCTGGATTGATCGTTATTTTCACAATGAAGAAGCGGTGTTGGTTGTTGCGCTGTTAGTGGTCTCATTTTTTGTGTTGTGGAGTTTGGGTAATGATTTAGGACCTGTTATTGCGGCGATCATTATTGCCTTTTTAATGCAAGGTTTCGTTGCGTGGTTAAATAAGCAAAAGCTACCTCATACGGTGTCTGTTACGATTGCTTTTCTCTTGCTGATTGGGGCAATGGCAGCAGCCTTTATATTTATCATTCCTGCACTATGGGATCAAATTCTACATTTGTTTAGTGAGTTACCTGGTATGGTGACAAAGGGGCGAGAGCTATTATTGTTACTACCTGAAAAATACCCTTCGTTCATTTCAGAAAATGAAGTAGAGCAATTGATTCGACATGCCAGTGCGAGGTTAGCTTCGTTTGGCCAGCTAGTTTTATCTTTTTCGTTAGCTAATCTTAGTGTTTTTTTTACGGCATTACTTTATATGGTTTTAGTGCCTTTGCTGGTATTTTTCTTTCTCAAGGATAGTCAGAGTATGCTTGGATGGGTGGGCTCCCTTTTGCCTAAAGAGCGGCCAGTGATGAACAAAATATTTGCTGAAATGAACCAGCAAATAGCCAACTATGTTCGTGGTAAGGTTGTTGAAATTTTAGTGGTTGGCGTGGTTTCCTATATCAGCTTTACTATTCTTGGTTTAGACTTTGCCATTATTCTGGGTATTGCAGTGGGATTATCTGTAGTGATTCCCTATATTGGTGCTGTATTGGTTACCATTCCCGTATTGTTGATTGGTTTTTTTCAATGGGGTTGGGGTTATGAACTGCTTTACTTAGCTATTGTTTATTTCGTTATTCAAGGGCTCGATGGTAATGTACTGGTGCCGCTGTTATTTTCGGAGGCGGTTAAATTGCATCCAGTAGCTATTATTTTATCGGTTTTGGTTTTTGGTGGGCTATGGGGGGTTTGGGGAGTCTTTTTTGCGATTCCTTTGGCCACTTTAGTTAAAGCCATTTCTAATGCTTGGCCTTCTCCTCAGGTGATGGTCATGGATACTCCGGAAGACGAAATAGGGTTAACGCCCCTTTCTGATTAATCATTAAAAGAGTTTATATATGTTAAGTTTTGTTACTTCCCTAATTCGTTGTGCTATTGTTTTGTGTTGTATTATAGCTTTATCTCCGTTACCTGTTGTAGCTGCTGATCAAAGCCATGCAACGATTGTTCTTAATAAAGATATTAAGAAAGGTCAAATAGACCAACGCAAATATCATTATCTGACGTTATCTAATCAATTACGTGTTTTATTAATTTCAGATAAAGACACTGATAAAGCGGCGGCTTCTTTGGATGTTAATGTAGGGAGTATGGATGATCCTGGAGGCCGTCATGGCTTGGCACATTTTCTGGAACATATGTTGTTTTTGGGGACCAAAAAATATCCCGTTGCTGATGAGTATCAGGCATTTATCGACCGGAATGGCGGTAGCCATAATGCTTATACTAGTGGTCAGCATACGAATTACTTCTATGATATTAAGGCCGATAAACTGGAGGAGTCACTGGATCGTTTTTCCCAGTTTTTTGTTGCTCCGTTGTTTGATGAAGTTTATGTCGACAGAGAACGCCATGCCGTTCACTCTGAATATCAAGCAAGGATCAAAGATGACGATCGTCGATACTACGATCTTTTCAAACAGATGATTAATCCAGAGCACCCCTTTTCTAATTTTTCTGTGGGTAGTTTGACAACTCTGGCAAATAGGCCTGACGATAAAGTCAGGGATGATTTATTGACTTTTTATCAACAACACTATTCTTCGGATCGAATGGCATTGGTTGTTTTGGGGAAAGAAAGTATTCCTCAGCTACAGAAAATGGTAGAACAGCGTTTTGCTCAAATACCACTACGCGAAGTAAAATATCACCGTCCTAATGTTCCTTTATTTACGTCAGGTAGCTTACCTATCGAAGTTGTTAGCCAGCCAGTACAAAATATTCGGCAGATGAGATTATCCTTTCCTTTGCCGTCTGTCAGGGCCTACTATGGTGAAAAACCGTTGAGGTATATTGACTCTTTACTGAGCCATGAAGGTCAGGGCAGTATGCTATCGATACTGAAAGAAAAGGGCTGGGCTGAAGCGTTATCGACGCTTAGTGGCGATATTGGCGCGGGTAATGCAGTTTTTGATATTACGATAGATTTAACGGAAGCGGGGATTCAACATCGGGATAAAATCAGAGCTCTGCTATTCCATGCTCTGGATACCATTCGCCAAAAAGGTGTAGAAGTCTGGCGTTATAAAGAACAACAACAACTGGCTAAGATAGATTTCCAGTTCCTTGAGGCCGGGTCTGCGATCAATATCGTCGGCAATCTTGCAAACAGCTTACATTATTATCCGGTTCCAGAAGTGATTAGAGCACAGTACTTGTATTCATCATTTGATGCAGAGTTGATACAGAGGTTGCTGTCGAGAATGACGCCAGAAAACCTTTATGTGAGTACAGTATTTCCTGAGGCGCAAACTGATAATGTGACCCATCACTATCAGGTGCCGTATACAGTAAATCGTCTGCCAAAACATATTGTTAATATTCCTAGCGGGTTGAAGAATCAGTATCAATTGCCCAAAAAGAATCTGTTTGTGCCACAAAGTGGTCAGCTATTTCCCCAAGATGAAAAACTGTCCCAGCCATTAGCTACCTCGATAGTCGTAGAAGGGAATGATAAAGAGTCTACTTTATGGGTAAAGCAGGACTTAAGTTTTAAGGTGCCTAAAGCACATATCTCCTTGCGGTTGAAATCACCTGCGGTTTCCCAATCTGTGAGGGCGACGGCTATGGCTGATTTGCTGGGTACACTGATTCGGGATCGTTTAAATGAAAGTAGTTATCTGGCAAAGATTGCAGGTTTGTCATATGGTTTGTACCCTGGTAGTCGGGGTTTTGATCTTCGGATTAGTGGTTATGATGATAAAATGGACGTATTACTGGGTATGCTGGTTGAAGAAATAAAGCAACCTCGTTTAAAACTAGAGCGTTTTAACAATGTGAAAGCAGAGCTATTGCGTCAATTGCACAATAGTAAAAAGCAAACCCCCGTTTCCCAACTGAGGCCAGAATTGCTTGTTACCTTAAGGAGGCCTTATTGGACTGATGCACAGCTAGCCAAGGCACTGGACACTGTTACCTTTGAGGATATCCAGCAATTTTCTGGTCAGTGGTTAAAAGGTTCTCAATTCCAAGCGCTGTTTTATGGCAATATTCATCAACAGACGGTTGAACAATGGAAAACCAAAATAACGTCCTTACTATTGCCTGGTAAGCAAGTAATAACGCCCGTGAGAGTCGTAAAATTGGCTGGCGATTCATTAACAATGATAAAACAACAAGCCATATCCGTTGATCATAATGATAAGGCGGTTATGCTTTATGTTCAGGCTGTTGTAGATACCTTGGAAGATCAGGCAAAAATGGTATTGCTTGAACAAGTGTTAGGGGCTGATTTTTTTACTCAATTGCGTACGGAACAGCAATTGGGTTATATTGTTTATCTTACCAATTTAACAATTAAAGATGTGCCAGGCTTGAGCTTTGTTGTGCAATCACCTGGGACTTCAGTAGATGGTATTAAAAGTGCCGTGACTCGGTTTTTATCTCAGTCCATTCGTACTATTCCCGATGATTTGTCAGTATACCAGCGTTCAGCAGCGGTCAAACTGCTGAAGAAACCTCAGCAATTATCTGATCAGTTCCGCTTATATTGGCAGAATATTCTACGCGGAGATCATAGCTTTAGTTATCGCCAGAGGCTGGTAAATAGTATTCATCGTATTACTCCCCAGCAACTGCGGGATTATTATCAACAAACGCTATTAAATAAACAACGTTTATTGTGGGTGGTTGCGGATAAATCTGCGGTTAATAATACCTCCCCATTATTTTCGAAATCACAGCCGTCTTATATCTACCCATAAAAACAGTAGTTATCAATTAGGTATATATGATAGTCACTTCTATACTAGTTCTAGGGTCCATTCAATGGATGTGAGTAGGCCCTAGGCAGTGTCTTAAACGATAGTTTTTATTGGGAATAACTTATTGGAATACGTGTTATTTTATGTAAGATAGAGTATGGAATGTTCTGACGACAGAAAAAACCTGGATTGAGGAAACATAATGCAACATGACATCGAAACCCAAGAGTGGCTTGATGCACTCTCATCTATAGTAAAACATGCAGGTAAGGAGCGGGCGGCTGATATTTTGAATCAACTCAGTCGATATGCTGCTGACGAAGGTGTTGAAGTGCCTTCATCGGTCACTACAGATTACATTAATACCATTACGCCAGCACATGATATTAAACGCATTGGCGATACTGATTTGGATAGGCGTATTCGCTCATTGGTTCGTTGGAACGCGTTGGCAATGGTGATGAAAGCCAATAATAATGATGATGGTTTAGGCGGTCATATTGCCTCTTATCAATCTGCTGCAGTCTTGTATGAAATGGGTTTTCAATATTTTTTCCATGCCGACAGTAATGATCGTTTGGGGGATTTGATTTATTATCAAGGCCATTCTGCGCCTGGTATCTATGCGCGTTCCTATCTTGAAGGTCGATTAACGGATGAGCAATTGGATAATTTTCGTCGTGAAGTTGATGGCAAGGGCTTATCTTCCTATCCTCACCCTTGGTTAATGCCTGATTATTGGCAGTTTCCTACGGTTTCCATGGGACTTGGACCAATCACTTCTATTTATCAGGCTCGATTTCTTCATTATCTTAGTCAGCGCGGTTTATTAAAGAACCATAAAGACCGTAAAGTTTGGGCCTTTTTAGGTGATGGAGAATGTGATGAGCCTGAGACATTAGGGGCGATTTCTCTTGCTGCTCGTGAACGTTTGGATAATTTAATCTTTGTTGTTAACTGTAACTTACAACGCCTTGATGGTCCTGTGCGTGGTAATGGCAAAATTATTCAGGAGCTGGAAGGTGTTTTTAAAGGCGCTGGCTGGAATGTGATAAAAGTCCTTTGGGGCACGGCTTGGGATGACTTGCTAGAGCGCGATAAATCAGGCTTACTGGTTAAGGTGATGAATGAAGTCGTTGATGGTGAATTACAAGCCTGTAAAGTGCATGGTGGCGCTTATACACGTGAACACTTCTTTGGCAAACATCCAGAGCTTCTGGAGTTGGTGAAAGATTTGACCGATGAAGATATTTATCGGTTAAACCGCGGGGGTAATGATTCGGTGAAAGTGTATTCTGCCTTTGCTCAGGCAACTACGCATAAAGGCCAGCCTACTGTGATTTTAGCGCAGACGGTAAAAGGTTTTGGTATGGGCGATGCGGGTGAGGCGATTAATGAAACTCACTCTGTGAAAAAGCTTGATTCCGATAGTTTGAAGCAATTTCGTAACCGTTTCCAATTACCCTTTACGGATGAGGAGCTGAAAAAACTGCCTTACTATCGTCCGTCAGAAGGTAGTCCTGAAATGGTATATCTGCACCAACAGCGTAAAAAGCTGGGCGGCTATTTACCAGCGCGTCGTACAGCAATTGAAGAACTGGAAATTCCTCCGTTGGATAGTCTTAAATCTCAACTGGGTGGTACAGGCGATCGTCAAATATCCACGACGATGTCGTTTGTGCGTATTTTGTCGACCTTGGTCAAAGATAAGCAAATGGGTAAGCGTATCGTTCCTATTGTCCCTGATGAGGCACGTACTTTTGGTATGGAGGGGATGTTTAGCCAGGTGGGTATTTATGCTGCTGAAGGTCAAAAATATATTCCCCACGATGCGGGTCAAATTATGTTTTATAAAGAAGGGGAACGTGGACAGATTCTGGAAGAAGGCATTAACGAAGCAGGGGCTATGTCGTCCTGGATTGCTGCGGCGACGTCGTACAGTTCCAATGGCCTGTCGATGATTCCGTTTTATATTTACTATTCCATGTTTGGTTTTCAGCGTATTGGTGATTTGGCCTGGTTGGCGGGTGATATGCAGGCGCGGGGCTTTTTAATTGGTGCAACTGCAGGAAGGACGACTTTAAACGGTGAAGGTTTGCAGCATGAAGATGGTCATAGTCATATTATGGCTAATACTATTCCAAACTGTAAGTCTTATGACCCAACGTACAACTATGAATTGGCTGTCATTATTCAACATGGTATGCAGCGAATGTACGTAGATAAAGACAACTGTTTTTACTATATCACTACCATGAATGAAAATTATCAGCATCCCACTATGCCAGAAGGTATTGAAGAAGCGATTATTAAAGGCTTATATAAACTGCAGGCGGGAATGAGTAACAAGAAAAATCGTGTACAGTTGATGGGTGCGGGTACGATTTTACGTGAAGTAGAGGCGGCTGCAGATATCTTACGTAAAGAGTATAAAATCGAAGCGGATGTTTGGAGTATGACCAGCGTTAATGAGCTGGCTCGGGATGGCCAGGAGGTGAATCGTTATAATATGATGCACCCGAACGCCACCCCGAAAAAACCTTATATCACAGAGCAGTTAGAGGGTTCACAAGGTCCTGTAATCGCTGCAACAGATTATATGAAGATGTATGTTGAACAGTTGCGAGATTTTATCCCTGGCTCATTTACTGTACTGGGAACGGATGGCTTTGGTCGCAGTGATAGCCGTGAGCAATTGCGTCGCTTTTTTGAAGTGAACCGTTATTATGTGGTTATCGCTGCACTTAAAGCATTGGCCGATGAGGGGGCAATTAAAGTCAGTACTGTGACTAAGGCGATTAAAGACCTCGGGCTTGATGCTGATAAAGCGAACCCTATGAGTATATAAGTTGCTGCTTGAAGCGGTTGTCAGCAAGCGGGTTAATCAGTTAAGTGTATGTTAAAAAAGTTTTAAGTGAATAAAAAAGAGAGGACACACAGTGACTCAGCAAATTATTTCTGTACCTGATATTGGTGGCGCTGAAGGCGTTGAAGTCATTGAAATTTCTGTCGCAGTTGGTGACATGATTGAGGCAGATCAGGGAATGGTTGTTTTGGAAACCGATAAAGCGTCGATGGACATTCCCTGCCCAGTGGAGGGAATGGTTACTGCACTAAAAGTCAGTGTTGGTGATAAAGTGGCTGAAGGGGATGCGTTAATTGAGGTTGATACAGAAATGGTAGATAACAAGGATGCTACAGCAGAGACTGATGTTGCAGAATCAGAGTCAAAACCAGTTGCTCACGCTGAAGTTCCAGGTGTTACATTAGTTTCCGAAGATGTCACCGTTTTGGTTCCTGAGGGTGCGGAAGGCGCAGAGGTGATTGAAGTATCGGTTGCTGTTGGTGATCGTGTCGAAGAAGGTGATTCACTGGTTGTTTTGGAAACGGATAAGGCGTCTATGGAAGTACCCGCCCCTCAAGCGGGTAAAGTAGTCTCTATTGCTCTGGGTCAAGGTGATAAAACGGTCACTGGTGGTGAAATCTTGGTATTAAGTGTGGAATCGTCGGGTTCTCCAAGCGCTGAACGAATCGCTGCTGATAAATCACAAAGTACAGCGCCTGTTATCCCGGTGGCCCCACAACTGGCTCCCGCTCAAGACCACAATGCCATTGTCAAAGCCAGTCAGTCAGAAGACGTTTACGCTGGTCCTGCTGTGCGTAAATTTGCTCGTGAAATGGCTGTTGATCTCACCCAGATAACGGGTAGCAGTGATCGCGGACGTATATCAAAAGCGGACGTTAAAGCCTATGTTAAACAGATGATGAATCGTCATCATGTTCCATCTGAAACTCCAGGTGTGACGGCTGGTAGTGGAATACCCGCTATTCCTGAAGTGGATTTTTCGCAGTTTGGAGATATCGAATTGTTGTCGATGAGTAAAGTGAAAAAATTGACCGCTGCCAACATGTCGCGCAATTGGTTGAACATTCCTCATGTGACTCAATTTGATGAGGCGGATATTACAGATCTGGAAGCGTTTCGTAAAAGCCTTAAGGCTGAAGCTGAGCAACGAGGCGTTAAGATCACACCATTACCTTTTTTGCTAAAAGCGTGTGCAGCGGCTCTGGTTGCTGAGCCTAGTTTTAATGTTTCCATGCATTGTGATGGTGAACATATTGTACAGAGAAAATATGTCAATATTGGCGTTGCGGTTGATTCACCCATTGGTTTGGTTGTTCCGGTAATCCGTGACGTAGATAAAAAAGGCTTATGGGAGCTGGCGGCTGAATTTATGACAATGGTTGCGCGGGCTCGCGATAGCAAGCTTGGACCTAAGGATATGCAGGGTGGGTGTTTTACCATCTCCAGTTTGGGTGCTATGGGAGGGCAGGGCTTCACTCCTATTGTTAATGCTCCTGAAGTCGCTATTCTTGGCGTCTCTAAAGCGGAAATAAAACCTCAATGGAATGGTTCTGAATTTGTTCCGCGTAATATGTTGCCACTAAGCCTGTCATACGACCATCGGGCAATTAATGGAGGAGATGCGGGACGCTTCTTTAGCTATTTGAACCGTGTTATTGGAGACGTCAGGCGTTTGTTGTTGTAGAATAGCCCCCCGTTTGTATACTGCTATACTAAAAAAGCGAGGTTTCCTGGATGGAGTCTCGCTTTTTTGTTTTTTTGCTCGGCATATCATCCAAGTAGCTATTATTAAGTAGCAAGAAGCTGCTGAGTTAACGATTTTTGGCCAATGAATAGATTATGTTTTCACTAATTACTAATAATACTCATAACACGAAAAATGATATTTTGTCCGTAAGCGATTAACCAACCCCACTCTATGTAAGCGCAAAGGCAACGACAGTGTTTTAGCCAGAAACGTTTTCTGCTAAGTTCCAAGGCAAACATTTTTCAATGTCCTCAATACTCCGCGCGTTAGGAAGCTCTTTAAAAACCTGTTTGAGATACT
>MDLC01000054.1 GCA_001723645.1 Candidatus Endobugula sertula | reverse complement strand
CCATTTTTAGTCGAAAATTAATGATAACGTCTTTACGAGGGTGAGCAACTTACCTTTTTAGAATGCACCACGGGTTAAGCCACTATAAAAAATTAGGTCCGTTAACGAAAATAAAACCAATCATTTCTCTGGACAACGGATTATCCAAAGCCAACAAAACACACATAAAAAATATAAAGGTGATGTACATCACATTTATGCCTATGAAATTCAACAGCCTCGATGCATACGACGAAACCAAACAATGAAATCGCTATTTTTATCTAATAATTTCCTGTTACTTACAGTCTATCTCTCACACATAGAGTAAAATACTGTTATGATTTCCAGTCATGTGACAACAACCCTTCAATCCAATAAAGGAGTTTCCTGTGGTACTTGCATTAGCAGCGCGTATAAAAAATATTGAAACATTCCTCAGCCATTGCCATCGACGTCAATACAATCCCAAAAGCACACTTATCCATGCTGGAGATAAAAGTGACCGTCTGTACTATGTTGTGAGAGGATCAGTAACGGTTATTGTGGAAGACGGTGATGGCCGAGAAATTATTGTTGCCTACCTCAATAAAGGAGATTTCTTTGGTGAGATGGGTTTATTTGGCGATGAAGACGATGAGCGCAGTGCTTTGGTGCGCACCAAAACAGAATCTGATATTGCTGAAATCAGCTACAATAAATTCCAAGACTTGATAAAGGAACACCCTGAATTCATGTTTGCTTTATGCAGCCAAATGGCACGACGTTTACGCAACACAACAAGAAAAGTCAGTGATTTGGCGTTTGTCGACGTAACAGGTAGAGTTGCTAGAACATTACTCGACCTCAGTAAGGAGCCCGACGCTATGACTCACCCCGACGGCATGCAGATAAAAATTACTCGACAGGAAATTGGCCTCATTGTTGGCTGCTCAAGGGAAATGGTTGGGCGAGTACTAAAAACCCTGGAAAGTCAGGGTCTAGTATCAGTCTCAGGAAAAACGATGGTGGTTTTCGGCACTCGTTAGTCTTCACCCACTAGCTCTGATTCACAACCCTCAGCTAGTACCTAAGTACTCATAGTTAACTCAGGACCAGCCTCATCGGCAATCAGAGCCTGCTCCGCTACCAAGCGTTCACCAAACATTAAGGTCAACTCGGCACCCGGATCATCCACACGCATAAAAGCCTCACCCACCAGAAAGCAATTGACGTTTCTATCCCTCATCGCTTTAACATGCTCTGGTGTATGGATACCACTCTCAGTAACGACTATACGGTCACCCGTTTTCCCTAATAATTGATAGGTGGTATCCAGGCTGGTAGCAAACGTATGCAAATTACGATTATTAATTCCAATGAGGCGATTAGGCAACTCTAAGGCTAACGCTAATTCTTCCTCATTATGCACTTCGACCAACACATCCATACCAAATTCATGTGCCAAAGTATTCAGCGTCACCAGTTGCGAGGGTTCCAATGCCGCAACGATTAATAAAATACAATCAGCGCCCAAAGCCCTTGCCTCACAGACCTGATATTCGTCAACAATAAAGTCTTTACGAATGACTGGCAAACTGACTGCATTACGCGCAGCCACCAAATACCGATCGGCTCCCTGAAAAAAATCAATATCAGTCAGCACCGACAGGCAAGTAGCGCCAGCAGCCTCATAAATCTCAGCAATTTCAATGGGCTCAAAAGGCTCACGGATAACACCCTGACTGGGAGATGCCTTCTTAATTTCAGCAATGATAGCTGGCTGTCGGGACGCTACCTTTGCTTCGATAGCACGGACAAACCCTCGACAAGGTGTTTGATCAGCAAGACGGGCCTGCAATACACCTAAGGGAACCTTTTGTCTTCTTTCAGCCACCTCTTCGTATTTTCTAGCAATAATTTCCTTAAGTACTGTTGGCATAGACATCACAAAACCTCTCACAAGTATTCCCTAGTTAATCTGGTGGCAACAATCAGAAAAAGCGGCTAATTCCTCAATTTTGGCTTTTGCCAGACCACTACCAATAGCATCTTCAGCCATACGCACACCTTCTTCCAAGGACTCAGAGATACCAGCAACATACACCACCGCCCCCGCATTCATGGCGATAATATCTATAGCCTTTTTAGCCTCTGGTTGGGTTCCAGAACCCAAAGCCTCCTGAATCAGAGCAAATGACTCCTGAGCAGAACTGACATTCAGTCCTTCCAGTGAAGCCGATGATAAACCTACCGACTCAGGAGTGACCGCATATTCAGTAATTGTATCCCGTTTTAATTCTGCAATATACGTCTTACCTGCTAAAGTAAATTCATCCAATCCATCTTCCGCATGAACAACTAGCACATGCTCACTGCCAAGTGATCGCAGTACTTCCGCCATAGAGCGACACAAAGATTGATCAAATACCCCTATCACCTGACGTTTCACACCAGCAGGATTCGTCATAGGACCCAGTATATTGAATACTGTACGCATAGCCAGTTCTTTACGAGGTCCAATCGCATGTTTCATTGCGCTATGATGGGCTGGTGCGAACATAAAACCGACACCAACATCCTGCACACAACGGGCGACCTGCTCAGGTGTCAAATCCAGACGCACACCTCCCACCTCAAGTACATCAGCACTCCCTGTCGAGCTAGAAACCGAGCGATTTCCATGCTTTGCCACACTAGCGCCACAGGCTGCAGCAACAAATGAAGCCGCCGTGGAGACATTCAATAAATTGGCCCCATCTCCACCCGTTCCGCAAGTATCCACCATATGGTCCGCCTCAACAGAAACCGGAGTCATCAGCTCACGCATTACCTGAGTCGCACCCGTAATTTCACTGACCGTTTCTCCCTTCATACGCAAAGCAACCAAAAAACCACCTATTTGTGCAGAAGTCGCTTCTCCTGACATCATTTGACGCATAACAGCGGCCATTTCCTCACGACTTAAATCATTCCCTGCAACAACCATAATCAACGCTTGCTGAATATTCATAGCATACCTCCTTCTTGTCATGTCATCTAGTTATTGTCACTTTGTGGTAACCAATTAGAAAATTATTCAAAAGTTGGTGACCATGCTCAGTCAGTATCGATTCTGGGTGAAACTGAACCCCTTCTGTTGGCAAACTTTTATGCTTAACGCCCATAACCGTATCAAGGGAACCATCTTCATGCTGAGTCCATGCTGTTATTTCCAAACACTCCGGCAATGTTTGTGCATCAATGACTAGTGAATGATAACGAGTTGCACGAAATGGACTGGGTAAACTGGAAAAAACCCCTGTATTATTGTGATACACAAGAGATACCTTACCGTGCATCACCTGGCTTGCACGTACAATCTGAGCACCAAATGCCTGGCCGATGCTTTGGTGGCCCAAGCAAATACCTAACAGGGGTAGTTTACCCGCAAAATGATCCACCACCTCAAGAGAAATGCCTGCCTCGTTAGGGGTACAAGGACCAGGAGAAATAACAAGATATTCCGGTTTCTCCCTTTCAATATCTAATACAGACACCTCGTCATTACGAACCACTTTGACATCCGCTTTTAACTCACCAAAATACTGGACAACATTGTAAGTAAAGGAGTCGTAATTATCGACCATTAATATCATAAACACGCCTATATATTGAATAGCGATCTATATATAGCAGACTACAACGTAACCTTTTTCTGCTAATCCGTGAAACCCTTTCCCACAGCCCAGTCAACTAATAAACGCTCACCAATCTTCCAAATGACATAAAAAATGACACTGATAAATGCATGCCACAACAATATAAATAACTGTTCTGCAGCCCCCTCTCGAATAGCCACTGCCCCAAACTGGTTAATTAAGTCAATATTCGCTTTAAACAGCAAAAATAGATTCACTGAAAAATAACCAAACCCTAAAAAACTCACCGTCATTATGCATAAGACAGTCAAGGGTGAAACTAATAAATAAGCGATCAACGATTGTTTCATCAGTATTCCCGCTCCCATAATCGTCCTAAACAGAACATCCTTTTTGCAGTCATGTTTGATACCGTTGTTGTTGTTCTTTCCGGCTATCTTCAAGAGCCCCCGAAGAATAAATACGACCAACATTCAGAGCCCAGCTCATACTCATCGTTTGAGCCATCCTGGAAAACATTCATCTTCTGACAGTAGCCCCAGGGAATGTATATTCGTTCTCTATAGGCTTATCATGATTATCACTACAATAGGAATCGCAGCACAGTAGGCAGCGACAGACCCTATTATCTCAGATAATACTGGCCAGTTGTTTGCGCATAGCAGTTATAGCCGCTTCGTATGCACCAACACCACGAGAACCTGTACCAAAGATAGCAGAACCAGCAACAAATGTATCCGCTCCTGCACGGGCAATGTCGGCAATATTATCGACCGTAACACCGCCATCAATCTCAAGCCGTGTCGACAGACCTAAAGCATCAATAGCCGCTCGTGCCTCTCGCAGCTTATCCAAAATATAAGGGATAAATGTTTGCCCCCCAAAACCTGGGTTAACTGACATCAATAGCAACATATCCAGTTGAGGCAATACATGTTTGACGACATCCAGAGGTGTTGCAGGATTTAACACTAACCCCGCTTGACAGCCTTTCTGTTTAATCAGTTGCAGAGAGCGATCTACATGATGGGAGGCATCAGGATGAAATGTAATATAGCTGGCACCTGCATCCGCAAACATCTCAATCAGGCTATCAACAGGCTTCACCATCAAATGCACATCAATAGGCGCCGTGACACCCTGTTTACGCAAGGCAGAACAAACCATGGGCCCAATAGTCAAATTCGGCACATAGTGGTTATCCATCACATCAAAGTGAACCGTATCTGCGCCAGCTTCCAGGACTGCATCCACTTCTTCGCCCAAACAAGCAAAATTAGCTGACAATATAGAGGGAGCAATGGTAAAGGTTGGCATAGTATACCTAATAATCATATCGCAAGGGGTTTCTAGACAGGCCATTGTAATGGATATAAGAACCTGTTAACAGACATTATGGCAAACCATGTCATCCTAATAGTCTACACTGGATGATATGAATATCGCCTTATTACTGCCCCTCTGTCTTATCTTGTTTATCCCCATAGGAAGTTCAGCACAAGAGACAGAAACCAGCACAAGCTCTGCTCCACAGAGAATTCATAGTAGCGTTAGACGCTCTCATATACCATCAGGTCAAAACAACGCTATGAAGTGGCTCGCTCAGCACTTACCTGAAGAGGCGGGCATGTGGTTAGCTGATGGTGAAGACACTTTTTTTGCATTGTGGCAACCCGATCGTTCGGGGGATGCTAAAGGCGTGATATTAATCCTCCACGCGGAAGGAGAGCACCCTGCATGGCCACAAACAACAAAGCCTTTACACGACACATTACCCGATTATGGCTGGGCCACCCTGGCTATTAGCCTTCCCCCCACCAGTAAAATTCAAATCCCCAAAAGAGCCTTCCCAGTTAAAACTACTGTTAAGACAGAGACAAGTGAAAGCCAACCGCCAGCCACACCGGATAATACATCTCAAGAAGCAACCACAAAACGCTCTTCTCCCACAGCAGAACTTTCTCTTTCTGTAGAGCCAGAAACCACGACCAACCAGAGGCTCGAATCGACCTTGAAATTCCTCCATGACCATGGGCAATTTAACATAGTGATGATGGGCAGCGGGATTGGTGCAATACGCGCCTATCAATTTATGAACGCCATTACACCACAGATAAGCGATGAAGAATTAAAAAAACCATTGGAAAAACCTATTAGAGCAATGATCATCTATAATGCTCGCAATAAATTACCAACAAAAAGTAAACACTACCAGGAGTGGTTTATAGACCCCGAAATCCCCATAATGGATATCTTTACAACAAACGATAGACGCAATATCAAAGATGCCAGAAAACGGCAGATACTGGCTAAACAAAAGAACGCTATCGCCTATCATCGAGTGAAATTAGCAGAGATGTCTCATGAAAAGTTCTGGGGAGAAAACCGCCTATCCCGACGAATACGAAGCTTCCTCGATGCGAATGCCCAGGGCGTAGAAATCGATAACGCCAAAATCAAAAATAACGACTAGGAGCTGTAGTCTAAGCTTTAACCATTCCACCCATACGAGTTAATAACAATCATACACCAAGCACTCGATAAAAGTTCATACTGCCTGTGTGCCATTAAATATCGATAGACCGCGATGAAAACACCAGTCAATGTACAACAATACCAACCATAGGGCTTCTATCAAATATTGAATATTCTAGTACGGAGATAAAAAACCTGAAACTTCGCAGAGCTTTTAGTAATACACTATTTATTCAATGCGTTATGGACCTGCATCTATTATTTGTTGTCGACGTTGTTCACGCCATTTTTTTAAATGAGCGACAATTGCTTTGGGCTTATAAATCAAAGGATTAGAGTTTTCAAAGCCTTCTTTGGCCTCTCGGCCTCTAACAATATCTCTAGCTCGGTAAAATGCATCGACAAAGGTTGCAGACTGATGCAAAGAATCTTTAAAAAATGCCTCGCCAAAATAAGTCATGTGAGCTCTATCATGACACCCAAAAGACATTTTATCATGCTCTGATGCCATAATTATCATGGTTGAATCATGTTTCAGGCTGTTAACAAAACCACCCGAAAAGCAGGCTGAAATAACAACTACCTTATGTTGCACAGGCAAAGCTTTTAGCATTTTTCCCAAGGCATCAGCACTAAGAGGCAGCAAAGACAACCCAGGTTGTTCCAACTGCAACCTGAAATCTCTGGAACCATGACTGGAAAGATAAACAAACAAGATATCATTACTGGCATCCATTTTCTCTGCCACTTGTTGTAGGGTTTTTTCAATGCTAGTGACAGTAGCTAACGGTTTTTTGTCATAAGTCAGTGGACTATTAACCAAAGTAATCGATTTACCTTTGGTCGCATAATTCTCATCAAAATAGCTTTTCACAAAATCCATTTCCCGGCGAAACACGCCTTGACTACCATCCCCTGCAATACCCACAAAATACAAATCAATATTCTCGGTATCATGAGCATCTAATGATGACAGCTGTTCATCAAGTATCTTAACCTGATGATATAACGCATATTCTGCCAGTTTGGGTTTATCAACAACCAATTGCGGTTGATCAGATTTAATCAGCCTGCCGTACTCCCATTCACCGTTCACTTGTTGTATACCATCCAATACTTCCGCATAATCAATAGTCCCTTTGCCATGCTTAAGCCCATATTGAAAATGACCTGTATAAGTCTCGCCCTCTGATGAGGTAAGAACACCTTGGCCATGATAACGGCCATCAACAAATTCTCCTTCATACTTTATCCCAGACTTGCTAAGATAAACGCCCTTGCCTTCATAAACCCCACGAACAAATTGTCCAGTATATTCACCTTCTTCATCACGATAAACACCACTACCATGAAACACCCAATCGATAAATTGACCTTCATAGTGTTTGCCTTTTTCAGTCAAACTACCATCACCAGAGAAGCTTCCATTAACAAACTGACCTCGATAGACCACAACCGTTTCCGACAATTTTTTATGATTATCGTCAACCATTGTGTAAGTATACACACCCTCACCATGAAACTGGCCTTTTGCAAAAGTCCCAACATAGTGAGAGCCTGTACTATCGCTTAACTCACCCCGACCGTGATACTGACCCGCACTAAAGTCACCTTTATAGACATCGTGGGCTGTTCGCAAAATACCCGTACCATCAGGCTGACCAAATTTAACACTTCCCTGATATTTGTCACCATTGGCATATTCAATCGTTCCTTCACCACTGGCATGGCCTGAGACAAATTCACCTTCATATAAAAAAGTCGCTGTCTGTAATAGACCTTTTCCCTGAAACATTCCATTAACAAAATCTCCTTCATAATACTTTTTGTTTGGCCACACAATACGACCATGCCCATGAAATCGCCCAAGATTTAAATCCCCTTCATAAACACCAGCATCAGGTAACACAGATACGGGAACAGGAATACGGTGGGAAAAATACTGCTTATTCTCAACCACTAGTGCACCCAAAATAAAACCACAGGTAATAACAAATGCATTTTTAACCAAAAGAGCAACCTTCGATACTTCTTACTTTTACACGAGAGATACACACAACATCTACTGTGCATATTTCAGTTCTGTGGCACAATCACAACAACAATAACGCCGCTGACCACGTTGAATCTTGTGATGACGATACGCACTCAACATCACATGACGACATCCACACTGATAAGCATAGCGCTTCATTTGACGTACGGGAATACCTCCCAGATTATATTTGCCGTAAATATCAGGCTTAGCACCTAATTGTACCATCACCTTCTTCCACTCTTTGCCATGAGGTCTCACCGCTCTCATACTATAAAGGCAATCCACAATATAATGGGCAACCTCATGAGGAATAGTACTCTGCCAACTATCATCCGGGTACTTGGCAAACAACCAAGGGTTAAAACGAATGGAACGTTGGAGCGAATTTGTTTGTCCTTTAACACAGTACATACCTGCTACCTTACCTCGCAGATCAAATGTCACTGGGATCATCGTAAAATGATACTCATACAATAAAGACGCCAAACCACAATAACAGGTGACTTCATCAATAACCTGTTGCTGCATAGACTGATCAATAGGAGAGATAAGACTCATAGAAAGTAATGTCTAGGAATGTATCCTGCAGAAGTAAAAGTAATCCCTTCCGCCTCCAGCAATAAACGCTGCTTATCTGCACCAACAAAATCAGCCAGCTTTCCTTGTGCGTTGACAACACGATACCACGGCAATGTTGAATCACTCGGCAAATGCTTCAACAATTGACTACTTTGGCGTGGACCCCCCAGCCCAGCCAGCTTGGCTAAATGGCCATAACTGCAGACATATCCTTTAGGCAGTTGTGACAGAACCAGACAAAACCGATCAAATGTGTTATTCAATTGTTCTACTCCTGGCTCAGACTCTTATATTTTTACGGTAGAAAAAGTAAGCTCTCACCCCCAGCAAAACCAACAACACCATACCATATAATAGCGGAGACAGAATATCAGCTTTCACCAACCACCAATAATGAATAACACCTAAAATAGCAACCACATAAACACTTTGATGTAGTCGCTTCCAGTAGCGTCCCAGCTTTCTTTGAATCACACTCCACGAAGTGATTGCTAAAGGAATCATAAGAACAAATGCAAGGAAACCTACGCTAATATAAGGACGTTCAATAATATCCTCAAGGATCGAAGGCAAAAAAAAGAAATGGTCAAAAACAATAAAGATAGAAAAATGAGCAGTAATATATACAAAGCTGCAAAGTCCCAGCATGCGACGAAAGTGCACCAGAAAATTCCAGTGGAACAACCTGCGCAAAGGAGTAATAGACAGCGCTAACCATAGAAAAAACAAACCCCATTCTCCCGTCGTATGAGTCAATGACTCTATAGGGTTAGCACCCAAATAGCCTTGTAAGACACCGACAATAAGATAGCAAACATGCAAAAAGCAGACGAGCAAGACTAGGCTCTTAGCAATCCCAACTCCGTTAACAAACACGCCTTTTAACATTAGCGGAAACCTGGAAACTGTGAACACTAGTAATACTTCTTCAGGTCCATACCTTGATAAAGATGAGCCACTGCATCAGCATAACCATTAAACATTAATGTCTTTTGTTTAAATAAACTGCCAATCACTCTTTCTCTGCGTTGACTCCACCGTGGGTGGCTCACATTAGGGTTTACATTAGAATAAAAACCATATTCACTCGGTGCAGAAAGGCTCCAGCTAGTCTCAGGTTGAGTTTCTGTAAATCGAATTCGCACAATGGATTTAATACTCTTAAACCCATACTTCCAAGGAACGACTAAACGCAATGGCGCACCATTTTGGTTAGGTAATGGCTTGCCATAAATCCCTGTTACCATCATCGTTAACGGATGCATTGCCTCATCCATACGCAAACCTTCTCTATAAGGCCAGTCTAGTATTTTTCGACGTTGACCCGGCAATGGATTTTTACGATCATAGATGGTTTCAAAAGCAACATATTTGGCTTTCGAGTTGGGTTCAAAACGTTTCAATAAATCACCCAAAGAGAAGCCCAACCAAGGTACCACCATTGACCACGCTTCTACACAACGAAAGCGATAAATACGCTCTTCAAAAGTATGAAATTTAAGAATATCTTCCAAAGTATACACGCCTGGCTTACCACATTCTCCTGCAATTTCTACTGTCCAGCCATCCGTTTTAAGTGCTGATGCGTTACGCTGTGGAGCTTCTTTGTCATACCCCAGCTCATAGAAATTATTATAACGTGCAATATCTTCCATTGAATGAGGCTTTAAATCCGCACCAATACTGGTTTTCTTCCTATTAGTAAACTGAGCACTTAATGCTGCAGTAGATGCTATCACCCATTGAGGAAAATAGGCGCCTAAAGACAAAGCCATACTGGATTTAATAAAGCGTCTTCGTTGTTTAAATAGACGTTCGTCAGTAACATCATTTTCTGTTAATTTCATCGACATCTTTGAGAATAGCAAATGATTATCTTTCTTCATAATACGGTCTGGTAATGTAGGCACGTGATTTAGACGAATAAAAAATAAGATAGTTCATCAATCATATCCCCAAATATGGCACCCTGACATCTAAAGTCAAATGCTCACTATAGATTAATCAACCAATTCCGTAAAAAACGTCTACACTATCAATAGTGGTCGATTAACGTCTCTTTAAGAGTCTTAAAAATACGTTATAATGTTGGCTTTTGGCTAAAATTCTCCCAGTATATTCGTCACAAAGCAACCAGATAGTAGGCATGAGCTTAAAAGATTGTACTTTATCCTGACCTACAAGACGAACCGCACTGACATTACAATAGCTTAAGCTCTGCCACCAAATACTAGAAAGACACTGTAAATATGAATAAAAGACCTCTATATATTCACTATGCTGGTTCCACACTCCTTGAGTCACCGTTACTTAACAAAGGCAGCGCCTTCACTGAAACAGAACGCGAAAGCTTCAACCTAAAAGGTTTACTTCCCTATATTGAGGAAACAATTGAAGAGCAAACCAACCGAGCATACGAACAATTATCCGCATTTAACACCGATATTGACAAGCACATCTACCTACGCAACATTCAGGATACTAATGAAACGTTGTACTTCCGATTAGTCACAGACCATTTGGAAGAAATTATGCCATTAATATATACCCCAACGGTGGGTAAAGCCTGTCAACAATTTTCTCACATTTACCGTCGCCACCGTGGATTATTTATTGCCTACAATGACCGTCACCATATCAATGACGTGCTACATAATGCCTCAAAACGCAATGTAAAAGTCATCGTTGTCACCGACGGGGAGCGCATTTTAGGTCTAGGTGATTTGGGTGTAGGTGGCATGGGTATTCCCATTGGCAAGCTTGCTTTGTACTCAGCCTGCGGTGGTATCAGTCCAGCATACACATTGCCTGTCACCTTAGATATAGGCTGTAATAACCCACAATTGATCAATGACCCCATGTATCTTGGCTGGCGTCACCCTCGTATCACTGGAGATGAATACGATGATTTTATCGATAGCTTTATTCATGCGATTAAACGCCGTTGGCCTAATGCATTACTACAGTTTGAAGACTTTTCTCAACGACATGCGACCCCACTACTTCAGCGCTATCGCGATCAATTGTGCTGTTTTAATGACGATATCCAAGGCACCGCAGCGGTAACTGTTGGGACTCTCTTGGCAGCTTGTAAAGCGAAAGGGCAAGCACTGAAAGATCAACGCATCACGTTCCTCGGAGCAGGTTCAGCCGGTTGCGGTATTGCAGAACAGATTATCGCCCAAATGGTTTGCGAAGGCATGACCGAACAAGAAGCTCGCACCAATGTGACAGTACTAAACCGTTTTGGCCTGATCACAGATCGCCTCACTACCTTACTAGACTTCCAGAAACCTTTGTGCCAACCAGAAAGTCTCGTGCAATCATGGGGGCTAACGACGGAGGTGGCATCTTTAGGTGATGTGATAAAACACTTTAAAACCACGGTGCTTGTGGGAGTCTCTGGCCAACCTGGGCTGTTTAATGAAGCAGTGATCAGAGCACTATATGCCAATGAGAAACAACCGATCATTCTGCCATTATCAAATCCAATATCACAAATTGAAGTACATCCTGAAGACGCCCTACGCTGGACAGATGGCAATGCCATTATCGCAACAGGCAGCCCTATTAATCCAGTCCACTTGAACGGCACCAACTATCCTATTGCTCAATGTAACAATAGTTATATCTTCCCAGGTATAGGATTAGGTGTTGTTGCCAGTAACGCCAATCGTGTTACTGACAATATGCTAATGGCATCCAGCCACGCACTAGCAGATTGTTCTCCCCGTGTATTAGGAACAGGAGACCACTTGCTGCCGCCTCTGAACGAAATTCGTGCAGTCAGTTTGGCCATTGCTATTGCTGTTTATAAACAAGCAATGGACGATGGTGTGGCCCCAGTAGTCAGCAAAGAAGACATGCACAAGAATATTCAGCAAAACTTCTGGACACCTGAGTATCGCAACTATAAACGCGTTGCTCACTAATCACTATCCGCCAAGATAATATGCCAGCGAGGGATTGCTTACCTTTTTATGATATCTATTTCTTATGATCAAACCTGTTAACTCGCTACCCCCCAATGTCAGCATGCGCTTTAACGGTATCGCACGACTCTACGGCACAGAGGCATTGCTTCAATTACAGCAAAGTCATGTACTGGTGGTCGGCATAGGGGGTGTTGGATCTTGGGTAGCCGAAGCACTGGCCCGTTCAGGTCTTGGCAATATCACACTAATAGATTTGGATGACCTATGCATCACTAACACCAACCGCCAGATCCACGCCTTGCAAAGCACTATCGGGAGTTCTAAAACCACGGTAATGAAGCATAGGCTACAGGATATCAATCCTGAGTTAAACATACATACCATTGATGACTTTCTCGATCAGGAAAATCTGGCCGATTATATTGATCAGCGTTATTCTATCGTCATAGACGCCATAGACACCGCCATCGTCAAAACCCAATTAATTCACTTTTGCAAACGACAAAAAATACCAATTCTAACGATAGGTTCTGCTGGAGGAAAAAAAGACCCACAAAAAATCACCACTGGAGATTTGAGCAAAACAGTCAATGACCCCCTATTTGCCAAAGTACGTAATAATTTGCGTCGGCTATATGGGTTTAGTCGCAATACAAAACGGGTATTTTCAATCACGGCCATTTACTCTACAGAGCAAATGACATACCCAGATAACAAAGGTGAAACTTGTCAATCCAAAGCGTTTCTTGAAGCAGGTTCAAAACTGGACTGTAACATGGGCTTTGGTGCCGCTACTATGGTCACAGCCAGTTTTGGTTTTGTCGCCGCCAGTGAGGCAATTAAAAAATTAATCCGATGAAATCATCACACTGCTTTAGGTGAGATGCTCCCCTAAGTATTACCATTTATCAATCGACCAGAGTCAATGCATCATGTTGAAAAAACCACTAAACATCAATCATAGATTCATCAATACCAGTATCTTTATTGGCTACAGTTTATTAATCACTCTACTGTCCTTAAAACCCCACGTGCCTATCGAAAATATTCCCTATAACGACAAAGGCGCTCATTTAATTGCGTATGCTGTTTTTACCCTGCTGGCCTGGAGAATCAATAGTTGGTCACCACTTTTTAATCATATGGTCATTGGGATTATCATGTATGGCGGTCTGATAGAAGTGTTACAAAGTTATACAGGAAGAATGATGTCACTCTATGACCTGCTAGCCAATATAACGGGCGTGACTCTATGTATCATCGTTTTACATTATATAGAAAAACTTCACAAACACCCTCTATCACGTCTACTAACACCCACTAATCATATTCCATAATCGTAGCTCTACCTCTTTACCACGACGACGATCTCCTACATCACGCACATCATCATGAGCACCGGCTATGGTCAGTATGAATAGTGGATACTGCAATATAACCCTCTAAAAAAGCAACGAAAGCGCTCGATGCTTTTTGCCTGATGAACGCTTACGAACACGACTTTCAGACCTTCCAGTCGTGTTCGTACACTCTTATGTTTCACCATTAGAACAGACCTTCTACTACACCTTCTTCATTGATGCGTATGTTATTAGCAGATGGAACTCTCGGTAACCCAGGCATAGTCATAATATCACCACAGATCACAACCAAGAACTCTGCACCTGCTGACAAACGCACATCACGAATAGGTAAAGTGTGACTACTAGGCGCTCCCATAAGATTAGGATCCGTTGAAAAACTGTATTGCGTTTTCGCCATACAAACGGGGAAATGGCCATAACCGGCTTCCTGTAAGTCTTCCATTTTCTGGCGAACTTTGCTATCGGCAATGACTTCATCTGAACCATACAGTTGAGTCGCAATCGTTTTTATTTTTTCTATTAACGGCAATTGACTATCATAAAGAGGCGCAAACTGACTGATATTACTATCAGCAATTTCTGCTACACGTACCGCTAATTCCTTAGCACCTGCACCACCATTAGCCCAGTGCTTACATAAGAAGGCTTCACTACCCACGTCTGCAACCACACACTTAATCACTTCAATTTCTGCATCAGTGTCACTACTAAAGTGGTTAATACAAACAACCGCCGGAACACCAAAGCTTTTCACATTACGGATGTGGCGTAATAGATTCTTACAGCCCTTTTTAACTGCTTCAACATTTTCACCCTTCAACTGGTCTTTAGCCACACCGCCATGCATTTTTAATGCACGAACAGTTGCAACAATCACTGCAACACTGGGTGCCAAACCTGCTTTACGACACTTGATATCAAAAAACTTCTCTGCGCCCAAATCAGCACCAAAGCCTGCCTCAGTCACTACATAATCAGCCATTGACAGTGCCGTTTTAGTCGCCACAATCGAGTTACAACCGTGGGCAATATTGGCAAACGGCCCACCATGAATCAAGACAGGGTTATTTTCCAATGTTTGAACGATATTAGGATTAAATGCTTCACGCAATAAAACTGTCATAGCGCCCGAAGCACCCAACTCACGAGCAGTCACAGGCTTCATATCAAAAGTATCAGCAACAATAATATTACCTAAACGGTTTTCCAAATCTTCTAAACTTTCAGATAGGCAGAAGATAGCCATCACTTCAGATGCTACTGTAATATCAAAACCATCTTCACGGGGCAGACCATTACCGGGACCGCCCAACGCAATAGCAGCCTGACGTAAAGCACGGTCATTCATATCCATGACACGTTTCCACTGAATACGGCGTGGGTCAATATTCAGGGAATTACCCCAATGGATATGATTATCAATTAACGCAGACAATAAGTTATGAGCAACACCAATCGCATGAAAATCACCCGTAAAATGCAAGTTAATATCTTCCATGGGCACAACTTGAGAGTAACCACCACCAGCAGCACCACCTTTCATACCAAACACTGGCCCCAAGCTCGGTTCACGCAGTGCCATAACTGTTTTTTTACCAATACGATTTAACGCATCACCCAAACCAATCGTGGTTGTGGTTTTACCTTCACCAGCCGGTGTCGGTGATATGGCCGTTACCAGAATTAACTTGCCTTGATTACCATTGTTACTCAGTTTATGTGTAACGATTTTTGCTTTATGTGGACCAAATTGAAACAATGCATCCACAGGAATCCCGATTTTTTGAGCAACTTCTGAAATAGGTCGCATCTTTGAGGCATGCGCAATTTCAATATCAGTTTTCATTGCATTAGTCATCAGAATGATTACCTTATTTAAACATAGTGGGAATTGTGTACTAGCAGCATACTACCTGAGTAATAGATTAACCAGTCTTTGCCGAACAAAACACGGAATAAATAATGCGTAGTCACTTTATCTTAACCATGCTGATATACAAAGAATAAATGTATGGCTGGCGCATTTATGAATAATGTCAATACACTTACCTTTTGACATACATGATACACACTGAGTACCAATGACTTTTTTTAAATCAAACCAACTCATAAATTCAGCATAAGCAAACAAATATTTTATCACTTGCGCCATGACGATCTATTTTTATAGGTAGGAATTTTAATACATACTATAGGCGTAAATAATAATCCAGCTCTATGTCTTTAAGAAGTGTAGCAATACCAATACATCATAGATACTTTATCTATTCATCGGCAAACGCTTACAGCGTTTTTGTATCATGGTGTATACAACGCACTCATGGACTATTTGCGATTTGCTTTAACGTTGTCCCTATATCGGTAAACTGAAATTTAAAGCCTGCTGTCACTAGCACCCTAGGTATCACCTTTTGGCCTTCAATCAACAACTGTGCAGTCTCACCAAATATCCATTTAAGCAACCACCCTGGCATTGGGAAAAAGTGCGGGCGAGATAGTGTTTTTGCTAACGTACGAGTAAACGTATCATAAACTACAGGTTCTGGCGCCGTTGCATTGATAGGACCTTCAATAGACTTCTCATATAAGAGAAACACAATAATACTGACCATATCCTCAATATGAATCCATGATAACCACTGCCTGCCAGAAGCAACTGTCCCCCCCAAACCCAGTTTAAAGGGCAACCACATTTTTTTTAAGGCACCTGCGCTTTTATCCAGAACAACCCCCGTTCTTAATAAACACACACGTACTCCCAAAGCCTTTGCTTTCAAAGCTTCAAACTCCCATTGTTGACAGAGCTGACTGGGAAAGCAATCTCGCGCCGGAGCATTTTCATCCAAGCATTGATCTTCTGGATAATTACCATAATAACCGATGGCCGAACCACTGATCAGTACCTGAGGTTTTTTATCTTGCTGAGCTATCCACCGAACCAATTGATGTGTCACTCCTATACGACTATCCAGTAGCTGTTGCTTACGACGAGAAGTCCAACGTTTACCAATAATCGGCTCGCCAGAGAGATTAATAATAGCATCAATAGCCACTATTATTGCGCTAAAAGAATGAACCAAGTGAACACGCTCACCAAATAATTTTCTGGCCTTAGCGAAGTCTCGACAAAAAAGAATGATGGAACACTGCTGATTTAGCAGTGTGTTAACCACATGCGAACCAATAAATCCTGTACCACCGATAATAAGAATATTCATATCTCGCCCCACTAGTGGAAATCAAGTCCAAAGATATCTTTAGACTTGCAAGAAACGCTCGATAATACCTCCCAATATGTTGAGTTTATCAACAGCAACCCGTACTGTGTATTGTTAATCACTTTTACACAGGCTCAGGGAGAAGGGTTTAACATTAACGCTCCACACTCAAGCAGTATATAGGGCGAAAGCTCGCCCTTGATAAGGAGTACTTTACCAGAGAATAGAGGGAACTCTGTAATATGACTTGATCATCAACGACCGTCAACCTACTATAGCTAGAGAACGATACTATAGCATAATAGAGTCTATAACCTATTCACTCGATTTTCACCCAAAAGCCTTTGAACTCAAAGACACGACAGGTCTCACCTTTAAGCAAATCAGTGAACAAGTTAGCATTGGAATCAGCATAAGCTTTGAGGGGAAACAAACTTGCGCATTGGCTCTTGAAATATAGATATCGCCAGATTATTGAGGGTTAGGACAATTCTCTGTGTGATAGCGTAAGCAATCACTAGCAATATCGCTATCACAGTATTCGCAGAGGGAATTGGCGCCAGGCAACATAATCGTATCATTTTCAATGGTAAACCCGTCTCTTTTATAAGCTAACGTTTTTTACTCAGGAGCCACCAGAAACATTTGCCGATGGTCATGGAATTACCACCAATGAAAACCGGCAATGGGAACGCGCTTATCGTGGGCGCTGGTCACACGATAAAATAGTTCGCTCAACCCACGGAGTGAATTGCACCGGCTCTTGTAGTTGGAAAATTTATGTGAAAGCCGGTTTAGTGACATGGGAAACCCAACAGACTGATTACCCACGCACTCGTACGGATTTACCTAACCATGAACCACGGGGTTGTGCCCGTGGTGCGAGTTACTCTTGGTACTTATACAGTGCATCCCGTTTAAAGTACCCGATGATACGCAGCCGTTTATTAAAACTCTGGCGTGAAGCCAAAGGTAAACATCCTGACCCTGTTAACGCATGGGAAAGCATTGTCGGTGATGCCAATAAAACCCAACATTATAAAAGCGCCCGTGGTTTAGGGGGGATGGTGCGTGCTGATTGGGATGAAGCCAATGAAATGATTGCTGCGGCTAATGTCTATACCGCAAAACAATATGGGCCTGACCGTATTATTGGCTTCTCGCCTATACCGGCTATGTCGATGGTGTCTTATGCGGCAGGGAGTCGTTACCTGTCATTAATTGGCGGCACCTGCATGAGTTTTTATGATTGGTATTGTGATTTGCCGCCGAGTTCACCACAAGTATGGGGTGAGCAAACCGATGTGCCGGAGTCCGCGGATTGGTATAACTCCTCCTATATTATGGCCTGGGGTTCCAATGTGCCCCAGACCCGTACCCCTGATGCACACTTCTTTACGGAAGTGCGCTACAAGGGCACCAAAACCGTCTCAGTCACACCCGATTACAGTGAAGTCCCAAGCTAACGGATCTATGGCTCAACCCTCGACAGGGCACTGATGCCGCATTAGCGATGGCGATGGGGCATGTGGTACTCAAAGAGTTTCATTTAGCGGATAGTGATAATAGCCCCAGTGAATACTTTGACGATTACAGTCGTATGTATACGGATATGCCTTTTTTGGTCATGTTGGAAGAAAAAGACGGAGCATATGTTCCCTCACGTACATTACGTGCGTCAGATTTGACCCCCTTAGCGGGAGAAGAAAACGCAGAATGGAAACCCGTGCTTCTCGATGAAAATACCGATGAGATTGCCATACCTTCGGGAACCATTGGTTCGCGTTGGGATAAAAGTGGTCGCTGGAACTTAGAATTAAAAAATGTAGTGAGTGGTGAAGAAATTTGGCCATGTAAATCTCTCGTCCAAAAACACGATGACGTCTTATCTGTTGCCTTTCCTTATTTTGGCAACCAGGAAAATGAGCAGGAAATTTTTCAGCATACGGATCACAACAGTATTTTGAATCGACATGTACCTGTGCGCAAAGTCAGCACTAAAGACGGTGATGTGTATGTCGCCACCGTGTTTGATTTAATGATGGCTAACTACGGCGTGGATCAAGGTTTGGGAGGTGACAACGTTGCTACCAGTTTTGATGACGACATCCCTTACACACCCGCTTGGCAGGAAAAAATCACTGGCGTTTCTCGCGATAAAGTGATTACCGTTGCCCGTGAGTTTGCCGATAAAACTCGCGGTAAATCCATGGTAATTTTAGGGGCAGCGGTTAACCACTGGTATCACATGGATATGATTTATCGTGGCATTATTAACTTACTGATGATGTGTGGTTGTATTGGTAAGTCCGGTGGTGGCTGGTCCCACTATGTGGGGCAAGAAAAGCTACGTCCACAAACGGGCTGGCAACCACTAGCCTTTGGTTTAGATTGGCATCGACCACCGCGCCATATGAATAGTACCTCATTCTTTTATAACCATTCTAATCAGTGGCGCTATGAAAAGTTGGATGTAAAAGAAATTCTATCGCCACTGGCCGATCAGGAAAAATGGGAAAAATACTCACTGATTGATTGTAATGTCCGTTCTGAACGTATGGGTTGGTTACCATCTGCACCTCAGTTGCAAGAAAACCCGCTGGAGTTATCGAAACAGGCTAAACAGGCTGGGCAAAGCTCGGCAGAGTATGTGGTAGACCGTTTGAAAAACGACAGTTTGCACTTTTCCTGTGAAGACCCTGATGAGCCGCGTAACTTCCCCCGCAATCTATTTATTTGGCGCTCGAATATTTTAGGTTCTAGTGGTAAAGGCCATGAATATACCTGTAGCGAATGATTTTTAGATTTTTAAATAAGCTATTGAATTTTATAATAAAACCTATTACTGTCCGCA